>CALEKA010000020.1 GCA_937898715.1 uncultured Prevotella sp.
GTCGGTGTACGCACGAGCATCGGTCGGTGTACGCACGAGCATCGGTCGGTGTACGACAACTTTATCGGGCAAACAGCTCAAACTGTATCAGCTTCAGAAGATCACATGCCCTACCACAAGAGGAAATCATCTCGTTATAAGCCAATAAGAGCTTTCAAACACGATATATATTCCTCCATACACGCGATGCGCATTTCCAAACCAAAAGCCTTGCCATAAAGCGTTCCCAGCATAGGGTAAACTTTGGCAAGGCTTTTATATTTATGGATTATATCCGAGATTGCTGCTATTTTCTTATTTATCGGATGAAGAGGAGCTCACGATACTTAGGCAGTGTCCACATTTCGTCCTCGACGATGAGTTCGAGCTTGTCGATGTGGTAACGGATAGAGTCGAAGTAAGGAGTGATCTCATCGTGGTAGGCTACAGCCAGCGTGCGGATATCTTCAATCTTGTTGACCACCTTACGCTTTTCTACCATAGCTTCAACGTTTTCTGCCACGAAGCTTACGTGCTTATTGATCTTCTCAATGAGGTCGATGTTGTAAGCAGTGAGGCGCTTTACCGTTGCAGGATCAGAGAACGCTTCTTGAATCTTATGTACATTGTCGACCAATTCGCTCTGATACTTCGTAGCTACGGGGATGATGTGGTTCATGCAGAGATCGCCAAGCACGCGGGCTTCAATCTGGATCTTCTTCTGATAAGTCTCCCACTTAATCTCGTTACGAGCTTCGAGTTCGGGCTTCGTCATCACATGCATATCAGTAAACATCTTGATGCTATCCTCATCGAGATAACGATCGAAGATAACGGGGCAAGAAGTTTCGCAGTCCAAGCCACGGCGCTTTGCTTCTTCCTTCCATTCGTCGCTATAGCCATTGCCATCGAAATGGATGGGCTTGCAAGTCTTGATATCCTGACGGAGCACTTCGAGGATGGCACTAATCTTGCCCTCACCCTTAGCCATGAGTGCGTCTACACGGGTCTTGAAGTTGGTCAAAGCCTCAGCTACAGCCGTATTGAGCACGATCATGGCACTTGCACAGTTTGCAATAGAACCTACGGCACGGAACTCAAAACGGTTGCCAGTAAAGGCGAACGGGCTCGTACGGTTACGATCCGTATTATCGATCATCAACTCGGGGATCTGCGGGATGTCAAGCTGTACGCCGTGCTTGCCCTCGAGCGTGTAGAGTTCATCGTTGGTAGAATTTTCTACTTTGTCCAAGAATTCGCTAAGCTGCTTACCGAGGAAGCTTGAGATGATTGCGGGAGGTGCTTCGTTGGCGCCCAGACGGTGAGCATTGGTAGCACTCATGATGGAAGCTTTGAGCAGACCATTGTGCTTGTACACACCCATCAGGGTCTCAACGATGAATACGAGGAAGCGAAGGTTTTCCTCGGGAGTCTTACCAGGTCCGTGGAGCAATGCACCGGTATCGGTCGTAAGACTCCAGTTCTCATGTTTGCCCGAACCATTGATGCCAGCGAAAGGCTTTTCGTGGAGCAAGCAACGGAAGCCATGCTTACGTGCTATCTTGCGCATGAGCGACATGATGAGCATATTGTGGTCGACAGCCAAGTTACACTCCTCGAAGATAGGAGCGAGTTCAAACTGGTTGGGGGCTACTTCGTTGTGACGAGTCTTGCAAGGGATGCCGAGTTCGAGAGCTTGAATCTCGAGGTCGCGCATGAATTCCTGCACGCGTTCGGGGATGGCGCCGAAGTAGTGGTCGTCCATCTGCTGATTCTTAGCAGAGTCATGTCCCATCAGCGTACGTCCTGTGAGCAGGAGGTCGGGACGAGCGGCATAAAGGCCTTCGTCTACGAGGAAGTACTCCTGTTCCCAACCAAGATTGGCGGTTACGCGAGTCACGTTTGGATCGAAATAGTGGCATACAGCTGTAGCAGCCTTGTCGACGGCAGCAAGTGCTTTCTTCAACGGAGCTTTATAGTCGAGGGCTTCGCCCGTGTAGCTTACGAAGATGGTAGGAATCATCAAGGTGTCGCCCACGATGAATACAGGCGATGCAGGATCCCATGCAGAGTAGCCACGAGCTTCGAAAGTAGAACGGATACCACCATTGGGGAAAGAAGAGGCATCGGGCTCTTGCTGTACCAATTCCTTACCTGAGAAGTCCTCTACCATACCGCCCTTGAAGTCGTGCTCTACGAAAGCATCGTGCTTCTCGGCAGTACCTTCAGTAAGGGGCTGGAACCAGTGAGTACAATGGGTTACACCCATTTCCATGGCCCATTGCTTCATGCCCTTAGCCACGTCGTTGGCTACAGACAGAGGCAGCGGTGTGCCTTTTTCGATTACCTCGCGGAGCTGCTGGTAAGTCTTCAGCGGAAGATACTTGAACATCTTCTCCTGATTGAACACATACTTGCCAAAATATTCCGACGGACGCTCCTGGGGAGCTTTTACCTCGAGTGGACGCTTCTTGAACGCTTCTTCCACTACTTTAAAACGAAGGGTGCTCATTTTAGTAAGGGGTTAAGTGATAAGGAGATTATGGGGAATCTTGCTTTCGCCATGCTACGCTGCGCGTGCGGCATCAAGCCCGAACCCTATGTTATAGTTAGTTTGTTTTGTGTTATCTTATGTATGGGAAGGGGAAGTTTGAAGTTTGGAGGTTATAAGGCGAGTTTGAAGTTTGGAGGTTATGATGTTATAAAGTTACCTTTTGCTATATGTATTTTCTTGACTCTTAAACTCTTAAACTTATAAGCTCTTATACTCTTTTGCCCATCCACGCCTTGAGGCGACGCATAGCTTCTTCACAATCTTCACGTTTGCCAAAGGCAGTGAGGCGAATAAAGCCTTCACCAGCAGGGCCAAAGCCTACGCCCGGTGTGCTCACTACGTTGATCTGCGTCAAGAGTTGTTCGAAGAATTCCCAACTGCCTACGCCATCGGGGGTCTTGAGCCAAATGTATGGAGCATCTACACCACCATAGACCTTCAATCCGACTTCGGTCAACGCTTCGCGCATGATGCGCGCATTGGTCATGTAGTAGTCGATGGTCTGGCGCACTTGCTTCTTGCCTTCCTCTGTATAGATGGCCTCAGCTGCACGCTGTACGATGTAGGCTGTACCATTAAACTTGGTGCACTGTCGACGATTCCAGAGTTGATTGAGTTGTACTTCTTCGCCACTCTTAGCGCGTACCTTCAGCGCTTTGGGCACTACGGTATAGCCGCAACGAAGGCCAGTGAAGCCCGCTGTCTTTGAGTAAGAATGGAATTCTACAGCACACTCTTTGGCGCCCTCTATCTCGTAGATGGAATGAGGAACACCCTCACGCGTAATGTAGGCTTCGTAAGCGGCATCGTAGAGCAGTAGGCTCTTATTCTTCAGTGCATAGGCCACCCACTTTTCAAGTTCTGCTCTGCTCAGCGTAGTTCCCGTTGGATTGTTGGGATAGCAGAGGTATATCATGTCAGTGGCATGATCGGGCAGTTGAGGAGTGAAGTCATTGTCGGCTGTACAGGGACAATAGGTCACCTTGCTCCAGCTACCATTCTCAATCTCTCCGGCACGGCCTCCCATCACATTGGAATCGATGTAGACAGGATAGATCGGGTCGGTCACGCAGATACTATTGTCTGTGCCGAGAATGTCACCGAAATTACCCGTATCGCTCTTTGCACCATCATTGATAAAGATTTCATCTTCATCAAGGCTAATGCCTCGCGGAGCAAAGTCATTTTCTACAATGGCTTTACGCAAGAATTCGTAACCATGCTCTGGACCATAACCACGAAAAGTCTCTGCATTGCCCATTTCGTCGACAGCCTTGTGAAGGGCTTCAATCACTGCGGGACAAAGTGGACGCGTCACATCGCCTATGCCCAATCGGATAATGGGTGCTTCTGGATGAGCCTCTTTGTAAGCAGCCACCTTCTGGGCTATATCTGCAAAAAGATAGTTCTTTTGTAATTTCAGAAAATTCTCGTTCAGCGTAATCATCGTTCTTAAAGATTGATTGATGTATTCGTTTGTTTATATGTAAAGTCTCAATGTATCGCGTATGCTCCTTGTAATAATAAGAAGAAGTTCTACATGAGATTTAAAGCGTCAGAGAGTTAGAAGCAAGACTTTCATCAGTTCCGCGTTTCCTCTGCTGCTTGTCTTTCTTCCAACTCTCTGCGTTTAGTGGTCTATATCTATTCGTCCGTCAAACACTTTCGTGGCAGGACCTGTCATCATCACTCGGCCATCGCTCTCGCGCCACTCTATATGGAGTGTACCTCCATCCATGTGGATATCTGAACTTCTACCCGTGCGATGAGTTAAGGCTGCTGCTACTGCCGTGGCACAAGCACCTGTACCGCATGCCATGGTAATGCCTGAGCCTCGCTCCCACACTCGCATGCGTATGCTTCCGTCTGCCAAGAGCGTGGCAAACTCAATGTTGCAACGTTCGGGAAATGCCTTAGCGAATTCAAGCGTAGGTCCAACGCCCGCCACATCAAATTTCTCAGCATCATCTACGAATACTACAAAGTGAGGGTTGCCCATCGATACGAATGTGCCCGTATAGCTTTTGCCATCTGTGGCGACTACAGTGCCCTCTGTGAGTGAGCCATCGGGAGTAGCCATCTGGGAGGGAACTGCCAAGCGGGGCTTATCCATGTCGACAGTGACGCTCTCCACCTGTCCATCCGCCGACACATGGAGCTTCAAGATCTTAATACCCGATAAGGTAGAAAGCTTAATCTCGGTCTGCTTCGTAAGCCCGTATTCATACAGATACTTACCAATGCAGCGCGAGGCATTGCCACACATACGGGCTTCCGAGCCATCATTGTTGAAAATGCGCATAGAGAAGTCGGCACCTTCCGCTCCCTTCCCTATCAATACAAGACCATCACCGCCGATACCCTTGTGTCGGTCGCTCCATAAGCGAGAGAGTTCCTCGGGATCTGCTATGGGATATTTCAAGGTATTGACATAGATGTAGTCATTACCTGCTCCGTGCATTTTGGTGAATTCTATTGTTTGGCGCATATCGTTTTTGTATTGTTCTTTAATATCGTTTTTTGAGAAACAATAAGAGGGCTTTACAGCCTTTCCTCCTCCTTTTTCTCTTTCGATGCTGCAAAGATATAACTTTTTCTTATCAAAACCATACTTTGGGCGACAAAATTCTTAAAGAAAAAGCATAAAACGTTCATTTTTCCACATATTGTCAGTTTTATTTAGCATTATGCGACTTTTTATGTGCATAAAAGAGCAAACTTCTTTTTTAAGTACAGAAATAAGTCTTTTTGCTGTACATCGTGCCTAATACTTATCATTCTGCCGTTTCTGTGTCTACATTTATGATTTAAGCGAATCATTCCGAAGTTCGAACTGTCGTAACGCAAGATTTAAGGTCAATGGAAGTTTTTGCGCTTCGCGCGTTTTGAAACATTAATGGCCATTAATTGTACATTAATTCTTCATTTATACCGCGGTTAAACTTAGACAAACATCTATTCTGCCTAAAAAGATATTAATGATTCAATTAATGACCAATTAATGACCATTATACGTTCAAAAAAACGCGCGAAACGCGATTTATATTGTTTATTTTGATAGCCCGAGCAGTTTGGCGTCAATACTATCCGTTATGCGTTTGAATGCTTCAGCATCGGATTCAAACTTTTGTGTGTCGCCATCTACTATGATTAGATTGCCCTTATAACCCTTAATCCACTCTTCATACCTTTCGTTCAATCCTGTGAGATAGTCGATGCGAATTGTTTGCTCACACTCACGTCCGCGTTTGCCAATTTGGTTGATGAGATTGGATACCGTAGAGCGGATGTAAATCATCAAGTCGGGCAGCTCCACGAGCGTCATCATTGTATCAAACAAATCAGAGTAATTGTTGAAGTCGCGGTCGGACATATATCCCTGTCCGTGCAGATTAGGCGCAAATATGCAAGCGTCCTCAAAGATCGTACGATCTTGGATGATATCTTGGTTGCTTTGGCTGATTTCTACTACTTCCTTAAAACGCTTGTTGAGAAAGTAAATTTGCAGATTGAACGACCATCTTGACATATCGTGATAGAAATCGTCAAGATAAGGATTATGTTCAACGGGTTCAAAACGAGGTGACCAGTTATATCGTTTTGCTAACATCTTTGTCAGTGTGGTCTTGCCACTGCCAATGTTACCGGCTACGGCTATATGCATTGTTTCTTCTTTTATTTAGTATTGGTGAGATCTGTGGAAATAATTGCGTCTATCTTATTTATAATAAAAAGGAAATCTTCAGAGCGCATCTTGTAATCAAGCTTATCCACATCAAGTGTCAGAACTTTCCCTTTATACTTATTAAGAATGAAGTCTTCGTATCTGCTGTTCAGGCCTTGTAGATATTCGACGGGGATGTTCTGCTCACATGCACGTCCACGCTTTTGGATATTTTCCACAAGATGAGGTACGGAAGCCTTGAGGTAGATCATAAGGTCGGGAAGTTTCACCTTCTCGGTCATAATCTCATAGAGTTCCATATAGGTCTCAAAGTCGCGATCACTCAAGTTGCCTTGCTCGTAGTTATTAGCTGTAAATACAAACACTCCCTCATGGAGAGTACGATCCTGAACTATGGTATGATCCGACTTAGATATTTCGAGAGCATCCTTGAAACGTTCTTTCAAGAAAAAGACCTCCATAGCAAAAGACCACCTCTGAAAGTTCTGATAGTAGTCTTCCATGTAGGGATTATCCACCACCGCCTCATATCGGGGCTCCCATTGGTAGTGCTCGGCAAGCATCTTAGTCAGTGTTGTCTTTCCGCAACCAATATTTCCTGCTATTCCTATATACACTTGTTGTATGCTGTATTTTAATTGAATAATAAGTTGTGCAAAGTTAACAATTCTAATTGAGTTTTCTGTAGCCAGCGCTGATTATATTGTCTTAGCACGTGAAATCAGGACAAGGAGTAGACGTTGTATTGGCGTTGTACATAACAAGACGATATTTCTTATTTGCGATACGGCAGATGGTGTGTTGTCTCAGATAGCCAATAACCCTCAAGTGATGTATCCACCAGGATCCACACAAAAAGACTTTGGATATTCGGATATCATACAGCGCCAACCGAAGTTTCAGGACAACCTATTTCGTTCTTGCAATCAAAGGCTTGCCAATCTGCATAAAGTCTATCAAGGATTTATGAATGGAGTGAAGCGTTAGTTAGGACGCGGTTCGGAAGACGTAACCTCGTCGTCTAGTCAAACAAATTATAGTACTTGCTTTGGTGAATTGATTGATTATTTGCATCTTTGCACACATGACAACGATTTATCTGGTCCGCCACGGCGAGACCGAAGAAAACCAAAGACAAATTCTCCAAGGGCATATGCCAGGGCATCTCACAGCGTTAGGACGCGAACAAGCTGATGTCTGTGGTAAACGCTTAAAGGAGATGAACGTCCACCCCGACATCATGCTCTATAGCGATCTCAAACGTACGATTGATACAGCCGAGATTATCAATAAGCAGCTATGCATTCCCACCAAGCCATGCCCCCTGCTGCGCGAAAGAGATTGGGGAAGTTTCACGGGCAAGCCCGTAATTCGTGCTCGACAAGAACAACTGCCAGACGATGCTGAGAGCGTAGAAGCAATGTTTCAGCGCGCACGCCGCTTCCTTAGTTTTGTCAAAGAGCACTATGAAGGGCAGACGATTATAGCTGTAGGCCATGGTCTATTCAACAGAGCCATACAAGCCGTGCTGAAAGGTGTGGAGACTCGCGACATTCCTCGCATGGAAAATGCCGAAGTGAGACGTTGCGAATTCGACGAACTTCCCAAGGATTGGGATTGTGGAAGCGACCTAATCTCGGCCGACTGACGAACAAATACTTACCCTTATACTATACTTTATCATGAAGAAACTTTTACTACTTCTTGTATTTCTTCTATCTCTGCCTGCCGCAGCTCGTAAGCCTATCAAGGTGGCTTGCGTGGGCAATAGCGTAACCTTCGGCTACAAACTTCCTGATCGAGAACATCAGGCTTACCCCGTGCAACTGCAGCACATGCTGGGCAATGGCTACGACGTGAAGAACTTCGGACATAGCGGAGCAACACTGCTCTACAAAGGGCACAATCCCTACGTGAAGCTTCCTGAATTTCGAGCTGCTATGGACTTTAAGCCCGATCTCGTAGTGATCCATCTCGGACTCAACGATACCGACCCGCGAGATTGGCCTCACTACTCCGATGAGTTTATCCCCAACTATAGGGCACTGATTGACTCTTTCAGAGTGGCCAATCCGCAAGCAAAGATCTGGATTTGCTTAATGTCGCCCATCTTCCACGATCATCATCGTTTTGATAGTGGCACACGCTTGTGGCATAGCCTTATTCAGCAACGCATCAAGCAAGTGGCACAGACTTATGGTGTGGGCTTAATTGACCTTTATTCTCCTCTTCACCCCTACCCCAACCTCTTTCCCGATGCACTTCATCCCGACCCAGAGGGAGCAAAGATCTTAGCTCACACAGTCTATCAGAACATCACGGGCGACTTTGGCGGACTTACCTTGCCTTCCACTTACGGAAGCGGCATGGTGCTCCAACGAGAAGAGCCTATCACGCTGCAAGGCACAGCGAATGCTGGAGAACGAGTTAAGGTAAATTTCCACGGACAGAAAGCGGAAGCTATAGCAGAAGCCAATGGTCAATGGCAAGTAACATTCCCTGCCGAAAAGGCTGGCGGTCCTTACGAACTGAGTTTTAAAGCGGGCAGTCAGCTACGTGTATTCAACGATGTATGGGTGGGCGAGGTATGGCTCTGCTCTGGTCAATCGAATATGGAACTTATCATACCGCGCACTCGCACTGCACGCGAAGACTTAGCTGCAGCCGACACCTGTTCCAGACTTCACCTATATAATATGCCTTCCATCATCCCCACCTACGCTCAGGTATGGGATTCTACCCGACTCGACTCTGTCAATCATCTACTCTACGTACAGTCTGGTCAGTGGAAGCGCTCAAGCAGAGAAGTTGCCAAGCGATTCTCATCTATTGCATTCAACTTCGGCCGTATGCTTGCCGACAGCTTAGGTTGCCACATAGGCATTATCAGCAATGCCGTAGGCGGTTCGGGCTGCGAGAACTGGATCGACCGCTCTACACTTGAAGAACACTTTCCCGCTATCCTCCGCAATTGGAGGCACAACGATTTCATCATGGGATGGATGCGCGATCGTGCTAATTTAAACACGAAGAAGGCGACTTCACGCTTGCAACGCCATCCCTACGAACCCGCCTACCTCTTTGAAAGTGCCATATTGCCACTCAAGGGATACAACATTAAGGGTGCCGTGTGGTATCAGGGCGAATCAAATGCAGAGAACATGGAAGTGCACGAACGCTTATTCCCGCTCTTGGAACAGAGCTGGCGCAATTTCTTCAACCAGCCTCAACTTCCATTCTACGTCGTGCAACTCTCGTCCATTGCCACACGCCCTTCATGGCCCGCCTTCCGAGATAGTCAGCGCAGATTAGCCGAAGCGCTTCCCAATACATGGATTTCGGTATGCTCCGACCTCGGTGACTCGCTCGATGTACATCCTACTCATAAGCGTGAAGTAGCAGACCGATTGGCTCTCTCTGCGCTCAATCATACTTATCATCACGCTTGCACACCTTCAGGTCCGCTTTATAAGAGTTTCACTGCTACGGAAGCCCATCAAGCCATCGTAACGTTTGACTATGCCGATGGAATGCATGCTGCCAACGGAGCGAAGATCATAGGCTTCGAAGTAGCAGGAGCAGATGGCATATACCACGTGGCTGAAGCTTCTGTAAGCGGAAGCACCATCCATCTTAACTGCAAGGAAGTAGATCATATCCTCGCCGTACGCTATGCATGGCAACCATTTACTCATGCCAACTTGGTGAATGCAGCCAATCTACCAGCCTCTACGTTTCGCGATGTGCATGAGTAAAGTGTGGAAGTGAATATCTAAGTACATAAACAAAAGAGGCAACCTCTTTCGATAGTAATATGCTTATCGAAAGAGGTTGCCTCTTTTAATGTAGACTATTGAGTTTTTTAGAAATCAATTTCAAGTCCGAGACCGAATACATCGTTCGTACGGTGGAAGTTGTCACGGCCCGCTGTAGAATAATTTGCTAAACCTGTAGCAATCTGCTGTACAGCACCTGCTTCGGTTTGGATCTGGCCCAAGCGATTCTGAAGCGCAGCTTTCTGTGCGTCAGGCAAATTGGGGTTTGCCAATGCTTGTCTTATCTGGGCTACCCCCTCAGAGAGTTGAGTAGTAACGTCAGTCAGCTTACCTGCGAAGCCGCCCTTCAAGTTGTAGAAGTCTTGCTGCTCACGTTCGTAGTGCTTATAGAACGTCTTGAAATACGACATATTGAGCGCCACCTTCTTGCGCAATTGGAAACGTGCACCAAAGCCTACAGAGTTGGAGTTGGTCACAAAACTCATATCGCTGATAAACTTGCTATTTTTACCCAATCCATAGTTGGTGGTCTGCCATCCAGCACTAACCGTCCAACGCTTTGCCACGTCAACTTCTGCGCCAGCCAATACTTCCCAACCGCCATTTTCAAGGTAGTTGTGACGATTCTCGTGCTGAGTGGCCTGCTTGTCGAAGTAGTAGTGGAAACCTCCGTGCAGACGAATAGAAGGAAGCACTTCATAACGCACACCAAGAGCAAGGATTGCGGGAATATCGGCTTTTACCTTCTTGCCATCGTCGTACTCTGAGAGGCCGCTCGTATTGACACCTGCTTGATTCTTTAGGCGGAGACGAGTCTTAAACTCATACTTAGCAGCAAGGTTTACCTTACCAATCTTCCAGTCGGCACTGATAATGGGAGTAAAGCCCCAACCAGTCTGGTCGCAGTTGAGTTCCTTATCCGTTACCAACGATGTGAAGTCTGGCATATTTTGGTTTTCGAAGAATGTTGTCGCAGGCATATTGACTGTACCTGTAGGAGTAGCCACATCCACGCTGATGTTGCGCACATAGCCATAGTAGTTACATTGTGCATAGATGACGCGGCCGCCTACGCTGACATTGAAGTTTGGAGTAATCTTATAACCTACGCCAAACTGGCCACCGAAGTAGTACTGACGTCCCTGCATGTGCGTCTCCATGCTATAACCATTGACAGCACCTGGAGCAATAGCACCCACCAATACGGGAAGCATTGCCACCTGACTTTCGAATGAGGGCAAGCCATCAGAGAACTTACACTTACCGCCACCACCGGTGATGCCGAAATGGAATGAGGCAAACCAGCGTTCTCCCACACGTGATAAGTCAAAAGAGGGGATTACGGGAGCTTTTGCCTTTCCTTCGAAACGCTTAAACCCATCCTTATCGTTCTTAACTCCATTGACTGTACCATAGGCAAAGGGGGCAAACACGGTCTCGTCCGTACGTGTCTGATAAGCACTCTGCAAGTCGAAGCCCATGTGCCATCCTTGCGACAAGAATCCCAAACCGGCAGGATTGAAATAAGCACCGTCTATGGCAATGGCTGCATCGCGGGCGGGATTGCGCAAGAAGCTTACGCTCTGATTAGTGTTGGTCAGATAGCCACCGGCTTGAGCAGCTGTAGCGGCGCTCAATGCGAGCGCGGCTGTTAGGATTGATTTTCTCATTATTTTCCTTTTCTTTGTTCTAAACGGCGGCAAAAGTACGAATATTTTGCACAACAGCAAAGAATATGAGCAAATATTCACTGAAAACCGAGAGAGTTTGGAGTTAAGAGGTGAGTTTGGAGTTTTAAGGTTATGAGGTTATAAAGTATGTATTAGAACAAACAACGACCTTTATAAAACAATTATGAGATTATAAAGCCCCTATGGTAACTTTATAACCTCATAACCTTAAAACTTTAAACTAGCACGACCTGTCGTGCTAATAACCTCATAACCTTAAAACTTTAAACTAACACGACCTGTCGTGCTATTGGTCATCATTCTTCACATACCCTTGATATTTCTCAGGGAGAGCAGACATGATAACGTCGTAAGATTGCTGCATAGTCTGCTTAATATCCTCTGCACTATGCGAAGCGGGGAAGATAGGCTTGTGAATGACCAAGCGCATGGCATGATGATGAACAAAGTTGATGCCCGCCATGCGCGTGAGCACATCGAAAGAGCCATCTATCGTGATGGGCACTACGGGGAGTTGCAGTTCATCAGCCAAGACGAAAGCCCCCTTACGGAATATTCCCATATGTCCCGTAAAAGTGCGAGCACCCTCAGGGAATACTACGAGCGATGTACCTCCCTGCAAAGTAGCCCTACCCTGCTCTATGGTGTGCTTAATGGCTTTCGGACTGGACTTGTCTACAAAGATATGACGTGCTTTCTCACAAGCATAGCCCACGAGAGGCATCTTGCGAAGTGCCTTCTTCATCATCCACTTGAAGTTACGACCTAAATAGCCATAGATCAAGAAGATATCCATCGGTCCTTGATGATTGGCTACAAAGACGTAGCTCTGATGATGGTCTATGTTCTCGCGCCCCTCCACATGAATCGGAAGCAACAACACTCTGCACACTAAGCGCGACCATACCATACCAGGATAATAGCCAAACACGTGAGCATTGAATAGCCCGCCTACAATGGTAACCAATGCGGTAATGACTGTAGCCACAAGGATGATGGGCAAAGCGATAAAGAGTTGATATAGTTTGTATATCATAGAGAAGTATAAAGTATAACGTATTACAATATTACTTACTACCCCGTTAACTTGTAGACTTAACGATCATAGCATACGGGTTGACCACGGAATTTTTCGTCTGTTACATGTCCTCTATTGAAGATGGGGAAACCATTACAGAAAGTGCGCTCCACACGCCAATGGAACACGTGGCCCTCAAGCGGACTCCAATTGCACTTACTCTGTATGCGATTGGGCGTAAGCGTCCAAGGCACTTGAGGACGTACCATGACGATATCGGCCTTGTAGCCCTCGCGCAGATAGCCACGACTCTCTATCTGAAGTAGATCGGCAGGATTGTGACACATCAGGCGCACTAAGCGCTCTATACTAAGCACACCCTTATCGACCAACTCGAGCATTGACACCAAAGAGAACTGAATGATAGGCATTCCCGAAGCTGCTACTGCGCACCCTCCCACCTTGTCGGCCATGCGATGCGGTGCATGGTCTGTACCAATCGTACGAATTCTGCCGTCGGTGAGAGCTGCTCGGAGCGCATCTCGATCGGCACGCGTCTTGATAGCTGGATTGACCTTGATACGGCTGCCCAGGCGAGCATAGTCTTCGTCGCAAAACATCAGATGACCTACGCAGGCTTCAGCTGTAATCTGAGCGTCATCTGGCTGAAAGAGATCCAGCTCTCGTGCCGTTGAGATATGAGCCACATGCAATCGAGCTCCCGCTTCACGAGCCAAAGAGATGGCTTGCTTGGTAGATTCGTAACAAGCCTCCTCGCTTCTTATCTCTGGATGGTGCTCCACCGAAGGATCGGGACCATAGAGAGCCTGCGCACGCTTCATATTCTCATTAATAATATCGGTGCGCTCGCAGTGAGCCATCACAGGAAGTTTTGCAGATTCGAATATTGCTTTCAGTGCGCGCTCATTGTCTACGAGCATGTTGCCCGTTGACGACCCCATGAAGAGTTTTACTCCCGCCACCTTGCGCGGATTGAGTTTCGCTAATTCATAGGCATTGCCTGCTGTAGCGCCAAAGAACAGGCCATAGTTGACCACACTCTTAGAGGCTGCTATCGCCCATTTTTCTTCAAAGGCTTGCTCTGTCGTGGTCTGTGGTATGCAGTTGGGCATATCAAACACTGTGGTTACACCTCCAGCCGCTGCTGCACGGCTTTCCGAACAGAAATCTCCCTTCTGAGTCAGACCTGGATCGCGGAAATGCACGTGATCATCTATCAAGCCTGGCAGGACGTAGCATCCCTCCCCGTCGATGGTTTCATCTACAGGGATAGATGGTTCAGCATCCTGACCTTCTATCACTTCGTCTATGCGATCATCGTCTATCACGAGCGTACCTACATAGCTACGTCCCTCGTTGACGATAGTAGCATTCTTGATTTGTATACGGAAATGCATGCTTCTCTTCTATTTTAGTGGATGTGGTATTTCAGATACGAGTTAACGAGTTGACAAGTTAACGGGTAAGTATGTCTTGCACTTTGCTTCAATAACAACGAGTACTTGTAAGGTTTATCAGAAGATATTCGATAAAACAACAAACTTACTCGTTAACCCGTCAACTCGTTAGCTCGTATCCGAAATCCGTCAACGTTTTACTTCTTAGCCGGCTTGATCTTGCCCGTCATGGCAGCCCAACGCAGACGCATCACGCCGAAGAGGGCTTCACCGAATATGCCACCGCTCATCTTGCTCGTACCGAGTTCGCGGTTAACGAAAATGACAGGAACTTCCTTGATCTTAAAGCCCAATTTGTAGGCCGTAAACTTCATCTCGATCTGGAAAGCATATCCTTTGAAGCGGATGGCATCGAGGTCGATCGTTTCAAGCACTTTGCGGCGATAGCATACGAATCCCGCAGTCGTATCGTGGAGAGGCACTCCCGTTATGGTGCGCACATACTTAGAAGCATAATAGCTCATGAGCACACGTCCCATAGGCCAATTGACCACATTGACACCGCTTACATAGCGCGAACCTACCGCTACGTCGTAACCATCCTTAGCGCATGCATCATAGAGGCGAGGCAAATCTTTTGGCGCATGACTGAAATCGGCATCCATTTCGAAGATGTAGTCGTAACCATGCTCAATGGCCCACTTGAAGCCTGTGATGTAAGCTGTACCCAAACCGAGTTTACCGCTACGCTGGATGAGGTGAACTTCATTCTTAAACTCATCTGCCATCAAGCGTTTTACGATATCAGCCGTTCCATCGGGCGATCCGTCATCGATCACAAGGATATGAAAGGCATGCTCCTCGCGACCCAACACTGCGCGGATGATGTTTTCTATGTTCTCTTTCTCGTTGTAGGTAGGAATGATTACAACGCTGTCACTCTTTTCCATTTGCTGAAAGTTTTGTTTATTTAAGTCTTGGCTTTACCCCAAATGTGGGAGAAAATACAAGTTGTGCACCTTTTCCGTGCATTCTTTGCGTGCAAAAGTAAGCATTTTGCCCGACATTGATTAACTTTGCCCACTGAAAACGAACGTTCCAAGCCGCAATAATCGCACATATGCCACATATTGGAGCCTGTTCTTAAGTATATATAAACGCTCAAACACACAACATTCAACACATAACGTACTACAACATCAACATCATGAAAAAGTACATCTTATCTCTCTGTATGCTCTGCGCTCTGCCCGTTGCAGCACAGAAGTACAGCGTTGGCGGACAAGTTCCAGCCGACACAAAAAAGGTATACCTCAAACTTTTAGGCACTCGTCAAACTCCCGACAGCGTAGAAGTGAGCAATGGTACTTTCCACTTCGAAGGCGATGCCAAAGGAAACACTTTCGCTTACGCTATTACAGATAAAGAAGAAGGCGTAGTCATCGTACTCGATGGCAACGTAACAGTCGACTTTAAAGCCGACAAAGCATCGGGTACAGCAGAAAACGATGCTTTCCAGACTTGGAAAGAACGCTTTTCTCCGCTTCGCAAGCAAATGGATGCCACTACACAAGAATATTACAGCTATCGCAACAGCGGCAAGCAAATTCCCGACAGCGTGATGGCTCGCATCCAAAAAGTGCGTGACGATAGCTACGGCCAGATGATTGACCTGACTCAAGAATGCTGCAAAGCAAACAAAGACAAGAAGTTCCCCGCTTATTTCCTCGCTCAAGTGGGAAACTCTATGAACAAGGCTGATGTGATTGCATTAGCAGAAGAAGGCAATCCCGCCTACATGCAGACCAACATCATGGATGGCTTAAAGAAGAGCATCGAGGGATGGAAGCGTCAAGCACCCGGCACAATGTTTACCGACCTCGAGATGCAAGACGTTAATGGTAAGACCCACAAACTCTCTGAATACGTGGGCAAAGGCAAATATGTGCTCGTCGACTTCTGGGCTTCTTGGTGTGGACCTTGCCGTGCTTCTATGCCTGAAGTGAAGAAACTCTACGAGGCTTACAAGGACAAGGGCTTCGACATCGTAGGTCTTTCATTCGATAGCGACAAGAATGCTTGGACTGGTGCTATCAAGAAGCTCGACCTCCCTTGGCACCACCTCTCCGACCTTAAGGGTTGGGAATGCGTAGCTGGTAGCATCTATGGTGTTAACGCCATTCCTGCCACCCTGCTCATCGGCCCTGACGGCAAGATTATCACCAGCGGACTTGAAGAATCTGCTGCAAAGATTAAGGAGTTGCTGAAGTAACAAATTCTCTCCTATTCTTACAGACTAATCGCCTTACCCATTCTATTATTAGAAAGGATAAGGCGATTATCTTTTTACATCCCCAAAGCATTCTCTATACCGATACTCAATAACTACTGAGTTTTGATAACAAAAAAGGGGCATAACAAGCATCGACCTTCTTGTATTGTCATTCAAAATAATGTAATTGACGGCTCATTTCGTTCGATACACACACTCATTTCGTTCGATACGAATGCTCATATCGAACGAAATGAACATTCATATCGAACGATACGAGTCACCAAAAAGGGCTTATAAAGACAATTTGCTTATGTTATAGATAAGACGTAATAGTATACACATAAGGTCTGTAATTCTTATTGAAAGGTTTTTAGTAGCTATATCCAAAAAGGCACTTCCCTCTTCTCCTTGTGTTGCCTTCTTAGGCAGATTGCATGGTGACGTTGATATTCTGAGCTAAAGATCTGGACTGCATAATTGTCAAGCTTTCAACTATATCCGTGCAATTTAATAACCAGAAGATAGCTGTAGAAACTTAAAATTCTTATCTTTGCATACGTATTATTTTCTTAATCTCCCACCTATGAGCATCAAATACGAGATACATTCAATTAAAAACTCCAAGGGCACTGGCAAGGAACAGGAGTTTGTGAGGATATTTGACCATTCACCTCAAACAGATCGACAACTGGAAAGTCATATCCAAGACAGTTGTTCTCTTACGAAAGGAGATGTACGAGCCACATTAGCAGCATTGCGTGACTGCATGATAAACGAACTTACGTTTGGCAATCGCTTTCACATTCCAGAGATTGGGTATTTTTCCTTGACCGTCGACCTTGATATGCCTGAGGGCAAATCTATAGAGAATGTACGTGGTGACTATATCAGCGTGCGCAATATCAAATTCCGCCCAGAAGCATCATTACTCGAAGAGGTGAAAAAGAAGGTGCGGTTTGAACGTGCCAAGTTCACGTCGAAGTCACGACAATATACAGAAGAGGAATTATTGCAAAAGATCAAAAATTACCTCGCGACAAACAACTGCATCACCAGAAGCGATTTGGAGCTTTATTTCGGATTGCGGCAAACTGCGGCACTAAAATGCTTGAAGCACTTTACGGAGATCGGTATATTGAAGAAAGAAGGGGCTATGAATTCGCCGGTATATTTTCTCAATAAGTGAATGGTAGAGCTATCGACCGAAAAGCATCGTACGGACTAACGCCTTAAAAGAATCGCCAATACAAACGTGGGCATTGAAGCTCACCTTGTATTGGCGATTCCTTTTATTTACAATTTATTGTATTCCTCGTCCGTTACTGGCTCTAACCATTCGTTAGGTTCTGAGCCAGGCTTTGAGTTTTCTACAGCTACATGAGTAGCGATGTGCTGGAACCAACTATCCTTCTGTGCTCCGTGCCAATGCTTCACTCCCTCGGGGATATCGATAACATCGCCTGGATTAAGAGCGATAGCAGGTTTTCCCCATTCTTGATACCATCCCTTGCCCGACACGCAGATGAGTATCTGACGAGCACCATGATGAATGTGCCAGTTGTTACGACATCCTGGTTCAAAGGTGACGTTGGACATGGGAAGAACGGTCTGTTCATCTTCCTTCAAGTTTTTCGGAGCGATTCGAGCTAAATGGCTATTACCGATGAAGAACTTGGCGTAAGCTGTATTAGAGTCTCCCTTAGGCCAGGCTCCTGCTGTAGCATCAGCTGCGTTGTCGCATTGCGACAATCCCTTGTCGCTGAGATACTTCATCAGTTCATCCACCTGCTCCTGCGTATTGCCCATATTGACAGCCCCTCTTTGGTGTGCTGCCAATTGTGGAGCAATGCCTTTGATAGAAGCCAAGGCTGCTACGGTCACTATCTCACGATCGCCTGCTGAGAGTTGATCGCCAGCAAAGATATCGCCGAAGAGGTGCGCCTTCAGATAATAATCATCCTGTGGACAGAAATCGTAGCTGAAAGGCTTTCCGCTCAGTTTGGTCTGAACTTCTGTTCCCACTTTAAGGGCCAACTTAGCATCGTCCCAAACGTCTGGACGCTTCCATGCCTTTCCCTCATCGTCTATCTTACCTTCTGCCTTTCGGGCTTCGAGCACCTTTGATAAAGTGCCTAATGCATTGAGCGAACGTGGGAATCCTGTGTAGGCATAGAGTTGAGAAAAGGCTTCCTTGATTTCGTTTACGGTCAATCCACCATCGAGTGCTGCATGGATGGCAGGTTCCAAGCGATTGAGATCACCTTGGGCTTCAAGACTTGCCAAGGTGGCGAGATGCAACTGGCGCTCTGTCAGCGTTTGGGCTGCCATAGATTCATTGAATGTTGCCATTATCATAACCAAAATAATTAATATTTTCCTCATAGCGTTAATATCGTTGATGAGTATTGCACATGCTGAATTCTTTTTGCAAATATACGTCTTATTATAAAAGCATTGCATAACAATATTACGGATATCGTTACCAATATTATCGTTTAGTAAAAGGCTGACGTTGAGTAAGAGCCATTGATTAACAGGTTAGAATAAAGACAAATCCCATTAAGTGCAACCACAAAGGTATGCACTTAATGGGATTAGAAATAATTAGAACTGAAGTTTTTCTCTAAAGAAAGTCGTTTCTTTATCCCGTAGGCATGAGATTGGAAACGCTCATCTTAATTTCGGATTCAGCCTTTCATAGACAGCATATCACCCCGCATAAATAGCGAAGATAGTGGGTATCTTATTCAGATCGGGGGGAGGGAGTTGCTTCCACTCTTTGATGGTCTTCGACTGCAGATACTCCCGATCTGTGGTAAGGCCAGAGGCTATGCATAAGCGTGTACGCGGGTTGCAGCATGAGAGTATGTCGGCTATCATCTTGTGGTTGCGATAGGGAGTTTCAATGAAAAGCTGCGTTTGATGCTCTTGCGCAGAACGGGATTCCAACTGCTTGAGGCGCTTGGCACGATCTGAAGGAGCGATGGGCAGATAACCATGAAATGCGAAACTCTGTCCGTTGAAACCCGATCCCATTACAGCGAGAAGAATGGACGACGGACCAACAAGGGGAACAACCTTTAAGCCCTCACGCTGTGCTATAGCCACAACATCGGCTCCAGGATCTGCCACGGCAGGACAACCAGCTTCACTGATCACACCGATTGACTCTCCCTTGCGCAGAGGTTCTAAATACTTAGAAAAAAGCGCGGCATCGGCGTGCTTTCCCATTGGATAGAACGTGAGTTCGTCTATATTAATATCACGGTCTACTTGCTTGAGGAAACGACGTGCTGTGCGCACCTCCTCTACTATAAAATGGCGCAGACCTAAGATTACTTCCTTATTGTAGGCTGGAAGTACTTGCTCTATAGGCGTATCGCCCAACGTAACGGGAATCAGATATAATGCTGCCACGATTCGTAGTTTATAATTTCAATGTTTATTAATCAAAGAGTTTACCTGATATGACTTTGCAAGATGCGTCAGCAAACGCCCATCGTATTCTTACTTGCAATATTGGCACTCTTTCGTGATTTGAGCAAAGTCGTGCAAACGAAGCAGAGAGTCAATGCTCACCTGCGGATGATGCTCCATGTAGCTTCCTACCATGCGCATAGCAATCCACAGACCGACACCTCTTGAGTGAGGATCCTTGAAGTAAGGATGGGCATCGCTGGTCATCATCAAGGAATGGAGCTTAATGGAGTCTGTGCTATTCCATAGTTCGGGACGGCTCATAGTAGCCCACACTTCGCGCTCATGCGATGTATACCAACGCTTGGTAGCCGGCTGATAGGCTGCCACATCGATAGGTTTCTTACAAATAAGTTTCGATACCACCCAACCGATTCTGCCCTGTTGCACCATCCATTCGCCCAAAGTATGCTTGTGGCCTTTATTTGGGAAAGCGTACTGCTGATTAAGATAGAAGAACAAGCAATCTTGCACAATGCGCGCCGACTCCATCGTAGCACGTTGATTCTCGTAAAAGTACTTTTTATAAGCTGGATACTCTGCTCCTAAATACTTATCAAGACTCACGCCAATAAGGCTATCTCCCACTACAATACTTTGATTGAATGCTGAAACCTGTGTGTAGACTTTCGGTATAACAAAACTTGGGCATTCATTATTCAAGCGTGTGAAAGCAGCATTCAAGTCGGCCTCGTAGACCGACATATCCTCAAACCTGCGCGCTACGTCCATGCGCAATTGTGTAAGTGTAGGATCGGCATAATAGGAACGAAGACTGTCCTCAATGCCTTCCTTATCTGCTGGACCGATTTTCAGTACGTCCTCAATCAAAGCTCGCGTTTCACGCGGGAACTCCATGTTCATGCGCTGCCATATACCCACGTTGCCCGTATTGATGTAGTCGTTCACCATTCGATCATAACGTACGAACTTCACTTCGCTGGAAGCGTCTTCCTTGATGATTCCACGATCCAAGCGGCATGCACTCATGATCATGGTCACGAGGCATGCTATAAGAATATATAATATGTAGTGTCTGTTCTTCAATTATTTATGATTTCATATTGTAAAGATAGCGCAAATCAAATGCAGAGAATTCTATGTTATGCTGAGATGCGGCCTATCTTTGGGCAAAAATAAGTATTTCTTATCAAATATACAATTCGCTAAACTTTTTAATGCCTTTTATATAATACAGCATTAGCAGACTCTTACCGATTCGTTCGGGAATGTCTCGTCCACCATTCACAGCCTTTTGTAAGTTTTCGTCACGATCCTTTTGAAAATCGGGTTTCATGCGATGATATTCCCTGCGAGCTTTGATCACAGCCTTAAAGTTGGCAAAGTCCATAGTGAGCAAAAACTTAAGAGCTGCCACCCAGTCGAGCCACGTACGTACACGCATCACAGAGCGTAGTTCTTCTTCGGGCAAATTCTTATAGAGCATCAAGAGATTGTTGCGAAAATTAAGGAAAGTCTTTCGCGGATTCCCGGCATCAAGTGTTCCGCCTCCAACGTGATAAGCCGTACTTTGAGGCACGCAAGCAATGCCACGTCCTCGAGCACGAAGTCGCCAACAGAGGTCGATTTCTTCCATATGGGCAAAAAATCTACTATCCAATCCCCCACTCTGCTCCCAATCCGTGCGTCGCACCAACAGGGCTGCCCCCGTTGCCCACAACAGAGATCTCACATCGTCATACTGCCCTTCATCCTTTTCTACATCAGCAAAGATGCGCCCGCGGCAGAATGGATAGCCGAAGCGATCAAGGAAGCCGCCTGCTCCGCCAGCATACTCGAAGCGTGACTTATCCGTCTGGCTGAGCAGTTTTGGCTGACAGGCAGCCACTTCTGGATGTGCATCCATATACTCACGTAAGGGACGAAGCCAATTCTCTGTCACCTCCACATCCGAATTGAGCAAAAGATAATAAGGTGCATCAATCTGGCGCAATGCTTGGTTATAACCTTCAGCAAAACCATAATTCTTCGGAAGCGGAAGTTGTGTTACTTCGGGAAATTCTTCTGAAAGCACGCTGAGCGAATCGTCTGTTGAGCCGTTGTCGGCAACGATTACAAAGCCTTCAGGTCGTGAATTACGCACAACAGATGGTAAGAAACGGCGCATCATATCACGTCCGTTCCAATTGAGTATTACGACAGCTATCTTATCAGTCTTTATCATATTGCATTCAGTCTTGTATCAAGCATTCACCATCTTCACTGAAGCCACCAAGCTTCACCATACTGATGGTATTGTCCGTAGGTCGTCCCTCAGCATTTTGTCTTACACGAATGTAATTGTCGGTAAAGCCTTGCATAGGTTCTCCCTCACGACTGTGTTCCCACAGCACAGGGCGTTCGGCTCCAATGAAGCGTTCGTAGTGTGCACGTCGCTTCTTTTCAGAAAGTTCCAACAAGCGCTGACTGCGTGCATGCTTCGCCTGCGGAGTTACCACATAAGGTATCTCCAAAGCCTTTGTTCCAGGTCGCTCACTGTAGCTAAACACATGCAACTGCGAAATGTCAAGCCCTTCGATGAATCTATATGACTCTTCAAAGTAATCGTCTGTCTCACCGCGCATGCCCACGATGACGTCTACTCCAATAAACGCATCGGGCATAATTTCCTTGATGCGCTGAATCTTCTGAGCAAACAATGCGGTATCATAATGGCGATGCATCAACTTAAGCACAGCATCAGAACCACACTGAAGGGGAATATGGAAATGGGGCATGAATGCGCGTGAACGAGCACAGAACTCTATAATCTCATCAGTAAGCAAGTTGGGCTCGATGCTCGAGATGCGATAGCGCTCTATACCCTCCACTTGGTCCAATGCCTGAATAAGTTGCAAGAAGTTCTCACCTGTAGACCGGCCGAAGTCGCCTGTATTGACCCCCGTCAGTACGATTTCCTTACCACCCTCTGCTACCACTTGCTCGGCTTGTTTTACAAGAGAAGCTATGCTACCGTTGCGCGATCGGCCGCGAGCGATAGGTATCGTGCAATAGGTGCAATAATAGTTGCATCCATCTTGCACCTTTAGGAAGTAGCGCGTACGATCACCACGCGAGCAAGACGGCACGAAAGTGCGAATATCCTTTGTGGGCACGCTGATGGCTTCATGACAAGCATCGCCGCCTTCGAGCGAATGCTTCTGTGCCATGCGTTCCTCTATATACTTCAGCACATCGCCCTTTTGCTCCATACCGAGCACTAAGTCTACCCCAGGAAAGGTGGCTATCTCATCTGCCTTCAACTGTGCATAACATCCCATGACCACCACAAAAGCACCTGGATGCTCACGTGTGAAACGATGAATAGCTTGTCTACACTTATGATCGGCCACATCTGTCACCGAGCAGGTATTGACTATGCAGATATCAGCTTTTTCGCCTTTCTCTACAGTGGCCACACCTTCTCGTTCCAGCTGGTCGCGCAGTGAAGACGTCTCGGCAAAATTGAGTTTGCAGCCCAATGTCTGATAGGCTGCTTTCATATGTTGAAGGATTGACATTTCGGGAGTTTTAAGTTGGTAGGTTATGTGGTTATAAAGTTGCCGATGGCTGTTTATAATCCATAGTCTGTTGAATACACTATATATAATAGGAGTAGGAACACTAATATAGGTGCAAAGATAATGCAAATCGAATGCAGAACATCAAGCTTGCTTGAATGTTATGCTGAGATGCAGCTTATCTTCTGCAAAGATACGGAAAAGATACCAAAAATCTATCAGCTTTGCCCTTAGAGTGCTTTCTTACGTGGTAACTTCTACTTATTACGCCCCAGGAAGCATCATCTTTTGCTATCTGCTCTTTACATCTAATCTCTTATCGATAACTTATTGTTAAATATCGAAGGATTTTTCAAAAAAAATGGGCGAAACATTTGCATGGATAGAAAAAGTCCGTACCTTTGCATCGTTTTAAAAAGGCAATTGATTGTTTTACTTAAAAATTTAAAAGACACAATGAAAAAGTTAGTTTTCATGTTCGTAGCTTTCGCAGCTATCTCTTTCGCTTCTTGCGGTAACAAAACTTCTGACGCAGCTGCAACAACTGATTCTGATTCAGTTTCTGTAGACAGCACTACTGCTGACTCTACTACTGCTGACTCAGCTACTGCTGACTCAGCTGCTACTGCTGACACTACTGCTGCAGAGCCCAACGCTTAATTTTAAGCTAAAGGAAGTTTTGGCTAATAGCTGAAACGAACTCGCTACAACAACGAGAGAAACTGAAACCTGTGGGACCGCGTTCCGCAGGTTTTTTTGTGTACATACACATCCCAACTCCGTCAAGATACAGCAGAAGCGCACCTCGGCCTCTATTAGCCGACAAGGTGCGCTTCTGCTTTCTTTGATAGGTAGATCTATTAACATTGGGGAATAAAGTGTATTCCACTCAAATGCAAATCTATTTCTCTTCTAAGACGAACCTACCTATCTGATTCTAACCAATGATCTATCAGACGACGAGCCAAACTCACCTCGCCTGGGATAGCGGGCATATTATCGCGACTATACCATCCGCCCTTGTTAAGTTCTGAACGTTGGAGCAGGAGTTCTCCCCCATCATACTCTGCCGTAAAACCGACCATCAGTCCGCTGGGATAAGGCCAAGGTTGCGAAGCAAAATAACGAATATTCTTTACCCGAAGATGCGTTTCCTCCATCACTTCACGACGCAGACATTCTTCGAGCGTCTCGCCTGTTTCTACAAAGCCTGCTACAAGACCCAGATAATCCTTCTTAAACTTCTTGCTCTGCACCAAAAGGATTTCCTTTCCCTCATTGCGCGTCACAGCTACAATAATCGCCGTAGCCAATGCGGGCCAGACCTCCTTACCACAATTGATACAACGCTTGGAGATATCTGTATGCAACTTCATAGGAGCGCCACACACACCGCAATAGCGCGTGTTTTGATCCCAATAAAGTATCTCACGAGCCTTGCCCGCCATAAGATAAAGCCGCTCGGGAAGTACATCAAAGCTACTTCTAAGCGGCATCATTTGCCATTCATCCCCTGTCACTGGAGCATCCAGCCGAGCCGTAAAACATCCACAGCCATCCAAATCTGGAAGATGATGAAGTTGCTGCCAAGACTCAAGTGAAATAGGAGCAGACTCTCCTTGAGGCACACAGCCATCCGCCGTGAGTAAAAGCTCATCTTGACAGAAAAGAAAATAATAATTCATAGTTCTACTTAAAACAAAAGTAACAAGCAACACGGCAGTGCAAATACACATCCGACGTATCGCTTGTTACTTCCGATTCAATCATTTTATATTAGAGACCGAGGCTCTTCTGCACAGCTTCAATCTTCTCTTGAGCATCAACTACAGCACCAGGATAGCACTTTGCGCAATGCATCTGGCCCTTCACTTCGATATAGAACTTAATCTTAGGTTCTGTACCTGAAGGACGCACGCTCACCTTCGTACCATCTTCTGTATACCACTGAAGCACATTGCTCTTTTCAGGGAAATCTACAGGATCGAGAGCCTTCTCTGAGCCGTCAGCATCAAATTCCTTGAGTGCTTCGTAGTCCTTCGTGCAGACAACGCGAGAACCTGCGATTTCTGTAGGACGATGTGTGCGGAAGTTCTCCATCATAGCCTTAATCTCGTCGGCGCCTGTCTTACCCGGTTTCACTACGTTGATCGTCTTGTTGACAGCCAATCCGTATTCCAAGTAGATGTCCATGAGCACATCATAGAGTGTCTTGCCTTGATCCTTAGCCCATGCGCAGATTTCTGCCAAGAGCGAGCATGCAGAGACAGCATCCTTATCGCGGCAGAAGTCTTCAGCCAAGAAGCCATAACTTTCTTCACCACCACCGATATACTGCAACTTACCTTCATTCAGACGAATCAAGCGAGCAATCCACTTAAAGCCAGTGTAGCAGTCGAACATCTTGATATGGTTCTTATCAGCAATAGCCTTGATAAGTTCAGTCGTAACGATAGTCTTTACGATGAAGTCGTTAGGCTGCATCTTGCCCTGTGCCTTACGATTCATGATGATGTAGTAGAGGAAGATCATGCAAGTCTGGTTGCCATCTACCAATACCCATTCACCCTTATCATTCTTGCAAGCCATGCCCACGCGGTCAGCATCAGGATCAGAAGCCATCACGATGTCGGCATCAATGCTCTTTGCCAAATTGAGCGCCATGGTGAGTGCTTCGCCGTTTTCGGGATTGGGGCTCTTCACTGTGGGGAAATTGCCATCCTTCACCATCTGCTCGGGCACACAATGTACATTTTCAAAGCCCCAAAGCTTCAAAGAGTCGGGGATGAGCATCATACCTGTGCCGTGCAGCGGAGTGTAGACGATCTTCAGGTCTTTCTGACGCTTGATAGCCTCGGGATCAATGCTGAGCGAATGCACCTTGTCCAAGTAGATCTTATCAATCTCCTTACCGATCGTTTGGATCAACGCAGGATTACCCTCAAACTTGATATCTTCTACCTTCACCTTGTTCACCTCAGCGATGATACCTGTATCGTGCGGAGCGAGCACCTGTGCACCATCATCCCAATATGCCTTGTAGCCATTGTATTCCTTAGGATTATGGCTTGCAGTAAGGATGATACCGCTCTGACAGCCTAAGTGACGGATAGCGAAGGACATTTCAGGAGTAGGACGCATATCCTCAAAGAGATACACCTTGATACCGTTGGCAGAGAAGATATTGGCTGCAGTCTCTGCAAACAGACGGCTGTTGTTACGACAGTCATGACCCACTACTACGCTGATCTCTTCACGATCCTTGAAGCAAAGGTTCAAATAGTTAGAAAGTCCCTGGGTTGCAGCGCCCACGGTATAAATGTTCATACGGTTGGTGCCAGGCCCCATGATACCACGCAGACCACCTGTACCAAACTCGAGCGTCTTATAGAACGAGTCGATTAGGTCAGTCTTGTCAGCATTTTCTACCATAGCCTTTACGGCTTTCTTGGTTTCGGCATCATAGCAGTCGGAGTTGATCCACTGCTGAGCCACCTTTTCACACTGTGCGATGAGTTGATTATCCATAGTTGTATAATAACGTAATGTTTTTTTTTGTGTTTAATTATAAAGATGTGAGCTTCTTTCTCACTAATGCAATGGCAACACTTCTATCCAATAGCCATCGGGATCTTCTATAAAGTAAAGTCCCATATCAGTATTTTCGAAGCATACGCAACCCATTTCCTTATGAAAGGCTCTCACTGCATCATAATCGCCTGGCACACGCAAGCAGATATGAAACTCATTATCGCCCAATTCATAAGGTTCCTTGCGATCGCGAAGCCAGGTAAGTTCCAAACGGAAGTCGCTCTGTTCATTCTTTAAATAAACAATCTTGAACGCCCCCTCCGGACCTTCTATCTGTCCACAAGGCTCAAGTCCGAGCGATTTCTTATAAAATGCAATGCTTCGATCAAGGTCGAGCACATTGATATTGAAATGATCAAATTTTGCTTTGATTTCCATTGTTGTATAGATTGTCCATATTTTATAGTAGACTTCGTCTTTTTATGCATCTTAAGATCGCAAAGCCGCAGCCTACTACTCTATATCTTATTACATTTTATCTTACTTATGCAAAGGTAGCAAAATCTTCGTCCCTTCACAACTCAGAGAGAAAGAAAAATCGTAATTTTGCGCATCAACACATCCAAAGAGTTATGCTAAACACGATTATCTTCGATCTTGACGGTACACTACTTGACACACTTGCCGACTTAGCAGCGAGCGTAAACTTTGCACTTCGCACGCATCATCTCCCCGAACGTACGACTTCCGAGATACGTCAATTCTTAGGGAATGGTATTCGCTATTTAATGGAAAAATCGGTAGGAGGAGCAGTTAGCGGTGATGCCTTTGAGGAAGTATTTCAAACTTTCCGTTCGCACTACGTTGATCATTGTCTTGACACCACAGCGCCCTACCCTGGCATTATGAATGCCTTGAACGAGCTAAAGGCAAAAGGCTACAAGATGGCCATTGTTTCAAACAAGCTTCATCCTGCAGTTCAAGAACTTAACGAGCGTTTTTTCAAGGGATACATCACCTCTGCTGTAGGTGAAAGCGCCACCGTCAGGCGCAAGCCCAACCCTGACGCCGTATTAGCTGCTCTTCGCGAATTAGGAAGCGAAGAAAGTGAAGCCGTCTACGTAGGCGACTCTGAAGTAGACCTACTGACCGCTAAGAATGCTGGACTGCCTTGCATATTAGTCACTTGGGGCTTTCGTGACGAAAGCTTCCTTCGCACGCTCCATCTGCTCCCCAACACACAGTTTGCACACAATGCAGACGAATTATTACAGATCGTAACTCACTAAGCCCTTTCCTTTTCCATTCTTCCTACGCGTACGCGCGCACTACAGAAGTTTTTTGCTTCGAAAAAGTAGATTGCCTACATTCTTTCATCCTTATCGCTTGATATTCAGGACGTTTCTAAGTGTAGGCAATCTATTTTTGCCTACACTTTGCCTACACTCCTGCCCTCACCCAGCCAATATGAAGAGGCAAAGCCTCCCACCACTAATTTTTCCTATTCGCACCACTAATTTCTACGCTTTCCACCACTAATTTTCTCTCTTCCATACGATAGTTTTCTCAACATCAGAAGACTATTAGGACCTATCAGACCATTCACGATTTTTCCTTACGATGAAGACTTTTTGCAATCCATCCTGTGGAATAATAGTGACAATTGGAGTGACAGAAAAGTGCAAGAGCGAAACTTTCAATTACATTACTTAACAAATTGATTGTCAGATATCTACATTCAAACAGTGCAAGAAACAAACATATCAGAGTGTAAACTCTCTGTAGCGCGCGTGCGCATAAGGGAGAACAACGTTCTTAACATTTGCGCCAAAACAATTGCATTTCATTTTGTGTTACAAGCAAATTATACTAACTTTGCATAAGTCATAAGACAGGCTGCGACTCGACCGCCGGAGCCATCCTTCTAACATAATCAAACTACTTTCGATATGAAACCCATCCTGATTGCAGGTCCATGCGTAATAGAGTCGGCCGAACTTCTCGATACGGTGGCTGCAGAACTGGTCAACATACAACAACAGACGGGCACGACCATCTACTTCAAAGCTTCGTTTGACAAAGCCAATCGCACCTCCATCCACTCTTTTCGTGGTCCTGGACTTGAGAAAGGGTTGCAAATGCTCTCCGATGTAAAGAGCAAATACGGGCTTCCCCTGCTCACCGACATTCATGAGAGCTACCAGGCTCAAGCGGCTGGCGAAGTGGTCGACGTGCTGCAAATACCAGCATTCCTATGCCGACAGACCGACCTACTCGTTGAAGCCGCAAAGACTGGATGCATCGTCAACATCAAGAAAGCTCAATTTCTCTCTGGAAACGATATGCGTTTTCCCGTAGAAAAATGCCGCGAGGCTGGTGCCAAAGAAGTATGGCTCACAGAACGTGGCAACATGTTTGGCTATAACAACCTCATCGTCGACTTCCGCAACATCCCCATTATGGAGCAATATGCCGATCGCGTGATTATGGACTGTACTCACTCCGTACAGCGCCCGGGCGGAGCAGGCACTACTACAGGAGGCGATCGCCAATTTGTACCCGCTATGGCTATGGCAGCCAAGGCCTTCGGTGCACAAGGCTATTTCTTCGAGACACATCCCGATCCCGACAATGCCCTAAGCGATGGCCCCAACATGCTTTATCTCAACGACCTTGCAGGCGTAGTAAACAAACTTCTTACTGATTAAAATCAAGAGTTGACAGGATAAGATATTCTTGGTAGAAAGAGGCTTACAACCTCGTAGCCCTTTATCTCCATAATCCGAGTCAACCCCTCCTCATACACACACGACATAAGACCATGAGTAAATGGACAGAAACAGCCATCAAGTGTATTGAAGACGAGGCAAAAGCCTTACTCGAACTCATTCCTCACATTGATGACGACTTTGACAAGACCGTAGACATCATCCTCCACTGTAAAGGGAAACTCATCGTGACTGGTGTAGGCAAAAGCGGCCATATCGGTGCAAAGATAGCAGCCACACTCTCATCGACAGGCACACCGAGCTTCTTTATCAATCCGCTCGACGTGTTTCACGGCGATTTAGGCGTGATTCAACACGAAGACGTAGTACTGGCAATCTCCAATTCTGGTCAGACCGATGAATTGCTGCGCTTCCTCCCCTATCTGCTTGAGAACCACATACCCGTGATCGGTATGAGCGGCAATCCTAAATCGCTGCTCGCTCAGTATGCCACAGCTCATCTGAATGCCGCTGTAAGCCACGAAGCTTGTCCGCTCGGATTGGCACCCACCTCATCTACTACGGCAGCACTTGCTTTAGGCGACGCACTTGCTTGTGCACTAATGGAAGCTCGCCACTTTAAAGCTTCCGACTTTGCACAATATCATCCTGGAGGCACCCTCGGTAAGCGCTTGCTAACGAAAGCACGCGACGTGATGCATACAGAAGATCTGCCCATCATTCCACCCACGATGAAGTTGGGCGAAGCCGTAATCCATATGAGCAACGGCCGATTGGGCCTGTGCATTGCTATAGAAGATGAGAAGGTGGTGGGAATCATCACGGATGGCGATATCCGTCGTGCCATGGAAAACTCACAAGAGAGTTTCTTCCAACTCACCGTGGCAGATATCATGACCCGCACGCCCAAGGAAGTATCGCCCGACACCAAGATTACGCAGATTGAGAAGATACTGCATCAGCATAAGATCCACTCTGTATTGGTAGTCGATGGAGAGAAGCATCTATTGGGTGTGGTAGACTCATTCAACACTATGATCTGATTCATCAAATGCAGCTCTGACAACAGCACGTAACAACCACTTCGCAGAGACTGTAACCACAGAAGCAAACACTTACAAATGCTATCAGATATTCACACATCTGCCTATTCCCGCTATAGCGCATTCCTAAGAATACTTCACAACAACCTACGCTTATTCCTAATCATCGCCTTGGCACACTTCGCTTATTTACCAGCATTGGCACAACACTGTCACCCGACAAAGCACAGCGATTTGGATATCGTAAACTACCTCGAACAGACGTTCGACGTAAAGTTCTCGAACAACAATCGTATTGTGATATTCAAGACGGGCAAGGAGAAGTTTGACGACCTTCTCCCCGCTGTGCGCGCTGCTAAGCATAGCATTCACTTAGAATACTTCAACTTCCGAAACGACTCTATATCAAAGGAATTGTTCACGCTCTTGGTGCGCAAAGCAGCAGAAGGCGTAAAGGTACGTGCCTTGTTCGACGGCTTCGGCAATAGCTCCAACAATCGTCCGCTTCGCGCTCGTCATCTCGACAGTCTGCGTGCACGCGGTGTAGAGATCTATGAGTTCGATCCCTTGAAGTTTCCGTGGGTGAACCATGCCCTCCACCGCGACCACCGCAAGATTGTAGTCATCGATGGCGAGATAGCCTATACGGGAGGTATGAACGTAGCTGACTACTATATCACAGGCAAACCCGAGTTTGGAGAATGGCGCGACATACACACTCGTGTAGAGGGAGATGCCGTAGGCGAACTGCAGAAGGTTTTTCTCGGATTTTGGAATCGCGTGACGCGACAAGACATTCAAGGACCAGAATACTACCCCGGCGAGCACGATGCACGTCTTGACTTTGGCATGCTCAGGCAAGACACTACAGAAACGGCAGGACACAAAGTAGTAGGCGTAGTCAATCGCGACCCGACCTATTCGCCTCGCATCATTCACGATACCTTCGTACATGCCATCACGCATGCAGAGAAACGCATACTTATCATCAACCCCTACTTCACACTATGCCGCCACCTTAAGCGAGCACTTAAGGATGCTGCCCGCCGAGGAGTAGACGTGCAAGTCATGGTGTCGCAAAAAAGCGATATACCTATTACACCTCGCGTGGTGGAATACAATGTTCACCGACTGATGAAGGCGGGCGTGAAAGTGTTCTTCTTTACTGGCGGATTCCACCATAGCAAGATCATGATGGTTGATGGCCACTACTCATTCATTGGCTCTGCCAATATGAACAGCCGCAGCCTGTCGTTCGACTATGAGTGCAACCTGCTCATTGCCGACACCTGCACCACAAAGCAACTCGAAGACATCTTCTATACCGACCGCAACAAGCAATGCTTCGAACTCACGCCTGAGATATGGAAGAGTTGGAGCGGATGGAAGAAGTTTAAGGGATGGTTCTTCCATTTCCTTACACCCTTCGTTAAGTGCGACACTACCCCACCCGCCGACACTCCTACATGCAAGGATAAGGAGCAAGACCGCGATGCATTCTTGGCTTCGCTATATTAATAATAAGAGAACGCGTTGGCGGAATTAGTAAACAGGTTGACAAGTTAACAGGTGAACAGGTAAGTTTGTCGAGTCTAATCGTTCTCGTTTTTAACTAAACAAGTAGTCTAAGACATCTTTACTTGTTAACTTGTCAACTAGTTTACCCGTTAGCCAAGAATTCCGCCAACGGGTTAAGAGAGTCACAGAATAATGATTGACGAGTTGACAAATCAGTCGAAAGGTTTGTCAACTCGTTGACCATTGAAGTTCTCTACGGACTCCACTTGTGTAACCTCATGAATCATTGAACTTTAAACTCAAAACTTTCCATACCAACCTATGCCAGATATTCCTACCGAAACAAATTCTACCATCGTCCCCATCGAGACAACAAGTGAACCGGCTACCACAAATACTTCACAGCAAGAGGGGACCAAGCAGCCACACAATCAACGGTCCACGCGATTTGCCATCGTCAAAGCGATAGCCATCATCTGCGTGGTACTCTCTCACGCAGGCGTTCGCGGTTGGCTGTTCAACTTTCTGTTTATATTCCACGTACCCGTATTCTTCCTCTGCGCAGGTTATTTCTTTCATCTGAAATACCTCAACGACGAGCACACTTTCCTCATGCATCGCATCAAGGGGCTCTACATTCCTTTCTGGAAATGGAGTGTGATACTATTGGTGCTCCACAATCTATTCTTCCACCTGGGCATACTCAGCGAGCAGTTTGGCAATGCATCAGGCGGAGTGACACATCCCTTTACCTGGCATCAATTCTGTCAGAACTTATGGAGCATTACGGTGAACATGTCGGGCTACGACCAGTTCATGGGCGGCACGTTTTGGTTCTTCCGCGCACTATTAGTGGCAAGTGTGGGATTCTTGATCGTGTTTAAGTTAGTAGAACGCTCAGGCTATTGCCGCACGCGCATTCAGAGCGGATGGGCATTGCTCATAATCGGTCTACTGCTCACGATGTGGAAGGTGGGCGAAGGATTCTCTCTCACTGGCATTGCACAAGGGGGCTACCGCGAACTGATGGGCTTCACGTTTATGGCTGCAGGATTTCTCTTGGCACAATATCGCCTTACGGAGTGGCTCTCATGGAAGGTAGCAGTGCCCTGTCTTGCCGTATTGATCTTAGCTTCCTTCTTCTTCCCCTCAAGCATGGTATGGAATGCTAAGTGGAGTGATTTCTTATCGCTACCCATCCCCGCAGTGGCAGCCTTCATAGCTTTGGTCTACGCATGTGGATGGATAGATCGCTATGAGGGATTTGCCAAACGTACTTTGGTATTCGTAGGAAACAATACGCTCTATGTGTTTGCATTCCACCTTGCTGCATTCAAGGTGGTCAGCGCATTAAAGGTTGCTTTCTACGGGCTGCCTTGGGAAGCTGTCGGATCTCATCCCACCATTACCACTCCCGAGAGCAACTTTATTTGGGTTACTCTCTACACCCTTGTAGGCGTGGGCATTCCTCTGGCGGGTATCACGCTCTATCGCCATTTTGCTTCGCAAGTACACATCACCGAGCACCAATTGGTCAAAGTGCTGCGCTTCCTTATTAAGGGTGCTGTAAGCATCACCATCGCTATTGGCTTAGGCATTGCACGTTTCTTCAAGAATCTGTGGAATAGTTTCGTACAAATGATTAAGGAGATCTCCGAAGCTTCAAGTACAAAGGATGAATAGTGATCCCCCCTAAAAAAAGAATAAGATATGAAGAAGATAATCAACCCCTACTTAGGAAAAGAAGGCTATCGTTGCATCTGCTGTAGCCCGGAGAACCCTATTGGACTTCACCTGGAATTCTGGGAGGATGGCGACGACATCTTGACCATGTGGCATCCGAGCGAGAACTATCAAGGATGGGTCAATACACTGCATGGAGGCATCATCGGCATGCTGATGGACGAAGTAGCTGGATGGGTAGTCAATCGCAAACTGCAAACCACAGGCATGACCACACATCTTGACGTAAAGTATCGTCGTCCTGTAATGACCACAGAGGAACTTATCACCGTGCGTGGTCACATCGTCCAGCAGAAGCGCAACATCGTAACCATCCACCTCACACTCGAAAACACCCAAGGCGAAATCTGCGACGAAGCCGATGCCACCTACTTCACCTTTGGTCCTGAAAAGGCTCGCGAGATGGGCTTCGATGGCTGCAAGGTGGAGGGAGAATAATATAGACCTTACGCGCAGGCAAAACTTCCTTCCTTAAGAATTGAGTAGGAGGTAAACACTAATCATACCCGTTGGCGGAATTCTTGGTTTACGGGTATGATTAGTGTTTACCTCCTACTCTTATTTTGCGGTCTTTGTCGACCTATTCATGCTTATCCCGATTATACGTGGGATAGTCGTCTGGTAGAGGAATAGATAGTTCGATAAGCCCAGCCACTTCATTTGTCTCGTTATCATACCATGGAGAATGATGAATGAGATAATGACGACCACGCTTGATAATCTGATAGGTATTGTTCTCGCCAGTCTGAAGCATGTGACGAATTTTATCGTTCGACTTAGACGAGTGACATTTAAAGAGATTACGGCCGATGGCATCTCCGTCAGCAGCAACAGAGAGGGCATTTTGATAGACTACAATTCCCTCTTTGTCGCATACGGTAGCTGCAAAGTCGGCGCTTTCAAGATAATCGAATACTTGCTTCATAAGTGAATTGAATAGAATAAGACTTTTTACAAATGCGAAGTTAATAAAAAGGATGGATGTTTATCCTATCTACTTCCAATAAATAAACATGCCATGCCCAGCAATACAAAGAACAAGTCGATAGCCTTGGAACGCAGATTCTTCTCCTTAAATACCATAGCGCCGAAGAGGAAAGATACGATTACGCTTCCTCTGCGTACCATCGATACTACGGCTATCATAGCTCCAGGACACGACAAGGCATAGAAGTAAGCCATATCAGCCGCCGTAAGGAATACGGATATCAACACGATGCTCCATCGCCACTGAAAAGGCGTGCCTTGTTTCCGTTTGGGATACCATATAAATAGGATTACAGCCGACATCATGAGTGCTTGATAGAGGTTGTACCACCCCTGTACGAAGTAACGATTGAGTTCTGCTCCACCCTCTGCTGCAGAGGCCATAAGGTATTTATCATACAGTCCGCTTGCCGCTCCAAGCACAGCTGCCAATACGAGCAATATAATCCACTTATCGTGAGCAAAACGAATGCCTTCTTTGCGACCGCTTCTACTCAAGAGGAAGAAAGAGAATATAGCTAACGTCACACCTGCCCACTGCCAGCCGTTAAGGTTCTCTCCATAGATTAGCAGTGCTCCGACCAGCGTCATCACGGGCCTCGTGGCATTAATCGGGCCAACTATCGTAAGCGGCAAATGCTTCATGGCATAATATCCACACACCCATGAAGACAGTACAATGACCGACTTCAGAAGCACCAACCCATGTGCTCTTACATCGCCCGCAGGAATCACGTTCATCCATCCAGCCGCAGAACCTATTATAATAGGAAGGAAGAAGAGTGCACAGACCACCGTGTTGATCATCAGCACGGGAAGCACAGCATTATCCGCCAACGACTTTTTCTTAAACACATCATAGAAGCCCAGTAAGCAGGCGGATGTAAAAGCAAGCAATATCCACATAGAAGGGTTAAAACGGCGCGATGCGCCTAAGTTAAAACGGCGCAAGCGCCTAAGTTTATGAGTTTAAACTGTGCAAGCGGCAAAGTTTATGAGTTTAATCGGCGCAAGCGCCTAAGTTTAGAAGTTTGCCTAAGCAATATGAGTTGGGCACATTAATTTCAGCATACCCAAACACTATTCTTAACTCTTCGACTTCTAAACTCTTCAACGTTCTCGAACTTGTCAACTAATCCAAGAAGATTTCTTCTTCATACTTTATATCTACTAACGAGAGCGCATTGCCTGGCATAGAATCGCCCGCAGCACAGCGGTCTTTTTGTGCAACGACATGCTTAAAGTCGTCTATAGAAAGCCTCCCGCGTCCCACTTCTATCAGCGTACCTACCACTGCGCGCACCATGTTGCGAAGAAACCGATCGGCCGTTATCTCAAACTGCCACAGATCATCCCCTACCCGCGTCCACTCTGCATGTGTCACCTTGCAGATATTGGTCTTTACGTCGGTATGAAGTTTCGAGAAACTCGTAAAGTCACTCACCTGCGTGAGATACCTTGCAGCTTCATTCATTCGTTGAAAATCGAGTGGGAACGTGATACGAGTGGCATACTGACGATTGAACGGATCCTTTCGCGTGTATATCCAATAATGATAGGTACGAGCCTTGGCATCAAAACGAGCATGCGCATCATCGAGCACGCGCACTACCTTGCTCACAGCAATGTCCTGTGGAAGGATACGGTTGAGTTTATCTGTGAGCCACGTGCCATCCAACTGTTCTTCCGTGTCAAAGTGAGCCACCATCATGTGGGCATGCACTCCAGCATCCGTACGTCCGGCACCTGTCACATCGGAGCATTTTCCTCGCAAGAGTTTACTCAAGCATTCGTTCATTTTCTGCTGCACGCTCACCGCATTGGGTTGCACTTGCCATCCATGATAAGCCGTGCCATCATAAGAGAGGTAGATAAAGTAGCGCATAATTGGGAATTTTCTGGGAGAAAGTGTTTTGGGGAGAGTTGCTTTCTATAGAGACTTTACTAATATCGCATTTTCAAGCTACTAATACTTCTGTATGTACTATTTCTTTCTAAAAAAGATCTTTTCTCTATGGTATATAAAAAATAACAAGTAATGCATCTTACCCCGATAGGAGCAATAACACATTACTTGTTATAAGTTACGCTTTTATTCCGTTAGGATTAAGCTTCTTCAGCTACAACCTCGAAAGGAATTTCTACGTTCACGTCCTTGTGGAGGTGTACAGTAGCGTGGAAAGAACCTACTTCCTTTACTTCCTTCAGAGTGATGATCTTGCGATCAATGTCGAAGCCAAGCTTCTGAAGAGCTTCAGCAATGTGAAGAGCGTTAACCGAACCGTAGATAGCACCAGTGGCACTAACCTTAGTAGCGATCTTCAGAGGTTCGATGGCAGCGAGCTTCTGACCGAGAGCTTCAGCGTCAGCCTTGATCTGAGCGAGCTTGTGAGCGCGCTGCTTCAAGTTTTCAGCCAAAACCTTCTTTGCAGATTCAGATGCAATAATAGCCTTGCCAGTAGGAATAAGGTAGTTGCGGCCGTAGCCGTCCTTTACAGTTACGATATCGTCTTTATAACCCAGACCAATAACGTTTTCTTTCAAAATGATTTCCATATCTTATTACCTCCTCTGTTATTATTTCATCAAATCGGTTACGAAGGGAAGGAGAGCCAAGTGGCGAGCACGCTTTACAGCCTGAGCCACACGACGCTGATACTTCAGAGAAGTACCTGTGATGCGACGGGGAAGGATCTTACCCTGCTCGTTCAAGAACTTCTTCAAGAATTCAGGATCCTTGTAGTCGATGTACTTGATACCGCTCTTCTTGAAACGGCAATACTTTTTCTTCTTGACATCCACTGTGGGGGGAGTCAAATAACGAATTTCTGATTGTGCTTGTGCCATTGTTTAGTCCTCCTTCTTATTAAACTTGTTACGACGCTTTTCTGCATATTCTGCAGCGTACTTCTCGTTCTTTACGGTGATGTAGCGAATTACGCGTTCGTCACGACGGAAAGCAACTTCGAGCTTAGCGATTACTGAAGGCTCTGCCTTGAACTCGATGAGTTCATAGAAGCCAGTGGACTTTTTCTGAATGGGATAAGCCATCGTCTTGAGGCCCCACTCTTCTTCATTGATAATCTCAGCGCCAGCGTCGGTGAGAATACCTTTGAACTTAGCGACCGTTTCCTTCATCTGTTGGTCAGACAAAACGGGAGTCATAATGAAAACGGTCTCGTACTGATTCATCATAATTGTAATGAATTAATAGGGATTGTTAATGCAAAATTGCGGGTGCAAAAGTACGCATTCTTACTGAAACAGACAAGTTTTTCTGCGTTTTTTTGATTCACAGCGCTGTTTTCCGGCTCCTTCCGGCTCCTTTAAGCCCCCATCTGGCTTCAAAGCTTTCCTTTACCTACACTTAAGTTTTCCGCTCTGTCAAATCATGAAAATTCAGTTCCTAAAATCCCTAATTCAAGTTTCGGATTTAGAATGGGCGGGCTGAAAGCCCAATGATATTCATAGCCCAGGGCATCGCCCTGGGTATCCCATAAGCAGTATTGTTTCGCCCTGTAAGGGCAAAAGTAGAAATATATTGTCCTTACTTCTGCCCTTACAGGGCGTATCATTCTTGCAATTCCTACCCAAGGCGTTGCCTTGGGCTATGGAAATCACTGGGCTTTCAGCCCGCCCATCCTAAATCCGAAACTTCAGTTAAGTAGTCTTAAGCTGGCTTATTACTTTTCATGCCACATTCTCCAAGCAGCATCGGCTTGCAGATGAAGCATTTCTAACCCGTTCTTAACTACAGCGCCATGTTCTCGTCCACGTTTCATAAAGAGCGTTTCAAGAGGATTGTATACCAAGTCATAGAGCAAGTGTTCAGGAGTAAGATACTCATAGGGGATATTAGGACAAGCATCTACCTTGGGATACATTCCCACGGGCGAACAATTGACCACGACTTTGTACTCTGCCATAACTTCTGCCGTCAAATCAGCATAGCTCAGCTGCCCTTCATTAGGATGACGACTTACGTAAGTAGGAGAAATACCCATTTGCTTCAAGCCATAGACTACAGCTTTAGACGCGCCACCAGTACCCAGTACGAGAGCTTTCTTGTGAAAATCTTTACGTAATAGCGGACGTATAGAATCTGAGAAACCTACTACATCAGAATTATACCCTATCAGCCTTTTCCCACTTGGTAAATTAGGATCTTCTTCCACTCTTACCACGTTTACAGCGCCTATTTCTTGTGCTTCTGGTGTAAGTCTTTCCAGATAAGGCATAACAGCCTGCTTATACGGAATCGTTACATTGAATCCCTTCAGATTGGTTTGGCATAGTAGAAACTGCATAGCTTCTTCTACAGTGGGGTATTCAAAGTTTTGATAAATCGCTTGAATGTGTTCACGTTCAAACTTATCAGCAAAGTACTTTGCCGAAAAACTATGACCAAGTGGGTAACCTAACAATCCGTAGAGTTCCATAAAAATGAGTTTTTAATGTTTTGAACTAAATAGCTGCAAGCGTAAGATTAATGCACGAGATGGAAACAATATCTGATCTTAGCACTCAATTACATCACTGAAATGCAGCCTTATTCTTCAGAGAAATCCTTTATAACCTGTCTGTAAGAAGCATAAAGCCTTGTACGTGAAACAAATCCCACGAATGTACCATCAGGATTGAGTACGGGCAATGTGCCAGCATCGCAACGCGAAAACTTATCCATCACAGTCTGCATATTGTCGTCTGTTCGAAGCACCATCTCTGGTTGCTGCATCAGCTGAGATGCTTTATACATACGGTAAAGTTCGCTTCGGAATATCACTTGACGTATCTTGTTCACATTGATTACTCCCAGCATGCCACCTTTCATGTCTACTACAGCAAAGTGAAGGCTCTTACTCTTTGATACAGCTTGCACGATTTGCCCTAAATACATATCAGGAGTCAGCTTTGGACGTTCCTTATCGATAATAGCATCGAGCGACATAAGCGTCAGTACGGAGCGATCTTTATGGTGCGTAAGAAGTTCACCTTTTCGAGCAAGACGTATGGCATAAATGCTATGTTTCTCAAAGGCATTGATTGTAAGATAGGATGCCACCGAGACAATCATTAGAGGGATGAACAACTGGTAACCACCCGTAAGTTCAGCAATCAAGAACACACCTGTAAGTGGCGCATGAAACACACCACTCATTACCCCTGCCATACCCAGCAGAGCATAGTTTGTCTCTGGCACAACTGTGCCGATAGGGCTGTACATATTCCACAGTTTTGAGAAAACGAAGCCTCCCACGCAACCGAGGAAAAGGCTTGGTGCAAACGTACCACCGCAACCGCCACCACCATTCGTAGCCGTTGTTGCAAACACTTTAAAGAGAATGATCAAACCGAGATAAACCAAAAGGTATTCAGGATGATGGTAAAACAATGAATTATTGAGCACTTGATCTGCCTCAGCATCTGTATGACTTCCCAAAAGAACATTTATCGTGCCATAACCTTCACCATAAAGCGGTGGAAAGAAATAGATCAGGAGTGCTAACACTGCGCCGCCCAATGCCAATTTGGAGTACATGTTGTGCATTCGTCCAAACACTTGTTCAAACGAACTCATCACTCGCGTGAAATAAAGCGATATAAATCCGCAAAACACGCCCAAAAGTACAGAAGTCGGCACACGACTCACGCTAAACGGATCGCTCAGTTGGAACACGAACATTGGGCTCATACCCGTCCAAGCATAAGTGATGCATGTTGCAGTAAGACAGCTTACAAGCAATGGCAGTAGCGATGCCATCGTAAGATCGACCATAAGCACTTCCAGAGTAAACATCAGTCCAGCAATAGGAGCTTTGAAGATACCTGCCACAGCTCCTGATGCGCCACAGCCAATAAGAAGCATCATCGTCTTATGATCCAATTGAAATAGTTGTCCCAATCGACTTCCGATAGCAGAACCCGTCAGCACAATAGGCGATTCAGCACCCACAGAGCCACCAAAACCGATTGTAAGAGCCGATGCCACTACGCTCGACCAGCAATTGTGTCCTCGAATGTTGCCTTGTTTACGAGAGAGTGCATAGAGAATTTTTGTAACACCATGTCCAATGTCGTCTCTAACAATATATCGTATAAAAAGTGCCGTAAGGTAAATGCCCACTACAGGATAAACCAAGAAAAGCCAATTGGAGTGAGTCACGTCAAATTGAGCAGTGAGCAAATATTCTATCTCATGGATGATCAGTTTCAGTATTTGCGCTGCAACAGCAGCTCCAACTCCCACGATAAAGGCTAAAATCAGCACGAACTGCTTCTGGCTGAGATGCTTTGAGATCCACACAGAGAGCTTTCTCATGAACACGTTATGCCCTTTTACCATGGCACGTGCTCTCTGCCCTTCTGCTGCACTATTATATAAATCTTGAGTATTGTCTGACATGCAATATTGTTTAGATGGAGAATAGATCTTTCTGCTATTGTTTGACTAATATACGATTCCGATCATAGTATTAAAGATCCTATTACTCTATCAATTCTAAAAAATATCTTTCTTAGAAGCCCTTTCTATCGAATTACTTTTACTTCGCCTCCAACACCCAATTTGATAATGTTCGATGCAGGTGGATTTTGGCTTTCATCGCGCCGTGACGTACACACATAGTCCACGGCATCCAAGATCTCTGGAGCAATATCCTGGAATCGGCGTGGAGAAGGCTGTCCGCTAATATTGGCTGAAGTAGAAACAATTGCCCTACGCATGCGCATGCATAGATTACGACTGAACTCTTCGTGAGTCACACGGATGGCAGCACTTCCATCTTCTGCCAACAAGTTGGGGGCAAGATTTCGAGCACCATCATAAATAATCGTCAACGGACGTTCCGCTACTTCCATAAGCTGCCAAGCCACTTCAGGCACTTCGCGTACATAGAATTCTATCTTGGCTTCAGAGTCGACAAGCGAGATCAAAGCTTTCGCATCATTTCTCCTCTTGATCTCAAACACGCGCCTTACGGCTTCTTCGTTGGTAGCATCGCAGCCAATGCCCCATATTGTATCCGTGGGATAGAGTATTACTCCACCCCTATTCATCACGTCGATGGCATTTTTGATATCTTCACGATATTCTTTTAAATGTCCAATTGTCTCCTTTCTTTGGGTCATTATATGTTAGTTTTTGTAGAATCTATGAATGAACAAGAATCCTCGTATTTCTTACTTCGAACACTTATATACTTGTCGTTCTCAGTTTTTCCCTGTAAGTTTATCAATCAAGTTCTTGTTAAGTCTCTTCAAGTCTCGCCCTGTCTTATTGATTAAATTTTCTGGTACGCGCTTCCATTCATTAAAGAAGTCAGGAATAAGCTGAAGCAGATTCTTGATAGGCAAATCCGATGGTAGAGGCTCATATTTCTTATTGGGATTTATCACTACCTTAAACGAACTCGGATGTAGTTTTACGTCAATCTCGCTTCCCGTCCAGAATGGATCGCCATCATAGTGGGCAATGCCATCTCCTTCACGTCTGATACGCAAGTGAGAAGTGCGGAAAGTCTTTACGTGGCTATTGTTCGGTAGCGTTCCACTAAACAATTGAAGAGCGACTTGTGGAGCTTCTAAGGCATTGAAGGGCTCCATTACTACGACATCCATCAATCCGTCTTTCATGCTTGCTTCCGGAGCGATAAAAGCATCATTCCCATATTGCGAAGCATTAGCACATGCTATTAAGAACGCATTAAATGTCTCTGTGCCGTTCTCATCCTCTATGGTGTAGACCTGCGGCTTATATTGAAGGCCCGACTTCAAAGTGTTTTCCACATAAGTAAGCAGCCCTCGCTTCTCCGAAGAAGCGAAACGCTCACTAATAAAGGCATCAAAACCAACACCGCACGTGCAGAAAAACGGACGATCGTTGATAGTCCCATAGTCTAAAGATTTTATTGAGCCTTGATTAATTAATTCAATAGCTTTAGCAGGATTGAGTGGAACGCACAAATGCCGAGCTAATCCGTTGCCCGAACCACATGGCACGATTCCCAAAGCAGTCTGGGTGTGAACTAAAGCACGGCCTACTTCATTGACCGTGCCATCTCCACCCACAGCCACAACGATATCAACTCCTTCAGCTGCAGCCTCTTGAGCAATCTTTGTAGCATGCCCTGCATATTGGGTCTCTCTTATTTCAACATCATAAATCTCACGATCTGTGTTTTCCTGCGCAAGCTTCGTAATATTCTGCTTACGTTGCGTACCAGATATAGGATTTACAATGTAAAGGATTTTCTTTTTCATGCTGACAAAGTTAATGCAAGACTTCGTCAAAACAAAACAAAAGTAAAGAAAAATGTTTACATCAGAGAAAAGCTGTTTGTATACCCCTCTATTTGTAACACGCACTTTACTTGAAGCGCTTCATGAGTCAGACTGCTTTTTCATTACAGTCCTCTACTGAGCGTTTTTAGAGATACTTGTCTGTATCTTTCTATTGAGAAATCACACAGATTCTTAAGGTTCACTTTCATTCCGATAAAGCGCCCAACAGTATATTTGATTGAGATTAGAAGATGATTGACAACTAGACTTAATTATTCCCCAATCATAGCCCCACCACATTCCGATCATTGTTTTTCAATCTGCAGATAATGTTCTTTTCGTTTCTGAATGCTCTTCTTATCGTTTGCCGAAGGCCATCGGCAGCTTTACCGAAGGCCATCGGCAGCTTTACCGAAGGCCATCGGCAGCTCTGCCGGAGGCCATCGGCAGAGCACAAAACGCTTATCTTCAAAATAGAAAACCTATATCCATAAATAGATAAAAGCTTATATATAGACATTTGTACAAATAAAAGAATAGCTATAAAAGCCCCAGAAAGGACAAGCGACCTTGTCTGTTTCTGGGGCTTTGGGGAGTATAAAATATTTAAGCTCAATTACACGTTCTTTCCCAACTCATAGGCTTCATGCAACTTGCTGTTGCCCTCAATGGTGCGAGGTGCGTCCACTCCACCACAGAATAGTGTGGCGGCAAGACGGCTCTTCGGATAACAATCTACCCAACCAGTCAGTCCTGCTTCAGCACGCTTCGGTACTTCTGGCTCATCTTCTGCAGCCGTTGTGAGCAAGTAGATGTCACGAAACTTGTAGTCGAGCGAGTACATGGCATTCATGCGGTCGATGAGCGTCTTCATCTGACCGCTCATCTCGTAATAATAAATAGGTGTAGCCCAACAGACTACGTCGGCCTCAAGTACCTTCTGCATGATGCCATTCGCATCGTCCTTGATAACGCATTTTCCTAACTTCTGACAAGCCAAGCAACCTTTGCAGAATGAGATAGTCTTTCCCGTAAGCGCGATTTTCTCTACCTCATTGCCCGCAGCCTTGGCTCCCTCTACAAATTGATCAGCAAGCATGTCGCTGTTTGAGCCAACACGCAGACTTGTTGATATTACAATTACTTTCTTCATATTGTTATGTTTCTTGTTGTACATCGCAAAAATACGATTATTCTCCGACAACGCAGGTAGCTTATTTACAGAAGGATTTACCTTAATTACGTTTTTTCGTAAAATGACTATAAACCACCATGCAGCCCCCTTAAGTTGGTAAATCTTACCTATCGTCACAAGACCACGGTCCTTCTTACTTCTGGCCTCCGTTTCAAAGAATAGATACACAAAAAGAGCGCACCTAACTAATCAGATGCACTCTTTATATAAGGTTGATAAAGGAATCTTACTTAGAAGAAGCGGCGTTGGCGGCTTCAATCATATCCTTGCTCGGAAGAATATATACTTCTACACGGCGATTTTCTTTCTGTCCTGCTGCTGTGCTATTATCAGCCACGGGATTAGATTCGCCATAGCCCTCAACGCTGCGCAGACGAGAGCTGGGATAACCAGCACCAATGATCTGATTCTTTACAGCGTTAGCGCGTGACTTAGAGAGTTCCAAATTCTTAGCCTGGCTCTGCTCAGCTGTGCTATTTTTCCAACCTTGATTGTCGGTGAAACCGCAAATAGCCAAATCGTAAGTATTATCCTCAGCTGTGAGTTGGCTCACGAACTTGTTGATAGAAGCTGCAGCAGAAGTGCTGAGCGTAGAGGAACCTGTGTTGAAAAGCAAACCGCTATCGAAAGTGGCTTTTACATATTCTGTGCCATTAGCGTCCTTGATGACTTCGGCCTTTGCATTAGCAGCTTCAGCAGCTTTCTTAGCCTTATCCATCTTATTGCCGATAATTACACCAGCACCTGTTCCTACAGCAGCGCCTACAGCAGCGCCAATAGCAGCACCCTTACCATGGCCAATCAACTGACCAACGAGTGCGCCCAAAGCGCCACCACTCGTTCCACCGATAAGACCACCTTTTGCGGTATTCGACATGCCACCACAGCTGCTAAGCAACATAGCAAGACTTAAGGCACATACTGAGAATTTCATCTTTTTCATAATCGTACGTTTTAAGTTATGATTGTTGATTTTCTTAGTGCAAAAATAGTATATGATGGTCGAAAAGCAAAACGTATGGTGAAAAACTTTCGCAAAAAGACGTGCTTATGAGCAATTTTTGAGGTTATTTTTGTACTTTTGCGCTTTGAAAATAAAAAGATCGATTCACATACAATGGCAAAAGAACTGAAAGACCTTACAAAACGCAGTGTAGATTATTCACGCTGGTATAACGAACTCGTTGTCAAGGCTGATTTGGCTGAGCAATCAGACGTTCGTGGATGCATGATTATTAAGCCCTATGGCTATGCCATTTGGGAAAAAATACAGCAGGAACTCGATGCACGTTTCAAAGAAACTGACGTACAGAACGTATACTTCCCTATGCTTATCCCCAAGAGCTTCCTTTCTAAGGAAGCTGAGCATGTAGAAGGATTTGCAAAGGAGTGCGCTGTGGTTACCCACTACCGACTGAAGGCTAATCCTGAAGGTGATGGTGTAGTAGTAGACCCTGCAGCCAAACTTGAAGAAGAACTTATTATCCGTCCTACTTCGGAGACTACCATCTGGAATACCTATCGTAAATGGATACATTCTTGGCGTGATCTGCCTCTCTGCTGCAACCAGTGGTGTAACGTTATGCGTTGGGAAATGCGTACACGTCTCTTCCTCCGCACCTCTGAGTTCCTTTGGCAAGAGGGACATACTGCTCATGCCACCAAAGAAGAAGCCGAAGCTCGTGCTCAGCAGATGCTCCACGTATACGCTGACTTTGCTGAAGAAGTGATGGCAGTACCTGTAGTACGTGGTGTAAAGAGTGCCACCGAACGTTTTGCTGGAGCGCTTGATACTTATACTATTGAAGCAATGATGCAAGATGGAAAAGCTCTTCAGAGCGGTACAAGCCACTTCTTGGGTCAGAACTTCGGAAAGGCATTCAATGTGCAGTTCGTCAACAAGGAGAACAAGATGGAATATGCTTGGGCAACTTCATGGGGCGTAAGCACTCGCTTGATGGGTGCACTCATCATGACCCACTCTGATGACAATGGCCTCGTGCTTCCTCCTCATCTCGCTCCAATACAGGTAGTTATTGTACCTATTTACAAGGGTGATGCAGAATTAGCAAAATTCAATGAGAAACTGGGCGAATTGGCCAAGCGCCTTCGTAAGATGGGCATTCGCGTGAAATACGACAATGCTGACAACAAACGTCCTGGTTTCAAATTTGCTGATTACGAGTTGAAGGGTGTTCCTGTACGCCTGGTTATGGGTGGTCGTGACTTAGAGAACGGCACCATTGAAGTAATGCGTCGTGATACTTTGGAAAAAGAAACACGCTCATTCGATGGTGTCGAAGACTATGTAAAGAATTTGCTCGAAGACATCCAGCAAAATATCTTTGCTAAAGCTAAGAAGCGTCTTGAAGACCATACGTACGAATGCAACAATTACGATGAATTTAAGCAGCGCATCAAGGATGGAGGCTTCTTCCTCTGCCCTTGGGACGGTACTCCTGAGACAGAAGCCAAGATTAAGGCTGACACACAGGCCACTATCCGCTGCGTGCCTTATGGTGTAGACCAAAGCAATCCTGGCATTGATATGGTGAGCGGAAAGCCCGCCACTTGCAAGGTTATCGTAGCTCGTAGCTACTAATCCTATTTTCTCAATCACATAGCGTTTCCTCCAAGAGGATGATATGTGAAAATGTGCAGATGAGCAAAGCCTTTTCTTAATTCTAAGTAAGTCTTTGTCATTTGCACATTTGCGTATAATTATCTATTATATATTGTCAATCTGATAATTTGACATGATTTCAGTAGAACATCTTTCTGTAGAGTTTAGTGCCCGACCGTTGTTTACCGACGTATCATTCGTTATTAATAAGAAAGACCGTATCGCGTTGGTAGGGAAGAACGGTGCAGGAAAGTCTACGCTTTTGAAAATACTCTCAGGCCATCAAGAACCTACTTCAGGAACAGTATCTGTGCAAAATGATATTACGATTGGTTATCTACCACAAGTAATGGTGCTGAGCGATGATCATACTGTGATGGAAGAAGCGGAGAAAGCTTTCGACCACATCAGTGATATGCAACGCATGGTAGAAGAGCTTAACAATGAACTGGCACAACGTACCGACTATGAGAGTCAGTCATACATGGAGCTCGTCGAACGATTCACTCATGAGAGTGAACGCTTCCAAATGATGGGCGGTATGAACTATCATGCGGAGTTGGAACGCACACTTCAAGGCTTGGGCTTCGCCACTACTGACTTTAACAGACCAACAAAAGAGTTTTCTGGTGGTTGGCGCATGCGCATCGAGTTGGCAAAGCTCTTGCTGCGCCGACCAGACGTGTTACTTCTCGACGAGCCAACCAACCATCTGGACATCGAAAGTATTCGTTGGCTTGAAAAATTTCTTGCTCGCTCTCAAAGTGCCGTAGTACTTGTAAGCCACGACCGAGCATTCATCAATAATGTAACAAATCGCACACTTGAGATTTCGTGTGGAAAAATCACAGATTACAAAGTAAACTATGATGAATTCATAAAGCTTCGAGCAGAACGACGCGAGCAGCAACTCCGAGCTTACGAGAACCAACAAAAAGAGATTGCAGATATTAAGGACTTCATAGAGCGTTTTCGCTATAAGCCCACGAAAGCTGTTCAAGTGCAGAGTCGCATAAAGCAACTCGAAAAGATTGTTCCCATCGAAGTAGACGAAGTAGACAATTCCTGTCTACACCTTAAGTTCCCACCATGTTCGCGTTCGGGCGATTACCCAGTAATCTGTGAGGATTTACGTAAGGATTATGGTGAACATTGCGTATTCCACGATGTAAATCTTACTATCAAGCGTGGCGAAAAAGTGGCTTTTGTTGGTAAGAACGGCGAAGGTAAATCTACACTTGTAAAGTGCATTATGGGAGAAATTCCCTATACCGGCACGCTCAAGCTTGGTCATAATGTAGAGATTGGCTATTATGCTCAGAATCAAGCCCAAATGCTTGATGGAGAGCAGACCGTATTCGACACAATCGATAGAGTGGCTCAGGGAGACATCCGCTTAAAAATACGCGATATCCTCGGTGCATTCATGTTTGGAGGTGAAGCATCAGACAAGAAAGTGAAAGTGCTCTCCGGTGGCGAGCGCTCTCGATTAGCTATGATTAAACTGCTGCTTGAGCCTGTTAATTTCTTGATACTCGATGAACCGACCAACCACCTTGACATGCGCACTAAAGATGTGCTCAAAGAAGCCATTCTTTCCTTCGATGGCACAGTGATCGTAGTGAGTCACGATCGTGACTTCCTCGATGGATTGGTAACTAAGGTATATGAATTTGGCGGTGGACTCGTACGTGAACACCTTGGCGGTATTTATGATTTCTTGCAAAAAAAGGAGATGGAATCGCTCGACGAACTTCATACAGCGGGCTCTCCTTCCGCTCAGCCTTCTACCCCACTCCATTCCGACTCAACTGCGGCTCAGCCCTCTGAAGGTAAACAATCCTATGAAGAGCGTAAAGAACAAGCAAAGTTACGTCGTAAACTTGAAAAGGAAGTAGAGAAATGTGAAGCAGAAGTCAGCCGACTCGAAGCAGAGAAACAAGCAATTGAAGCGAAGCTTGCCACTCCTGAAGGTGCTTCTGATACCGCACTTTTCACTGAATATAGTCACATCCAGCAGGCGCTGAAGCAGGCAGAAGATGCCTGGGAGTCGGCCATGGAGGCATTGGAGAAGTAATGTTCCTCAGATGAGAAAATTAAATCACGCGCCAATCGTTTTATAACGTCATAAATCTATCCAAACAAAAGAGCAAGCGAACGGTACTTCACTTCGAAGTATCACTCGCTTGCTCTTTGTTTTGGACTACAAATTAATTGAACTATTTCTCACAATTGTCGTCATGCTGTGGCTTATGCTCCTTGAACGCTATGGCAAAGAGCAGCAACACTACAAATGCATAACCAGCAAAGATAAACCAACAACTCTGCCAGTCGCCCGTGAGATAATTATTCTCCCAATGGCAGTAATGATTGATAACTTCACCAGCGAGCAAGGTGCCGATTGTGGCGCCTAAACCATTGGTCATCAGCATAAATAGTCCTTGCGCTGATGCACGTACCTTGGAGTCGCATTCCTTGTCGACAAACAAGCCACCCGATACATTGAAGAAATCGAAAGCGACTCCATAGACCAAACAAGAGAGAATAAATAGGATAACACCAGGGAATACAGGATTGCCCAATCCGAAAAATCCGAATCTCATGACCCAAGCCAACATGGCAATGAGCATCACGATCTTTATGCCATAACGACGCAGGAAGAAGGGGATAAACAGTATGCACACTGCTTCAGCCACCTGACTGATCGATACAAGAAGCGTTGCGTTATTAGCAGCGAAACTATCGGGATAACTCAGTTTGAAATGCGTAATAAACGGAGTGGCATACCCATTCGTTACTTGAAGAGACATACCCAGCAAGCAAGAGAAGATAAAGAAGAGAGCCATACGGCGCGTCTTAAACAATTTGAAGGCATCCAACCCGAAAGCATCGTATAGTGACTTATTGTTGCTCGTCTCAAGCTTACATTGCGGCAGAGTCATACAATAGATAAACAATACAACGCCCAATATGCCAGACACTAAGAATTGCATATGCGTATACTGAAACTTCATGGCATCGTCAGCTAAAGTGAAGCCAAACGTGCCACTCGTCGTAGCACAATTGACAAACCACATTGTGGCAATGAAGCCTACCGTTCCAAACACACGGATGGGTGGAAAGTCCTTTACTGTATCCATACCATGATTCTTGAGCAACGTAAATGCGGTAGTGTTGGACAATGCCAACGTAGGCATGTAAAATGCCACACTTATCGTATAAAGTGTAATAAACGTTGCCGCATCGGGCTGGCTACTCTCCATGCCCATTGCGCAAAGGCCTATCATGAAAACGCCCGCAATTAAGTGGCAGATGCCTAATAATCGTTGAGGCTGTACATAGCGATCGGCTACGATGCCCATTAGGGTCGGCATAAAGATGGAGACAATTCCTTGAATAGCATAAAACCATGATATGTAGTCGCCCATACCCGCCTTTCCTAAATAATTACCCATGGAGGTGAGATAGGCACCCCATACCGCGAACTCAAGAAAGTTCATGATAATGAGCCGAACTTTCAATGCTGATTGATTCATGTGATATATAGATTTAATATTTTACTTATATAATGATGCCTCAAGTGCTCTACGCAATTCTTTTTCAGATACCTTTGTGGCATAAGCATTTACGATCTTTCCTGAAGGATTGACTATGTAAAGCCTTGGAATAGTAGAAAGTGCAAATAGATTGTATATGCTTCTGTCTGGTTGTGCTGAATAGGGTATGCTCAAGTTATGATTGGTCCAATAGGCTTCAATAGGAGCTTCTGCCTCTGCACGGCTGATGCACACGAAGCGCACATTACTAAAGAATTCTTCATACATGCTCTGTACGATGGGCAACTCTCGCTGACAATCACTACATGTAGTATTGAAGAGAACTATGCACGCTGGCTTCTCTCCCATCTGTGAACTATTGAAAATGGATCCATCGCTGAGTGAAACTGTAAATGATGGAACAGTTTGTCCCACCCTCACTACGTCGCTCTCCGATGGCGAGGCATTCTCGGGATCGCCTAAGCAAGAGGCGAAGAGGATGAGGATAAATCCAATGCTCGCAACCAACCAATGTTTCATTCTGATTCTATTCCTTAAAATGTAATGCAAATGTACAAATATCGTATTTGATGAATGCACCGATTCCAGCATTTCTTGCTTTAATTGCGCTTTTTTTATAATAAATCCGCTTCGATGAGCCTGAATTCTTCTATAAAATCGTAAGTTTGGCAAACTTTACCAAGAGATTCTTTACACCCACTTGATCAAATTCCACTTTTACCTTAGCACTATCACCACTTCCTTCTACAGCAAGCACCTTTCCCTCTCCAAATCGATTGTGAGAGACACGTTTTCCTGGTTCTAAACCTGATACTATAGAAGAATGCGACATAGAGGATGAATTAGAATCGGATGATGATGACGTCTTCTTACGCACAGCCGTCTTGACAAACCCTGCTGGTGGTGTGATAGGAGCCACACGTTTGGGCACATAGTCTTCACGCGAACGATAGTTGCGTTGCGAGCGATAGCCATCGTTATAATCGACGCCTCGAGCAGTTGTACCACTATTATAATAGCCATCTCTATTCGAGCTACGACTGCCCTTACCCATTGACGACCTAAAATCATCTTCTGAAGGAGCGCCAAAGAAGTCTTCGAAATTATTGGATTTCTGACGACTGGAGGCTGCAGAACGTGAATAAGAAGAAGAAGAGAAATTACCACCTGTGGAGGTTGACGCAGTCGTAGAAGGATCATCCTCACGCAGCAGATAGGTGTCGTCTATCTCGCTAATAAAAGAGCTTGGGTCGGAAAATTGCAAACTGCCATAGCGATAGCGAGTGTTGGCATAACTCAAGAAACAATAATCCTTCGCACGCGTTACTGCTACATAGAACAGACGTCGCTCCTCCTCCATCTCTTTGCGATAAAGATGAGCATTGGCATTGGGAAATAGCTCCTCCTCCATTCCAGTGACGAACACAGCTTGGAATTCCAATCCTTTTGCTGCGTGTACGGTCATAAGCGTGACACGAGGCGAACCATCATCCTTGCTGTCTGCATCAGAAAGTAGAGAGACAGTTGATAGAAAATCTTCTAACGCTACGCGCTTCTTGCCCTCCTCCTCAAATGCCTCTTTTTCAAGAGACTGTATAGAGCCGAGAAGTTCATCTACGTTTTCTTGTCGAGCTGTATTCTCAAGCGAGCGTTCACGTGTAAACTCAACGGCTATTCCACTACGGCGTATAATGTCCTTGACCAAGACAGACGCAGTGGTTGACTCACTCTGAATACGGAACGAACATATTAATTCGCAGAAACCTGCAATTTTATTGAGTGCGCCCTTGTTAACAGCAAGATCATACTGCATAGGGTTAGTCGCGACATCCCACATACTCACGCCATGTTCGGCTGCAGCGTTTTGAATCTTCTGAATGGTTGTAGCACCGATACCACGTGCGGGATAGTTGATTACACGGCGGAACGCCTCTTCATCATGTGGATTGGAGACCAGACGGCAATAAGCTATCACATCCTTGATTTCCTTACGTTGATAGAAGGAAAGGCCGCCATAGATGCGGTAAGGGATATTATTGCTTTGCAAAGCCTCTTCTATTACACGGCTTTGCGCGTTCGTACGATAAAGTACCGCAATTTCGCTATATGGTATCTGTTCTCTCCTATGAAGTCCTACTATGTGAGATACCACCTTGCGTGCTTCTTCTTTATCCGTTGCAGCAGAGAAGAGATGTATCGGCTCTCCTTTATCACCAGCGGAATATACCTTTTTGGGGATTTGTCCCACATTATTGCGTATGATGCAATTGGCAGCTTCTACGATATTCTGCGTAGAACGATAGTTGCATTCCAACTTGATAATTCGAGCTGTAGGATATTGTTCTTGAAAAGTCAGGATGTTCGTAATATCAGCACCACGAAAGCCATAAATACTCTGAGCATCATCTCCTACCACGCAGATGCGCGACTCGGGTGTAGTGAGAAGGGATAAGATGCGATGCTGTGCCATATTCGTATCTTGATACTCGTCTACCAATATATATTGGAATCGCTTCATATAGCGTTCTCGCACATCTGCATGATCGCGAAGCATGAGGAACGTGTTGAGTAGCAGATCGTCAAAGTCCATAGCTCCAGCTGCATATAGTCTGTGCTGATAGATGGAGTAAATGCGATGCACTTCTCCAAGACTTTCCGATCCGTCGCGACTTCGAATACTACTATCTGAAGCATATACAGAGGGGACTATAAGATGATTCTTTGCTTCTGATATGCGAGCAGCTACCACATTGGGCTTATAGATTTTATCGTCAAGTTTTAGTTCTTTTACGATGGTTTTTATCAATGATTTCGAATCAGCAGAATCGTATATGGTATAGTTTTGTGGATACTGAATCACATTGTACTCCATGCGCAGCATACGAGCAAATATACTATGAAACGTACCGCTCCAGAGTCCTTGTGTGTTTCCTTCTTCACAGATAGTCGAAATACGCGTATTCATCTCTCTTGCTGCCTTATTTGTAAAGGTTAAAGCAAGAATATTCCAGGGTTTGTATCCATGCTGAAGAAGATATGCTATTTTATAGGTCAGCACACGTGTCTTTCCAGAACCAGCTCCGGCTATCACCAAAGAAGGTCCATCACAATAAGTCACAGCTTCCAACTGTGACTCGTTCAAATCTGAAGCAAAAGTAGAATTAACCATTGAGCTTTTGTATGTAAATAATAGTTTGAATGTTTAGGATTTGAGCACATATGCTCTATCCTCTTTGTAAGCCAACGGCTTTTATTTATCTTTAGTTATTATCATTTCCAGTAGTTTTTGACTTTGCATCGTATTGCAACTTACGTTCATAAAACTGCACCTTTCTGCAAGCTTCGTCAAAATCTTCTTTCACCGAATTATTAGGATTCTGCCGAAGTTGCATGTCAGCTTTTTGAAGTTCTTGCTGTGCTTGTTGTAAATCTACTGAATCCATTAGTAGAATGGCCTTGTAGCGAGCATCAATAGCTAAGGGGCAGGACTCTCTCATTTGTTCGATGGTTTCCTTTGCCTCCTTGCATTTACCTTGTGAAAGAAACTTTCGAGCCTTAAGAAGTCTGCCTTGAGCGTCCTTCTCCATGCGTTTACGCTCGTTACTATAGTTTTCTGTAGGATCTTCACTGCTCGATTTCTTGAAGAGTGAGCAACTTGAAAGAACAATACATCCTATCACGAAGGATAGAAGTATGTGAGATATTTGTTTCATCGGTAAACTGTGTGATAGGATTAGAATATGCTTCCTGAAATAATCTTCCAAAAAGTTAGGAGCAGTATCTTAATATTCAAAGTGAGAGAACGATGCTGCAGATAGTAGAGGTCGAGTTCGAGACGCTTAAGCATCTTTTCTATCGTATCGGTATAGCCATTATAAAGCGTGGCATACGATGTTACACCTGGTCTTATCTGATATAGAAGCGTATAACGATCATCGCGTTCCAAAATCTGTTGAATAAAATAGGATCGTTCTGGACGAGGTCCTACAAACGCCATATCGCCCACGAGCACATTCCAAAGTTGTGGCAGTTCATCCAAATGATGATTACGCAAAAAGCGGCCAACTCTTAAGAGCCGTCCGTCACTTTGAGAGTCGCCACAGAGCTGAGGTCCATCGCTTTCTGATTCCGCATTCATTGTACGGAATTTGTAGATATAAAATGGCTTACCGCCCTTGCCTATACGCTCTTGCTTGAACAGCACTGTTCCGCCATCTTCATATTTGATACTGAGATAACAGATGAGAAACAAAGGAGAGAATACTATCAAGCAAATGAAAGCAATACACATATCCAAAAGCCGTGTAATGCCATTCATAAAGGGCGACATGCCATCACGAATGCTTTGATATAGCATGATGAGTCGTTACTAATTTCTCGCAAAGTTAAGATATTCTTTGCAATGAAAGGGCATGAGGTAAGGATAAAGTGGTCATTATGCCCATGTTACTTGTCACTCTCATGCGCTATATTTCCGCTTAGTATGCGATTGTATACGTTAATCACGTGCTTCATGTCGAACACTTTTTCAGCTTTTTCTCGACTTGCTTTGCAGAATCTCGTCTTGTCGTCGTCAGAGAGCGACAGATACTTCAGCATAGCATCGGCTAAGGCTTGTGCATCACGCGGAGGAACAAGATAGCCATTCTTGCCGTTGTCTACAGCTTCGCGGCATCCTGATATGTCGGTCGTGATAATGGGTTTCCCCGTAGCACAGGCCTCCATCAGCGTGCGGTTCATTCCCTCACCATACGAGGGCAATACCACAACGATGCCTTTACGCCTATATACCTCCTGCATATTGCTTGTAAACCCGATGTACTTCACTATGCCTTTTGCTTCATCAGATTTCACTCTGCTTTCTGGCACACTCTTAGGATAAGACGGATCCATCGCACCGAGCAACTCTACCTTTACCTCAGGATATTTTTCCTTTACTATAGCAGCAGCTTGTGAGAGTTCTTCGTACCCTTTATCCCAAAGGATTCGGCCTATATATAGGAATGTGGTATTGTGAGAAGCATTCTCCTGCTTTTGAAATTTATTTACATCTACGCCTTCTCCTCCTCGAAGCATAATGACTTTCTGCATCTTACACATACGGCGTTTTCTGACCACATTCAGATTCTCTTCGTTCAATACCAATAGGTGATCTGTAAATCGAAGTCCGAAACGATAAAGCCCGCGTGCCAATCGAGTCATTAGGCTATCGTTGATAAAGATGTAGCCCAATCCACTCAGTAGAGCCGTTGTACGGCAGTGATTGAGTTTCGCCGCGATAGACCCATAGATATTGGGTTTAATAGTGTAGGTGAATACGAAGTCGGGGCGCTCGCGCTTAAATATCTTGTACATACGCCGGAAGTATCGCAAGTCTTTCAGCGGATTCATAGATGTGCGCCCCATTCCTACGTGGATGTAACGAACTCCTTGAGGAATGGAAGTGCGCATCTGTTTATCCTCCTTTTCAGGAGCAACAAGCACGACGTCGTGTCCTTCATCAACGAGATGGCGAATCACATCACCTCTGAAATTGATGAGTCCCCACAATGTATTATCACAAAATATGATCTTCATTATATGCTTTCTATTACGGAGTGGCATTATGTGTATTCCGAAGAGTGGAAAGTCATCCTCTAAATGGTCGTTCCACGCCGTTCTATCAGTTCTTTGTAAAATGTTAGGTAGTGATCCACCATGTGGTCAATGCTATAGAGTTTCGCTCTTTCTGCACATTTTTCATTCCATGCACGGAGCTCATCGCGGGCCATCATGAAGTGCTGAACTTTAATAGCCAATTCCGCATCATCGCCCCTTTTAAAGAGCAGTTCTGGAAATTTTACCACATCAGCAAGTCCCTTTACATCTGAAGCCAATACCGCGCGATGGCGCGCCATACCCTCCACTGCAGCTAAGCCGAAGCCTTCCCAATTGGATGACATTACGCCCAAGTCTGCCACATTCCACAGATCTGCTATATCACTTCTCATACCCAAGAAATGCGTTCTTCGTTCCACGCCAAGTTCTCGAGCTAATGCTTCGCATGACACTTGTTTCACACCATATCCAGCAAAAGCCACGTGTACATTCTCAGGCAATCGCTTCATGGCACGTATCACGCAGGCCTGATCTTTCTGTTCTGTAAATCGCGCCACCTGCAAGAGAAAAAATGCATCTTGAGGAACATTGCCTATCAATTCTTCCCTACTCTTCTTCTCTTTCAGCTCATCAGCGCGAGGCATCAGTATGCCGTTCTCGATCACGCGGATAGTTACGCTTTTCGGGCAACGCTGCTTCATAAACTTTGCTGTCGCTTCTGATATGCAGATGACGCCATCATACAAGCCGTAAATCTTTTTGTCAATCCACGAAGTCACACCGTTGCGTGCTCGTGTATTGAAAGTACTATGCTCAGTTGTGACAAGTACATTCTTCACTTCACCCATTCTGTGTGCCAATGCTGCCCAGTATTGTGAAGGAAACAAATGAGTATGCACCACATCATAACCTTTCAGCCTACAGCGTATGCTCCATATGTTAAGCGGATTATAGCGTCCACCTCTCCTATTAAGCGCATCAATCTTTATCCCTTGCTGTCGCAATTGCTCCTCAAATGTATCACCAGTTGACTGTAAAAGCAATACATCTGCTTCATGTCCTTTCTCTTTCATCAGAGGCAATGCTTCAATGAGCAATCGCTCAGCACCACCTACTTCGAGCGCGTTTATGATATGAAGGATTTTCATGAGCGTATATCTTTTAGATGTAGCATAAAGCCTATAGGCTTCAATAGTTTCGCATAAAAAGGAACTGATAAATCTGACGCGGTGATATGCTTAGGCTTGCAAGCATAGAATCTCCAAAAATTAATCCAAGCACGCAATTTAATGTCAATAGGCACGGGAGCATTGCCCATTTCTGCATAGCACAGACACGTGCCATGCCAACTATTCATTCTTACCTTAGTGATTCGTGCCGACAAACCATCGGGCAGGTATTCGCATAGATAAGTACACTCGTTAAAATAATGCGTCAAGTATTTCTGAGCAATGCGATTGAATAAAAGTGCTTCGGGACAGAATCTCTCACCAGCATATTGAGGAAATGGGAATTCTTTCATTACGCTCGTTCGTATGACTTCTGCCACGTCACCCTTAATTCTATATTTGTATCTAAAGTCGAGTGCGGTGCAATCTATTCTGTCAAAAGGCAAATTTCCACCTATTCGTTCGCCGTTAAAGTAATGTTTCATTCCACAAATCACACCAACATTTTCGGAATCAATCGTTTGCTCTTCTCTCTCCAACTTTTCTATGGAATCGGCTGGGAGTTGGTCGTCGCTATCAATGATAAAGAACCATTTTCCTCTTGCCAACTCTACGCCCTTGTTGACTGCAATGTGCTTTCCTGCATTGGGCTGCTTGATATAACGTATAGGAAAGAAGTCTTGCTTAAATCCTTCATACACGACTTTCGTATCGTCTGTAGAGCCATCGTCCACAATAATCCATTCAAAGTCCTTAGAAGTCTGCTTCCGCAGACTTTCGTAAAGTTTTGGAAGTATATAGGCACGATTGTATGCTGGAGTAAATAAGGTAAACTTTATCATAATAAGGGGCGCAATAAGGTTTTCAAACAGAGAATTCTTCGTTTTCCATATATTCGGTATCCACCGCGGATGATATGAAAGCAACGTTGCCATCTCTTTTCATGTTCAAAACGGAAAAAGTCGTCAAATATTTCCTTGTTCTCCTTAGAAATTATCGATTCATAATGAGCGACGAAGCTCTTGATAGCTTCATAATGCTTCGTGTCAAGTACAGTTTTTCTTCCTTCAAAGAAATGACGAACTCTTTCGCTTAGACTCTTGGCTGTATGTCCCGTGACTGTAGCGTCGTGCCTACGATAAAGCATTAAGCGTAAGGGCAGATAATGCAATTGCCCGAAAACAGTCGCAGCCAACGTGATTACATGGTCGTGCATGGCCACCACTTGCGGTGCGTCTTTGCAGATGTCGCGCAAACGTGCATTGAGCATAATAGCACATCCTTGTACACCAGAATTTTGGAATAGCACGTCTTTCACCACGTAGGGGAAACACAGCGTAGCATAACCCGATATTTCTTCTTTCTGTGCATTGTATACGTAAGAATTACTATACACGGCTTGGGGCACGTCATTGTTGTATTTCTGAATTTCATCCAACATCAATTGAAGCTTATTTTCAAGCCAAATATCATCCTGGTCGCAACACATGCAGAATGGAGCGGTAGAAAGCGTCAGTAAATGCATAAAGTTCTTAGCAGAACCATGAAATTGCTTCTCATCCTCTACCAACAGAATACGAGTATCCTGTGCTGCGAAGTTACGCACAATCTCAAGCGTCTGATCTGAAGAGCCATCATCATGTATGATGAGTTTCCAGTCTTTAAACGTTTGATTTTGCAACGACCGAATTTGTGTTGAAATATATTTTGCCCCATTATAGGTGGCCATGAGTATGTCTATTTGAGCCATAAGTGCGTCACTTTAGTATTGCTATATCATTCCGTTCTTTGCCTATTATGAAGGGGAGTATCGCAAAGATAACGTACTGAATTGTCATAGAAAGATTTGAAAAGACCAATTCTGCGAAGAATTCCAACATCAAGAGCACAAAGAATATTGTATAGATTATCATCAGCATCTTGTTGCCACTCTGACTCTTTTTATATAAGAATCCATAAAAGGCACCATAGAAGAGAGAGAATATAAACACGCCAACATTACCAAAATCGATGTAGAATGGATAAAGAATGGTGTAGGTATTGGCCATATCTGGCACATACACGAATTCGGATAAAACATTGACAGGCTCTGCACAGAGTCCTAACGGATGCCCAATCGCGTAAAAAAAGCGAAGCACGTGTTCACCGAAATTGATTGCAGAATCAGGCACAGCATAATAGTCAAAGCAGACCATGGCGCTGGTAGTATATAAAGATAGAGATGAAGCTATCCCTACTTGTTCTCCACTATCTCCCTCACGTGCAACCTGCATGAAGAAACACAATATTAGGAATATGCACAATGCATAAACCATATGCTTCAGCTTGAATATGCCACGGCGATATCCCAAATACATTAAAGTAAAGAGCACTGTCAAGAAGCTAATCTTGGCCATCGTTACAAAGGCGGTTAGAAAATTCATAAAGACGACCAGACCTATTACCCATTTGTTTTTGAAATAAAGCACAACAAACAACAATGTGACGTATGCTAAGCCTGTGGCATAAACTAATGGACCAAAATTAGGGGGTTGAATGTTATCGTCAAAACCAACAGCCATTACGCGCAAATAGCGAAACATAGTTTCGGGTTCTTCGGTAAAAGCTTTCCATAATAGCATAAACGACATGAGTGGAACGGCTGTTAATGTGATAGCTACATATACACGCAACACCATGCGATTGGGCTCTCTTTGAGCAGATGTAGATAAAGGCGTTTTCCAAGCAGCCCACATAGAAGCCACAACGAATCCAACTAACCACAATGAAAGAGAAAGCGGAAAATCATGACATATAGGGAAGAAGTCGTTAGGTACGACATAGTACATCGCTATAATGGCAACCCATATCCCAGGTCCTGCCACGCAAGGAGCAAATATGTCTCTGGCCACGTACCATCCAAGAGCGGTGAGTAAAACGGCCAGTAGCATTACCATCAACAACATACGTTCTTATATTTATTAAAGTTGTATACCATTAGTGTCATGACGAGCACTTCTGTCAACGTCACGACAATACTTGCACCGAGACCTTTCAGCCAGGGCGTGAGCACAAACATCATTAGGATGGAGCATGCAGCGGCTATCACGTAGACATTGCGAAAGGCTTTGCTTGTCTGCTTGTTGCCTAATGCTACGAGACCCATTTGTCCATACACGCCACCTATACCTATTGCTATGGGAGCTATGGCCATGATATAGAGGTAATCTTGTATACCTGCATAGTCCTTGCCCAATACGTAAGGGAGTAAGGGACCACCCAAGAATAAAGCCATTCCTGCTAAAATCATTACGCTGACTACTAATAGACGCACCTGACGGAATAGTCTTTGAGCCTGCTCTTTACACTGAATAGCCAAAGCGCTTATTTTCGGGAAAAACACTTGGTTGAGCGGCACATAGAGCAAAAAACAGAGCGCACGCATAATGCGGTCAGCAGACGTGTAACGCCCCATTTCTTCTGTGGTACAATAGAATCCCAAGATAATCACTACTAATTGCGTATAAGCACTTGTTGAGGCTGTGGAGAGGAATAAAGGGAAACTCTCACTGAGTTCCACTCGTGCCCCCTTACAAGTTGGAGCGATCCACTTTACCAAATGCCTCTGATAGAGATAAACATTGGAGATAACCGCTGTGCTTACAAATACGAGAGCTTGCAAGAGCGCTGCCAGCACGTAGTCGTCGTTCTGCTTTACAAAGATGAATATCAAGGGCAAGACAATGATTTTGGAGAGCGTGTTCATCACCGAGAACATTCTTACCTTTCCTATGCCCTGGAAAAACCACATGAAAGTAAATGTATTTCCTACCACCATGGGCCAAGTTGCAAGAATCGCTTTGCTATAAAGTTGGAACGTGGGGACTACAAGCAACAAGATACCAAGCACAGCGCTTGAAGCAAGCAGCAACAATGATTTGGCTAATACTACATTCCAGAATATGCTGTTCCTTTCCCTTTCATTATCTTTTACTTGCGCGATGCGTTTCGTTGCGCTAAGGTTGAACCCGAAGTCTACCACCAACACCAAATATTGGATAACGGAAAGGGAAAATCCCACATAGCCATAGCCGCTTGCGCCCAACTTGATCATCAAATAGGGCATCACGAACAGAGGGAGCAATTGATTGACTCCTTGCAAGAGCATCAAGTAGAGTGCATCTACAAGTTCGTGTTTATTGTCTTTTATATTTCCTGCTATCACAAGTGTGGGGATTGGTAGGTGGTTTTATGAATTGGAAATGGATGAGGATTACTTGCATCTCGGATTAAAGAATAGGATTGGACTTCATTTAGTTCTGTGGGCGACGCATACCGCGTCGGTACAACAGGATTGAATGAAGTGAACCTATTAGAAATGCATTTCTAATTGTGCCGACGCGGGACGCGTCGCCCACAGAACTAATGCGAACTGAGTAACAGATGCACTTCAGAAATATCCGAGACAGCAATGCTCTATCAAGCACGCTTCAAACTTTTCCAATAATCTCTTGCTAACAAAAACGTTACACTTCCGAAGAACGAAAGGAACAGCGCAATAGCCACGGCAAACATGCGCTTCGGTCCGACTGGCTTCAGAGGCACAGTGGCGGGCTGAATCACGGTGTAGACGGGCGTACGTTCTTGCACTTTGCTTTCAGCCAACTGCTGCTGTTGGGCATACTGAGAATAAGTATTATAGGCCAACTGCATTTCGTTTTCCAAACGATCAGCCACCTGTCGGAACGATACGAGCGTAACGTCCATGTTGGCATCACAATAGGCGGCATATTCGCGTTGTTTTTTCAAGTATTTGTTGTGGGCTTCCTTCGTAATTTTCTTGGTGTATTCCAAGTCTTTGCGAGCCTTGCCTGTACGATAGTCTGTAATGTATTTCTGCAAGCGGTTGCACACGTTAGCTGCGATCTGTTGTGCCACATCGGCGTCTTGCACTGTCACGTCTACGGTGATCATGTCAGTCTTCTTATCTACCACGCAGAACAGCGCTCCTGAGAGCGCATCCATTACGCCTTTTTGCTTCTTGTTTAAGCGAATAGGATCGATATTCTCGTTGTTCATGGCTTTTTCCTGCGGAGTCTCTTTCTTTGAGCCCATCATACCGCTCCACCACGGACTTTGACCGCAATCACGGAAATAAGCATAAATAGTTACGCGCTTCTTCAGTCGTGATACGTTTACCGTATCCTTCAAGAGATCGGAGAGAAATACGGTAGAACTCAACACTTTAGGATAGAACTCTGGATAGATGGCATCCTCCGAACTGCTTCCGCCCAATTTAATGCCAGCCATTGAAGCCATCGCACCTAAATTGCCTGAGATACCGCCAGAAGAGGAGGAAGTCTCTGGCAAAAGCACTGTCTCAGAATTATACGTACGAGGCAAGCTAAATACGTAGACAGTAGTCAGAGTGACAATCAACACCATCGTGACCAATATGGCTATCCAATGGTTGCGAATGATAGAGAAAAGATGGACAAGAAATGCTTCATTCTTCACTTCATTGCCATGGAGCGTATTGTTTTCCATTCCGTTTTCAAATAGAGTTATATTCTTTTTCTTTGTCTGTTCTTATCTTCAAGCTTTAGCTTCACGATAGCGAATATGTGCGCGCAGGGATGCGATGACGAGCAAGTAGAGCAGGAGATTGCTCAATACCAACCAAGTAGAACTTATGCCTACTACATGAAACAAAAGCATATTGATGCTTATGATTACGATTTGCAAGCATAGAATGAATGCCAACGCTGCGTGCATGCTCATACCAGCAGCCATGCAGAGGTGGTGAATGTGCGTCTTATCAGGCGTAAACATACCCTTACCCTTGCAAGTGCGCTCAATGGCCACACGGATGAGGTCTATCACGGGGATAAACACCAAACTAAACGATAGAAGTATAGGACAATCATGCACGTGGATAGGAACAACCGCTGGATTGAACATGGCATATTTGATGCAGAAATAAGCAATCGAATAGCCCAAAATCAGACTGCCCGTATCGCCCATAAATGTCTTGGTGGAACGCTCAGTTTTGCCAAAGAGATTGAAATACATAAACGACAAGACCGAACCCATCAAGCCAAACGTAAACAGTGAGTAAGGCAAAGACAATCGCGTGAATGCCCACGAGAATACACCCAAGCAAATCATGCACAGTCCTGAAGCCAAGCCATCAATACCATCTATCAGATTGATAGCATTGACAATCAGCAGAAAGACTAAGACTGTCAACGGATAGCCCACCCAAACGGGTATCTCATAAATGCCGCAAAATCCATAAAGATTGTTGATATACAGATTGCATAGTGGCATAAACACTGCAGTAATAATCTGTACCGCAAACTTGATCTTGGCGTCAAGTCCCAGAATGTCATCGACTATACCTATTATATAGATAAGGAACAACGCCACAAAGAGCAATACTGCCGATAAGCCAAACTGCACACTGTTGTTGCCTTGCAGAATCATTATAATGACCACAGCCGCCATACCCATCATAGTGGCGGGCGCAAACAATACGCCTCCCAAGCGGGGTATCTTATTATGGTGAACCTTGCGCTCATTAGGCATATCGAAGAGTCCGCGTGCCACGCAGAAACGTATCAACACGGGCATAATCAAGTAAGTGAGCAGTGCGCTTACACCGAAGGCTATTAGTGCATACAAAAGTATCATACCGTTTAGATTTGAATAATCACATTCCGTTATTTTACAATTGTTGCAATCACCGTTCCCAAGGTGGCCATCATCGTACCCATTGAAAGGATTTCACCCAAAGACATACGTTGGCGGCGAGCCTTGGCAGGCACTAAAATGGTACATCCTGGAGTAATATCTTTGGCAGACTTCACGCGCGAAATAGTGCCGTTCATATTGACGGCAAACACACGCTTTGTACGAGCACGGAGACCAAAGCCACCGGCTTGATTGATATAATAAGAAGGCTTTGCTCCTTCTATATATGCCACGGTATTGGGATACATCACCTGTCCGCTGATAGAGACCGTATTGCTATACTGCGGTACGATCAACTTATCGCCCTCACGCAATACAATGTCCCATTTATTATCACCCGGATGGAGCAAGGCTTGTTCGAGATTAATACCCACGGTCTGCGTATCGCCGAGATCAATCTTGCGCATATCAATAGAGTCGCCGCTGAGAGCCAGCTTGAGCATGGACTGCTGCTTAATCTTTTCGGCAGGAGTAAGCGTACGTTCCAAGTGCGCCCCCAGAGCATAGGCCTCTTTGGTAAGTCCACCCGACTCACGTACGAGATCGCTCAAGCGCATACCCTTATTGCTCAGCGCATAAGTGCCAGAGAAGGATACTTCGCCTTCTACGGCTACATGCTGCTGTTCTACATATCCAGGACTGCGACGTACATAGACTTCATCAAAAGGTTCCAAAATGAAATTTTGCGTGCCATCTACCACGAAACCATCCTTCAGTGAGAAACTGAACGATTTAGCCACCTGTTCTGACGACTCCATTGCCTTGTTGTTTCGAACACGGCGGGATACGTCAACCTTAACCACCGAAGCAGCGTCTTTCAGTCCACCTGCTTGAAGAATAAAGGTTTCCAACGTAGTATTGTCAGCATAATCGTAAATACCCGGGTAATTTACCTCACCAGAGATACTCAACGTACGCTCTTCCTGCATAATCTTCTTTGATGGAATAAAGAGTACGTCTTCATTCTTCAGGGGAACGTCAGCTACAGTATGCTGAAGGATGCCATTGATATCAAGATCGATTGACTCTAAAGTGCGGTCTTCCTTCATGCGGTGAATGAAACCACGAGTAGAGAAAGCATCTTCTGCCAAACCACCAGCAGCTTCCAAAAGTTCACGTACGGTAGTGATATTACCATTCATCTGATACATACCCGGACGCATCACAGCTCCCTTTACTTCTACCATATTGCTATAACGCTGCAGAACAGAGTCAACAGCGACAGAGTCGCCATCAGCCAATTGGAACGAATTACGATCAAAATCGTCAATAGAGTAAACAGAAAGTTCGCCACCCGACTTACGCATCAAGCGAATATTCCCTTGATAGGCATCGCCCGTAAAGCCACCAGCATACTTTATCAGAGTACCCACGCTCTCTTTCGATTTCATCTCGTAATACATCGGACGCTTTACTTTACCCGTAATATTTACCAAGCACTCATAAGGGCCTACGATAATCACATCACCAGAAGTAAGGCGTACGTTGCCCTTCATATCACCATTTAGAATATAGTCATAGATATCACAAGTGGAAATCAATCGACCCTTTCGATAAATCTTGATATTACGAAGCGTACCGATATCATTCGTACCGCCCGCCATATAAAGGGCATTAAATACAGTGGCAAAGGCCGAAAGCGTATACGTGCCAGGCACTTTCACTTCGCCCATCACGTTTACCGAAATCGTCTTGGTCTGTCCAACAGTAAGGCGGATATTAGAACCACTATAGCGTGCGCCAACCGTAGAACGCAACTTCTGGTTAGCCTGTGCCACGGTCAGTCCATCCACATTGATAGGGCCATATGACTCAATATTAATAGTCCCATCGGGTGAGACTGTACTTTCAAATCGCTCTTGAGAAGCGCCCCATACGTCTACATAGACTGCATCGCCAGGACCGAGGCGATAGTCTTGCGGCGTGGCAATATTCATATTGGGTTCAAACGAGAGCTTACGATTATTGAAAATATTACGTCCGAACACTTCGCGCCCTTTATGCTTGGGCGAAGTAGAATCATCGTCAGGAAAATTCAGCCCATCCAAAGAGTCAGGCAAAAGTTCTTCCATCTCATCGAAATATTCACTTCGTTGCTGACGCTGATATTTACGAAGTTGTGTGGGCGACATTGTATTGACATCTACCCTTTGTGACTGCGTTCTGCGCTGACCAGCTCCTTTTAACTCTTCTGCACGCTTATCGCCATTATTTTGGCGCATACGCGAGTCGTTGTTTGATACGCCAGAGATGTTACGTGCTCCAGGCACATCACCATTCTTTTGCTTCTCATATTTATCGCGAATGCGTCGGATCTGATCTATCTGCACGCCACGCTCCATTAGTTTAGTCACGATTTCTGCACGTGAAGTGCCTCGTGCATTTTCTTTTACCATAAACTGCATCACTTGATTGTCAGTCATGGTAGACTGTGCATAGAGCGTTGCAGACATCGAAAGGGACAATGCTAATGCAAGAATTATTCTCTTCAGTATCATGTATTCTAAGCTATTTCTTTAAAGTTTATATCAAAATCAAGCATCCTCCGTTTTACCATACAAAGGAAAATCTTGAAAGAACATTGTATGTTACTTGTAAACGCAACAAACCAATATTATTGCAAATGTACGAAAAAAAATCATTGTAAAGGACTTTAAACCTATTGTTTCTATGTTATACGCTTATTAAACCGATTTATCCAAACCCACCAGACCAAACATCATTATATCCCAGAACGATAAAACTCATGTAAACATTGCACACAAATAAGACATCATATCAAACTAAAGATTCATGGCTTCGGCAACGTGAGTCGCATCGCTCATAAAGAAAAAAAACGACCCTTAAGTCCACCATGAATATTCATCTAAACTATCTCTTTCTAAAGACCTTTATCATAGTACTCTAATGATGAAGACTATTAGTAGTTAACGATGAAGACTTTAAGAGGTTAATGATGAAGATCATTAAAGGTTATAGATCTATATCGTTAGAATAGCAAGTTTTAACACCACTAAACCACGCACAACTTCGTTCATAATACGCTTTCAAAAGCAACTATTCTCTTACATAAAATGTGAATAGATTTTGACAACGAAAAATCTCAATCTAGATATATATTTAAAGAGTTTATAATCAAAAAAAAACTTCATGCCCATCAAATTCAGACGCTTTGCCCAACAAGAATAAACTCTTTGGGCATGTAATTTCTTTTTCTTGGGCATAAAATGAGATCAAAAGGGAGGGAAAATGAGCAGAAAACAAGCAGAAAATGCACTCAAGTCACCCATCTTTTGATTTCTCACATACACAACTACGTGATTATCAGAGATCTCACGCAGTTCTTCACTATTCGCTTATTTGAAACGGAATTAAACGCGATCACAAATAAACAAATAGTGAGCTTAAATCTAAGAAGATATAGCGAATGTTTACAAGAAGGAATTAAGAAACGATTGTACGGCTTTCGCCGACAAAAACATTGTCAGTTCAAAGATTATATGTATTTTTGTAGCGTAATGTGCCTTGACATATACATTATATATATAGGAGAGTTATATCTATAAAACGGAAAGATGCTATCTCCACTCGATAAGAATGCTAAGCACTGTTAGAAAAAAATGGCACGACATTTGCATTGCTTACTCAGTTAAAACAAAGAGAAATCCAGTTATGAAATTTGAAATACCCGCCGGAACTGCACGCTTGCTCGAAGAGAGCAAGACCGATGCATTAAAATTTGGTATCTCACAGGTAACAACAATATGCTTATTGTTTACTGCCTTGAAGAATGAAAAAATAGTACAAGCTTTCAAAGCACTCGGAGCAGATGTAGAGAGCATGCTCGCTGCCATACGTAAGATTATGACAGAAGAGGCAGAGTGGAACAACGATCGGATTGACGCTGGTGTTAGTGACGAACTGCCCTACGTTGATTTCGATACAGAATGTACACGCGTGGTACGTCTGCTTGTGCTTGAATACAAGCTTTACAAAGGTCGTTGCGAAAACGAGGGACTAATCATCCTATCGATTCTTCACGATCGTCAGAATGAAGCAAAAGCCCTCTTGATGGGACAGGGGCTTACCTATGAAAAAGCACAAGAAGCTTTTTTGGAAAAGGAAACTACCACTCCTCAAGACGACTTCAACTTTCCCAATGAAGATAATAGCCCATTCCCTGACGATATGGATGGTGGGCCTCAACAAGGATCGAGCAATAAGACCAATACAGCACAGAAGAAGAGCGACACAGACACTCCTATTACTGACAACTTTGGCACAGATTTGACAAAGGTGGCTGAAAAGGGAGGACTTGATCCTGTCGTAGGTCGCGAGAAGGAAATAGAACGCATTGTTCAGATTCTATGCCGAAGAAAAAAGAACAATCCTATTATTATAGGTGAACCTGGTGTGGGAAAAAGCGCCATCGTTGAAGGCTTAGCAGAACGAATTGCGAAACACAATGTACCGCATTTGCTTGACAACAAACGCATCGTCTCACTCAACATGGCAACAATCGTTGCTGGTACACAATACAGAGGTCAGTTTGAAGAAAGACTCCGCAGACTGATTAAAGAACTTCAGACACATCCAGAGATTATCCTATTTATCGATGAGATCCACACTATAATAGGTGCAGGATCTGCTCCCGGAAGCTTGGACGCTGCCAACATACTTAAGCCCGCTTTGGCTCGTGGCGAAATACAATGCATTGGTGCAACGACCATCAATGAGTTTAAGAAAACGATAGAAAAAGATGGTGCTCTCGATCGCCGTTTCCAAAAGATTATGTTGGAGCCTACAACGGCTGAAGAGACCCTTACCATCCTACACAATATAAAGAATCGCTACGAAGATCATCACAATGTGACTTATACTGACGATGCGCTGAAAGCATGTGTAGACTTGACCGTGCGCTACGTGACAGACCGTGCTCTCCCCGATAAGGCTATTGATGCATTAGACGAGGTAGGAGCGCGCATGCACTTGGCTGGAACAGGAAAGCCCCAAAAATTGGAAGAACTCCAGCAACGCATTGACGATCTGCGCAATCAAAAGATACAAGCTGCTAAGGAGCAAAACTATGAATTGGCTGCCAACTTGCGCGATCAAGTGCAAGACATGACACGCGAACTGGATAAAGCCACAGAAGAATGGCAGAATCAGCAGAAAAGCCACCCTAGCGAGGTGAACGCCAATGATGTAGCTGAGGTCGTGTCAATGATGAGTGGCGTGCCAGCCACGCGTATCGCCACAGACGAAGGCGAACGACTCAAAGGCATGCGCAATGCACTCTCACAAAAAGTAATTGCTCAAGATAAGGCCATCGAAAGACTTACACGTGCTATCACACGTAGTCGTATCGGATTGAAAGGCAACGATCGTCCCATCGGCACATTCCTCTTTGTCGGTCCTACCGGTGTGGGTAAAACTCATCTTGTAAAATGCTTGGCAGAATGGATGTTTGGCTCTAAAGACGCTTTGATCCGTGTTGACATGAGTGAATATGGAGAAAAGTATAGTGTGAGTAGACTCGTAGGTGCTCCTCCGGGCTATGTAGGCTATGAAGAGGGAGGACAATTGACCGAGCGAGTAAGACGCCATCCGTACTCTGTCATTTTGCTTGATGAAATAGAAAAAGCTCATCCAGACGTGTTCAACACACTGCTTCAGGTGATGGACGAAGGACGCATGACAGATGGCAATGGCACCACCGTCGACTTCCGCAATACCATTATTATACTGACTTCCAATAGTGGTACACGTCAGTTGCGCGAGTTTGGATCGGGCGTTGGATTTGGTCGTACACAAGGAGAACTGAGCGGAGAAGTGGCAGAGGGGATTATCCTTAAGACGCTTCGCAAACAATTTGCTCCTGAATTTTTGAATCGATTAGACGACATCATCATGTTCAACCCATTGAACAAAGATAGTGCTATGCAAATTGCCGAAATTGAGCTACACGACTTGAATCAACGCATGAAGCAAAATGGATTCAGTATAGAAGTAGACGAAGCTGCCAAGCAACTCATCGTGGATAAAGGGTTTGACGCTCAGTATGGTGCCCGTTCGCTTAAGCGCTCCATTCAGCACAACCTTGAAGATCCTCTCTGTGACTTTATCATGGAACACCCCGAACAGACGAATTTCCACGCTAAAGTAATAGACGGGAAAGTGGTAATTGAATAAGATTATATGAAAAATTAGTGGTAGGAATCGTTGGAGCAGATACATGTTCTACTCCAACATTTCCTTACCATTTTACACTAAGCACATGGAATATATCAAGACAGCCATACCCGGTGTATGGGTATTAGAACCGCGCGTTTTTGAAGATGCGCGTGGATATTTTATGGAAACTTGGCGCGAGGAGGACTTCAATCGCGCAATAGGCCACGAAGTACATTTTGTGCAAGACAATCAATCGATGTCTTCACGAGGTGTGCTCCGTGGTTTGCATTTTCAAAAAGGAGAAGCCTCACAAGCTAAGTTGGTACGCGTACTCCAAGGCACAGTAGTTGATGTCGCAGTAGATTTACGCAAGAATTCACCTACTTTCGGAAAATATGTGATGGTGGAACTTTCTGCTGAGAACAAGAAGCAACTATTTATTCCGAGAGGATTTGCACATGGATTCCAAGTGCTGAGCGAAACGGCTGTATTTACATATAAAGTGGACAACCGCTATGCCCCCGAGACAGAATGCTCCATCCGCTACAACGATCCGACCATAGGCATTGACTGGCCCATTAAGGGCGACGATGTGATATTGAGCGAAAAAGATCTGAAGCGTGCTGTTAGCTTTGAAGAATCTGAGAAGTTTTAATACTCCCTTACGAATATAATATAATGAATCATATACGCAACTTCTGCATCATCGCACATATTGACCACGGCAAAAGTACCTTGGCCGATCGTCTGTTGGAACGTACAAAAACTGTAAAAGTGACCGAAGGACAGATGCTCGACGACATGGACTTGGAGCGTGAACGTGGCATTACGATTAAGAGTCATGCCATACAGATGGACTACGAGATGGATGGTGAAACCTATCGGCTTAATCTGATTGACACTCCAGGACACGTTGACTTTGCTTACGAAGTATCAAGAAGCATCGCTGCCTGTGAGGGATGTCTGCTCTTAGTAGACTCTACACAAGGCGTACAAGCCCAAACGATCTCCAACCTTTACATGGCAATAGAACACAATCTCGAGATTATCCCCGTATTGAGTAAATGCGATATGGTAAACTCGATGCCCGAAGAAGTGGAAGACGAGATTATCGATCTCTTGGGCTGCAAGCGAGAAGAGATCCTTCGAGCTTCAGGCAAAACGGGCGAAGGTGTTGACGAAATATTACGTGCCGTCGTAGAACGTATCCCCGCTCCTACTGGCGACGAGAATGCTTCTCTTCAAGCACTTATCTTTGACTCCGTGTTCAATCCGTTCAGAGGCATTATTGCGTATTTCAAGATTGAAAATGGCTGTATTCACAAAGACGAGGATGTGATCTTCGTTAACACGCAAAAGAGCTATCATGCTGATGAAATCGGCGTGCTTAAGATGGATCTTTCACCACGCAAAGAGTTGAAATGCGGCGACGTGGGCTACATCGTAAGTGGTATTAAGACTGCCACAGAGGTTAAGGTAGGCGATACAATTACAAGTGTAGAAAATCCTTGTGAAAAAGCTATTGCAGGCTTTGAAGAGGTAAAGCCTATGGTTTTCGCAGGTGTATACCCTATTGAAACGGAAGATTTCGAACAACTTCGTGCAAGCTTAGAGAAGCTCCAACTTAACGATGCTTCCTTGACTTTCCAACCTGAATCGTCTGTTGCCTTAGGCTTTGGCTTCCGATGTGGATTCTTGGGACTTCTCCACATGGAAATTGTACAAGAACGCTTGGATCGTGAGTTCAATATGAACGTGATAACCACGGTGCCCAACGTTAGCTACAATGTCTACGATAAACATGGTGAGATGATGGAGGTGCATAATCCTGCGGGTATGCCCGACCAGACGGAGATTGACCACATTGAAGAGCCTTACATACGCGCATCAATCATCACACGCACCGAATATATTGGCAATATCATGACCCTCTGCTTAGGAAAACGAGGAGAATTGGTAAAGCAAGAATACGTATCGGGCGATCGTGTGGAACTATATTACGACATGCCATTGGCAGAGATTGTCATAGATTTCTACGACAAGCTTAAGAGTATTTCTAAAGGTTATGCTTCGTTTGACTATCACCCAATAGGGTTTAGGCCTTCTAAACTTGTCAAGTTAGACATCTTGCTCAACGGAGAGCCCGTAGACGCACTTTCTACACTTACACACGTAGATAACTCTGTATATTTCGGACGCAGAATGTGCGAAAAACTTAAGGAGTTGCTTCCTCGCCAACAGTTTGATATTGCTATTCAGGCGGCGATTGGTGCTAAAATCATTGCACGCGAGACAGTGAAGCAAGTACGCAAAGATGTGACAGCAAAGTGTTACGGTGGTGATATCAGTCGTAAGCGCAAACTCCTTGAGAAACAGAAACGAGGAAAGAAACGTATGAAGGAAATCGGCAACGTACAGGTGCCTCAAAAGGCATTCTTGGCTGTGCTGAAATTAGACTAATCAACAACCCCCTTGAAGAACAAACGTTCTCTAAAAACACCTGAAGGATATGCTCATAGAATTGCACGACATCGTGTTGCAACATGAAGATCATCCTATTCTAAATGGAGTGAACTTCTGCGTAGACGACAATGACTTTATATATATAATAGGTAAGGTAGGTAGCGGCAAGACATCACTGCTGCGTACGCTTTATGGTGAATTATCTCCCGTAGCTGGCGAAGGATCTGTACTTGAGTTCGACCTCAATAAACTCAGGACACATCAAATTCCACAACTGCGTAAGCAACTTGGCATCATATTCCAAGATTTCCAATTGCTTAGAGAAATGACAGTAGAGCAAAATCTGGATTTCGTACTAAAAGCTACTGGTTGGAAAAAGAAAGCTCGTCCTGGCCGTATACAGGAGGTGCTCAACATGGTTGGTCTAAGCGAAAAAGTTCACAGCTTTCCACACGAGCTTTCAGGTGGTGAACAGCAACGTGTGTGCATAGCCAGAGCTTTACTCAACAACCCACGTATTATTTTGGCTGATGAACCTACAGGTAATCTCGATCCAGAAACAAGCAGACAGATAATGTGCATACTTCAGTCAGTACGCGAACAAGGTGCGGCAGTAGTCATGGTAACGCACAATCTAAACTTGCTTACAGAGTTCCCCGGCATTGTATATCGTTGCGAAGATGGTTCCGTAAAGGAAGTAACAAACGACTACAACGTAGCTATAGAGGCTGAGACAGAATAGAACTCTCCTCACCTATAGAGGATAGGACAAAAATCAAATTCTGAGAAGATAAGAATACAACAAGTAACCATCATATAAATAGACAAAGACTATGAAAATTCTGAAGTTCGGCGGCACCTCAGTAGGTTCTCCGCAGAGAATGAAAGATGTTTGCCAACTGATAACTGACGGCAATCGTAAGATCGTGGTACTCTCGGCTATGTCGGGAACAACCAACTCACTGGTAGAAATTGCCGACTACATAAAGAAGCGCAACCTGGAAGCTGCTGGTAACGTAATCAACAAGTTACGTACGCTCTATAAGCAGCACGTGGAAGAACTCTATAGCAAAGAAGAAAACAAGGAGAAGACCAATGCGCTCCTGCTTGATATCTTCATGCACCTTCACAACTTGACAACGCAAGAGTATTCAGACAAGTTGGAGAAGGAAATCCTTGCACAGGGCGAACTGATGAGCACCAACATGGTGACTAATTACTTAAAGGAACAGGGCGTGAAAGTAATGTTGATTCCCGCTCTCGACTTCATGCGTACTGATAGCAATGGCGAGCCCGATATGCCCTATATCAAAGAACATATCACCGACATCTTGAAAAAGAACGATGGTTACGAGCTCTATATCACTCAAGGATTCATCTGCCGCAATATCAACGGTGACGTGGATAATCTGCAACGTGGAGGCTCTGACTACACAGCTTGCTTGGTAGGTGCTGTGCTCCGTGCAGAAGAGATTCAGATTTGGACGGATATAGATGGTATGCACAATAACGATCCACGTTATGTGCCCAATACCACTCCTGTTCGTCAACTCAATTTCGAAGAAGCAGCAGAATTGGCTTACTTCGGTGCTAAGATCCTTCACCCTACTTGCATTCAACCCGCTCACTATGCAGGAGTTCCCGTACGATTACTCAACACCATGGATCCCTCTGCGCCTGGAACCATCATCAATGATCAAATGCAGAAGGGTACGATCAAGGCTGTAGCTGCTAAGGACAATATTACGGCCATCAAGATCGTATCTTCACGCATGCTTCTCGCCACAGGATTCCTACATAAGCTCTTTGAAACTTTCGAAGTGAACCATACTCCCGTAGATATGGTGACAACAAGCGAAGTAGGCGTGACGCTAACCATCGACAACAATGCGCACTTAGCCAATATCGTAGAGGAACTCAAAAAATATGGCACTATTAGCATTGATGAGAACATGTGCATTATATGCGTTGTAGGAGACTTGAGATGGGGTAACGTGGGCTTTGAGACTTTGGTAACAGAGGCCTTGGCACAGATTCCCGTGAGAATGATCGCCTACGGAGGTAGCAACCACAATATCTCCTTCCTTGTGCGCGAATCCGACAAGAAAGCTGCTTTGTGTGCCTTGAGTGAAAAACTTTTCAATAACCAACAAAAAGCAGAATAATGACTTTCCCCACCACAATTTTCTCTAAACTAGACACTCCATTCTATTACTACGACTTAGACATTCTGAATCAGACTCTCAAGGCGATACATGCAGAGACTGATCATCGCAAAAACTTCCACGTGCATTATGCCATAAAAGCTAATGCCAATCCAGGTATTCTGGAGATTATTGCTCAATCTGGATTGGGAGCTGACTGCGTATCGGGCGGAGAGATTGAGGCTGCAGACATGGCAGGGTTTGATGGTCAGAAGATCGTATACGCTGGCGTAGGAAAAAGCGATAAAGAAATCCGTATCGCTTTGGAAAAAGGTATTTTCTGCTTCAACGTGGAGAGCCTTCCTGAATTGGAAGTTATCAATGAGATTGCTCACGAAATGGGCAAAAAAGCTCACGTTGCCTTCCGTATCAACCCGAATGTCGATGCACATACGCATGCCAAGATTACAACGGGCCTAAACGAGAATAAGTTTGGCATTGCCATGGAAGACATGATTCCTGCTATCCGCAAAGCAGAGTCATTGGACGCTGTGGAGTATACTGGACTTCATTTTCATATCGGCAGCCAGATTCTTGACCTTTCTGTCTACGTAGCTTTATGTGATCGTATCAACGAACTACAAGATATACTTGACAAAGAGGGGATCCAGACGGCTAATATTAATGTTGGCGGTGGCTTAGGTATTGATTATGACAACCCTGACGGCAATCCTATTCCTAACTTCAAAGAATATTTCGAACTTTTCGAAGAGCACTTAAAGCTCCGTGAGGGTCAGCAACTCCACTTTGAGTTGGGCCGTAGCGTAGTAGCACAATGTGGATCTCTTATTGCTCGAACACTCTACGTTAAAGAAGGACATACGAAGAAATTCGTTATCGTTGACGCAGGATTTACTGAGTTAGTACGCCCAGCCATGTATGGTTCTCATCACTTTACGCAGAATCTCTCAGCAGCAAATGATGCGCCTAAAGACAAGTACGATGTAGTAGGTCCCATTTGTGAAAGCAGCGATGTGTTTAGCACTGACGAAGTGCTTCCCATCACACATCGTGGAGACTTCATTGCATTCCGATCAGCAGGAGCTTATGGTGAAGTAATGGCTTCCACCTACAATTGCCGTCAGCTTCCAGAAGCCTATTTCAGCGAATAAAGATACAATTACTCGCACACATCATTGCAGGATGGTATATCTTCATATTTTTAGAAAGGTATACCATCCCTTTTGTTTATGCACAACTTAAATTGAAATAATACAACTAGTACTGATTTACTACAGCAAAATCGAGAGATGAAAGATAAATAGCATATAAACAAGACTTAAGTGAAAGATATTATGCATAACAGCATATAAAATACTTTAAAAAGCAATTCAGTTTCTTGGTGATTATCAAATAATCTGCTATCTTTGCAAGCATGGAGAAGAAAAGGAACTTTAGAAATAAGATAAATTTATATACTTGCAGCGCACTACTGATGTCGGCATTAATGTTTTTGCCGGCTTCTGCTAATGCTCGCAAGAAAGATAAAAACCATGGTAAAGGAATGGCTGCCTATGTGGCTATGGAGCCTGATGCTATGGCCACAAAAGCAGTGGGCGAAAAGCGCATGATGCATGCTGCTGCAGTCTTTATCAGAACATCCAATGCTCGCATTAACTCCAAATACAAGGAGGGAATTGATGTATCCCATTATCAGGGGAGTATCAATTGGGATCAAGTAGTAGACGGCACACCCATCTCATACGTTTATCTTAAAGCCACAGAAGGTGCCTCGCTCGTAGATGATACTTATGAGCGTAACTTGAACGAAGCACGCAGAGTAGGCCTGAGTGTGGGAAGTTATCACTTCTATCGTCCAAATGTAGATTGGAAGAAGCAATTCGACAACATGACCTCTGTAGTAAAGATGGACGAACAAGACTTAGTGCCCATCATTGATATAGAGCATAGAGGGTCTGTATCATCAGATGCTTTCATTGCCGACCTACGTGCTTTTGTAGAGAAGGTTACTGAGTATTATGGTAAGAAGCCCTTGCTTTATACCTATCACAACTTCTACAATCGCTACCTACAAGGCGAGTTTAAAGACTACCACTTTATGATAGCTCGCTATCGTAGCGACTCTCCCACCCTCAACGATGGTAAAGATTACATCATGTGGCAGTATACATCGACAGGAAGTGTACCTGGCATCAGAGGACACGTAGATCGTTCCAAAATTATGGGAAACTACTCTTTGAACCAAGTAATGATGTAAGACATAATTAGAGTAAATGCACTATCAGTGTAGGCACATTTGCAAGCGGGTTATGCTCCGACCTTTGAGCATAACCTGCTTTTCTTTGTCCTTTCTCTGGGAGAAAACTGACAATGCCTCAGCATAATATTCAAGCAAGCTTGATATTCTGCTTTCTACTTGTACGATTTCTAAAGAAAAATTGTTACTTTTGCGGTCAACAACATAAGAAAAGAAAGTCATGCTTACAATCAAACAAATCACAGATGACAAAGAAGCCGTGATTCGCGGCTTGGAAAAGAAGCACTTTAAAGGCGCACGTGAAGCCATTGACAACGTGCTCGCTTTCGATAATAAACGCAAAGAAGCACAAGCTGAACTCGATAGCTTGAATGCGAAAGTCAAGACACTTTCCAAAAGCATCGGCGGCCTTATGAAAGAAGGCAAGAAAGACGAAGCAGAAGCAGCCAAACAAGAAGTAGCTACAATCAAGACCAAGAGCAAAGAGTTAGAAGAAGTCATGAAGCAAGCTGAGGAAGACAAGCGCAACTTGCTTTATACTATTCCGAACGTTCCCTATGACATCGTTCCCGAAGGTGTTGGTGCAGAAGATAATCTTGTAGTAAAAACTGGCGGTCACGACACTGTGCTTCCTCAGAATGCTCTTCCTCACTGGGAATTGGCTAAGAAGTACAACTTGATAGACTTTGATTTAGGTGTAAAGATCTCAGGTGCTGGTTTCCCTGTATATATAGGTATGGGTGCTCGCCTGCAAAGAGCTTTGATTAATTTCTTCTTGGATCAAGCTCGTGAAGCAGGCTACACTGAGATTATGCCTCCTACGGTTGTAAATGCAGCTTCTGGTTTCGGTACAGGTCAGCTTCCTGATAAGGAAGGACAGATGTATCATTGCGAAGTAGACGATCTCTACTTGATACCGACAGCAGAAGTTCCTGTAACAAATATCTATCGTGACGTCATTCTCAACGAAGACCAACTTCCTATCAAGAATTGTGCTTACACAGAGTGCTTCCGTCGTGAGGCAGGAAGCTATGGCAAGGATGTGCGCGGTTTGAATCGTCTGCACGAATTCTCAAAGATTGAGATTGTACGCATTGACACTCCCGAACATTCTGAGCAGTCACACCAAGAGATGTTGGCTCACGTAGAAGGTTTGCTTCAAAAGCTTGAACTCCCCTACCGCATTCTCCGTCTTTGCGGTGGTGATATGAGTTTTACCTCTTCTATCTGCTACGACTTCGAGGTATACAGTGAAGCGCAGAAACGTTGGTTGGAAGTAAGTTCTGTATCAAACTTCGATACCTATCAGGCAAATCGTCTACAATGTCGTTATCGTGGAAGTGACAAGAAGACTCACCTCTGTCACACGCTCAATGGTTCAGCATTAGCTCTTCCACGTATCGTTGCCGCCTTGCTTGAAGACTTCCAGACTCCAGAAGGCATTCGCATTCCTAAGGCTCTGCAACCTTATATGGGTTGTGATATGATTAAATAAAGCAGAAGAAAGACTTTTATAAAACCCATCACAAGAAAAGGATGTGCGCTTAAACTAATAACGCGCACCCTTTTCTTATTTTATAGAGAAACATGTTGCCTCTTCTATAGAGGTGAAGCAAGCCATATAGCAATTATGCGCATCCTTTCCATTGATTACGGCAAGAAACGTACAGGCATTGCCGTTACAGACCCCTCGCAAATCATCGCCAACGGACTGACAACTGTCGATACAAAAGATCTAATCAAGTTCTTGAGAGAATACGTTAGCCGCGAGGAAGTGGAACGATTTGTAATAGGGCTACCCACACAACCCAATGGACAACCATCCGAGAATCAAAAAAGAGTCATCGTATTCTCAGAGAAGCTCAAGAAAATCATTCCACAAATTCCAGTCGACTTCTATGACGAGCGATTCACCTCTGTACTCGCTCATCAGGCAATTTTAGATAGTGGAATCGGCAAGAAGAGGCGTCAGAATGATAAAGGATTGGTAGACGAAATTAGCGCTTGCATCATCCTTCAGAACTACATGGAACAGAGGCGATAAATCAGCACGTAAGATTGTCCTATCCTATCGTAAGTTCACGATATAAAATTAAACGCGAAAGCACAAGATAGACAATTCATATTCTTTCACCATACATATTCACTAAATTAGAAAATAAAATATGATTCTTCCTATTTATACATATGGCATGCCCGTGTTGCGAAAAGAATGCGAGGACATTACGCCCGACTATCCCGATCTGAAGCAACTAATCGCTGATATGTTTGAAACCATGTATCATAGCGATGGTGTCGGACTTGCAGCACCACAGATAGGCAAAGCAATTCGAGTGGTAGTAATCACGCTCGATGTTCTTAAAGACGAATATCCAGAATACGAGGGCTTTAATAAAGCATACATCAATCCACACATCGTAGAATACGATGATACAGAGACCAAACTCATGGATGAAGGTTGTCTGAGCCTTCCGGGAATCAATGAGCCCGTACGCCGTCCTACACGCATTCACGTGAAATATTTGGATGAAGACTTCAACGAGCACGACGAATGGGTTGATGGATTCTTAGCTCGTGTAATGCAACACGAATTTGATCACTTGGATGCCCATCTCTTCATTGATCGCATATCGGCACTTCGCAAACAGATGATACGCAGTAAGCTTTCTCAGATGCTTAAAGGCAAATTCCGCTGTGCATACAAAGTAAAAAGCCCCAAGAAGTAATAAGACCTTATAGGATAGGCTATCTATATCTACGAATAAGCTATCTGATTAGCCTCAAGACGAAATAAGCATAAGAGCAAAATCGAGATAAAATTGTTATCCCGTGCTCAAAGTTTTGAACACATCACAAATTGGTTATGTTCAATGCAATCAATTACATACAGGCATACATGCTTCACATCATTCATAATGTGAGCAAGTATGCCTTTGCTGTTTGTCTCGCTCTGCTTAGCCACTCTCTACCATTACATGCACAGATTGATGCAGAGACCATCACAAATATGGGAAGGAACGCTTTGGGAGCTGACGACTATGTCACAGCCATACAGTATTTCAATCGCGCTATAGAAAGCAAACCTTTCCTATCTGCTCCTTATTACTATAGAGCTTACGCAAAATTTACACTCGAGGATTATTTCGGAGCCGAAAATGATTGCGACAAGAGCCTCGAACTCAATCCTTTTATCACGGAAGTATATCAACTCCGTGGACTTTGTCGCATACACAACAATGACTTTCAAGGGGCAATCTCAGACTATTCGCGTGTGCTTAAAGATCTGCCAGAAGATCAAGGAGCCCGTTATAATCGTTCGCTTTGCTATTTACAGCTCAAGGATTATGCTCAAGCAGACTCCGACCTTTCTTTTATGATTCAGAAATGGCCAAGGTACTATCGCACGTACATGGTCAAAGCACAAAGCCTTTTCGAGCAAAAAGACACCCTGCAAGGTTTGACGTGGATAGACCAATTACTTAAGATCAATCCCAAAGAAGCAAGCGCATGGTCTTTTAAAGGGAAATATGAACTTAATAAAGAGCACTATTCGCTTGCCGATTCTTGCCTTTCGCAAGCCATAAGCTACATGCCTAATGATTTCGAATTGTACGTAGCTCGTGCACAAGCTCGTCATGCTTTAGGCAAATTTGGATTAGCTATAGCCGATTACGACAAAACCATTGAATTACAGCCTACACATTTCGTGGCACATTATAATCGCGGACTGCTACGCTACTTCGTAGGCGACTTGAATCGAGCACTAAATGACTTCGACTTCATCATCCAAACAGAGCCATACAACACGTTAGCGCTCTACAATCGCGCACAAATACGAGCCAAAGTGGGCAATTACAGAGGAGCCATAGCCGACTATTCACAACTTATCCGTATCTACCCCAACTTCATGTATGGCTATACACAGCGAGCCTATCTTCGCCGAAAGATGGGCGACATTCGTGGTGCTCAAAACGATGAGACAGTCGTAGCTCGTCGCAATTTAGATGTGGCAACAGGCAATGCAAGAGCTTTAGCAAAAAACAAAGTTCGCCTACGCTCCGACCATGAATTAGACAAATACCAACAACTTGTACAAGAAGACCCTGATACTGTACGCAATGTGTTCGGTATGATGTTTGGCAAAGTGCAGAATGAGAAAGTGACTAATGAGTTCATGCCCATGTATACGCCCTCATTTTGTAAGGCTTATACACGTGGCTATCACTCCGTGGGCTTTATGCCTGAAATCAATCATTATAAGCATGTCAACACACTTAATCGTGTCTTTGCACTAACTGCCCAAGCAGACAGCCACAATCAGCAAGATGTAGAAGCCGATGAGCGACAGGTCGCTCGTATTGCCAATAATTTGTCATCAGCACAAAGATCTCTGCTCATGTCAGCCATCCATTTGGCTAAATACGATTATTCTTCTGCACTTAACGATGTAAATGAAGCTATTGCAGCCGATTCTACTTCTATCATAGCACTCATCCAACGTAGCAATATATTGCTCCATCTTGCATCTACGGCAACAGGTCAGCAGCGCAAATCATACTGCAACTTTGCTTTGTCATCTCTGCAAAAAGCCTCGCGTCTTGCGCCCGATAATGCTTATGTGCTTTATAATGCGGGATGCCTTTTAGCTCATCAAGACGCAAGAGAAAGCGCTCTGCAATTTTTCAGCCAAGCCTTGCAACTTGACACCAGATTACCTGAAGCATACTACAATCGTGCTTTGATATATCTGCGTATGGGCGAGAAAAATAAAGCATTTGCCGACTTAAGCAAAGCTGGACAATTGGGGCTATACTCAGCCTATGCACTAATCAAACAGAATCAGTAAACACAAAGCTACAATCCAGCTCAATTCTCAACACACACTATAATAAACGATTGTACAGTTCTAATATGCTGGCGTCGTGACATAGAAGTCTGATTTTCTTAGTAACTTTGGACAGATCCTTTTAATTAATCAAACTATACTCACCATGAAAAAGACATTTCTGATAGGATTCCTCACCCTTGGGTTCCTCTCATCTAATGCGCAAAAGGGCACGACTCCCTTTTGGCTTGACCCTTCCGTCAACAGGTTACATACGGAAGCGCCTCGTTCTGACTTCTTTGCTTTTGAAAGTGTAAAGGCAGCACAGACAGGCAACAAATCTCAATCAACCCGTTTTCTTTCACTCGAAGGAAAGTGGAAATTTCAGTTCGCTAAAAATCATCAAGACGCTCCAAAGAACTTCTTCTTGCCCTCCTATGACGACAGCCAATGGGAGGATTTCCACGTTCCTGGCCTATTTGAGCTGAACGGACACGGCGATGCTATTTACAAAAACATTGGGTACGCATGGGCCACACAGTTTGAGCCTAATCCACCATTCGTAGAAGAAAAAAACAACTATACTGGTTCTTATCGCAAAGAGATTACCATTCCCGCCACTTGGAAAGGCGAAAAAGTTTTTCTACACGTTGGCTCAGCCACATCTAACCTCTCCGTATGGGTGAATGGTAAATTTGTGGGATATAGTGAAGACTCCAAGTCGGCGGCAGAATTCGATCTTACGCCCTATCTAAAAGCTGGCCAAAAGAATCTCATTGCAATGCAGGTGATGCGCTGGTGCGACGGCTCTTATTTTGAAGATCAAGATTTCTGGCGGCTCACTGGTATCGCACGTGAAGTCTATCTTTATGCACGTCCACAGAGCCATATCACAGACGTGTTTATCACACCAGACCTTACCAAAAATTACCAAGATGGCCAACTCGACATTCGCCTTTCATCTACCCAGTGTAAGGGGAAGCAAGCTCTGCTGACACTTACAGATGAGCAAGGAAACGTCATACAGTCTGAGAAACTTGTATTAGGCAACAACGCTCATACTGTATGGAACGTGAAAAATCCTCTAAAATGGAGTGCCGAGACTCCGCATCTCTACAAGTTGCGTATTGATCTCACCGACGGATCAAATGTATTAGAAAGCATCACCCAAAACGTAGGTTTCCGCAAGGTTGAGATTAAGAATGCACAATTCCTCGTCAATGGAAAGCCCGTACTTATTAAAGGTGTAGACCGACATGAAATAGATCCAGATGGAGGCTACGTAGTAAGTACAGAACGCATGTTGCAAGACATACGCATCATGAAAGAGCATAATATCAATGCCGTGCGTACAAGCCATTACCCAAACGATCCACGTTGGTACGACCTTTGCGACCAATACGGACTTTATGTCGTGGCAGAAGCCAATATCGAAACTCACGGAATGGGCTATGGAGACAAAAGCCTGGCCAAAGTTCCGCGCTATGAGCAAGTGCATCTTGAACGCAATCGCAACAACACTCACGTGCTCAAGAACCACCCATGCATTGTCACCTGGAGTTTAGGAAATGAAGGCGGATATGGTCCAAACTTCGAAAAGGCTTATGATGATGTAAAAGCCTACGACCATTCACGTCCTGTACAATACGAGCGTGCCATACAAGCTCGCGGCACAGATATCTATGCCGAAATGTATATCACGCCTCAACAATGCGAAGCATATGCTCAGAGCAACGCTACAAAACCCATGATTCTCTGCGAATATGCTCATGCCATGGGCAATTCTGAAGGCGGATTTGGAAAATATTGGGAGTTAGTACGCAAGTATCCTAAGTTTCAAGGAGGCTTCATCTGGGACTTCGTAGACCAAGGCTTGCGTAGCAAGAACAAGCAAGGCAAAGAAATCTATGCTTACGGAGGCGACTTTGGACGGTATCCTGCAAGCGATCACAATTTCAATTGCAATGGTCTCTTCAACCCCGATCGTATAGCTCACCCTCACGTAGATGAAACGAGCTATTATTATCAAAACGTGTGGACCACACTGAAGGATCCACAAAAGGGCCTCGTCGACATTTACAACGAGAACTTCTTCCGCGACCTCTCCAATGTTTCATTCAACTGGACGCTCCTCCGCAATGGCGAGCAAGTCGGTGCGGGAACCATTGCAGATATTCAAGTGTTGCCACAGGGCCATGCCAGCTTACAGATAGAAGGATACAAACTTCCCTCTGCAGCAGGAGAATACACATTGCAAGTAGACTATCGTCTTAAACATGACGAACCGCTTCTCAAAGCAGGTCATCTCGTTGCCCGACAAGAGTTCATACTTTCCGACTATCACTTCCCCACCCTGTCTGCCACAATGACAGCGCAGCCTATGCGTCCGGCAGTAATGTCTACGGGCAAGAAAGTTACAGCAACAACGCCAGCTGTCACGAAAGAAGAACAATTGGCTTGCATGAGTCTGAGTGCTAAAAATACCACAATTACTATCAACAAGAAAACAGGCTTCATCGACTATCTTGACATTAACGGCAAGCCCTTGTTCGAAGAAGGCTATTCTCTCGTTCCTGACTTCTGGCGTGCTCCGACCGACAATGACTATGGTGCATCTCTTCCCCAGAGACTCGCTGCATGGAAAGCTCCCGAGATGAAGTTAAAGAGCTTGACCGAAGAGGCTACAGGACTCTGCAGAAAAGTAACAGCACAATATGATATGCCTAATGTAGAAGCATCGCTTACGCTTGCCTATACACTGACTCCACAAGGACAAGTCATCGTAGAGCAGCAACTAAAAGTCAATCCACAAGCCAAGCAAAAGCCCATGCTTCCACGTTTTGGTATGACACTCGTTATGCCACAGACCTACGATCGTATACACTATTATGGACGTGGACCGATAGAAAATTACTCTGATCGACACACATCCACCTTCCTGGGCATTTACGATCAGAGCGTTTCAGAACAATACTCGCCCTATATTCGCCCGCAAGAATGCGGCAATAAGACCGATGTGCGTTGGTGGAGCGTGTATTCATCTGCATCGCATGAGGGTTTGACATTCACTGCTCCCGAACCATTGGAGATGACATCCATCCCCTATCTCACAGCCGATCTTGATGGAGGTCCTATCAAAGAAGCTCATCAGATTCATGCAGGCGACTTGACGCCTCGTCCATTCACTGTAGTGCACATTGCGCAACGTCAGATGGGCTTAGGTTGTGTAGACTCATGGGGGGCTATTCCTTTCTCCGAATATTTGATTCCTTATGCCGACCACGCCTTCTCGTTTATTATCACACCGAGCGCAAAGTAATAAATACCAAACTTTGGATGTACTGACGCACGCTGAAAGTACATATTAAATCTGGAGTTTCAATACCCCTCTCATTGCATACTAATCGCCTTACCCATTCTCTTTATAGAACGAGGTAAGGCGATTATTGTTGGCTTACATCCAAGAACCCGTTGGAGGAATTCTTGGTTAACGGGGTAAACAAGTTGACAAATAGATATGTCTTAGACTACTTGTCTCGATAAAAAAAGAGCGATTGGAATCTACAAACTTACCTGTTAACTTGTCAATCCATTTACAAATTCCAACACCGCACATCCGAATGCCTTTCCCATGCACTAATCTTTTGTCTGACTACGAATTGTCTGATACCCTTTTTGAGTGATCATAAAGAGTATAAAGGACGCTAACCTACTTGTAAAGTTAATCAAAGTCATGTCGAACATGACTCATTTCGTTCGATATGAACACTCATTTCGTTCGATATGAACACTCATTTCGTTCGATACGAGCATTCATTTCGAACGTTACGAACCAGCTAAAAGGGCTGACAACGACATATTAATGATGGTTTTGGTATTGCCATAATGGTGGACATATCAGATCAATAGTCCTTATAAGTGTGATTTTATGTTCTCTCTCTTGATATGAAAGAACGGATTCATTGTTGCATCCATACTTTATCATAAATGCGCCAAGTACTCTGAGCGAAATACTCGTTCCACAATATTGTGAAGTCATTCTGTGATAATGGTAATACTATAATTCAAGAGAGTTTGTAATTTTGCATCGTGAAATCAACAAAACTATTTATATGTATCTGGAAAACATCAATTCACCTGCCGATGTCAAGAAGCTTGGCATCACGGAACTTGATTCATTAGCAAAGGAAGTGCGCCACTTCCTTCTACAGAAACTCTCTGACCATGGCGGTCATATCGGGCCTAACCTTGGTATGGTGGAAGCCACTATTGCATTGCACTACGTGTTCAATTCACCTGAAGACAAAATCGTTTTCGATGTGAGCCATCAAAGTTATACTCATAAAATGCTCACCGGACGTAAGGACGCGTTCCTTAATCCTAAGGACTACGACGACGTTTCAGGCTATACCGAACCCTCAGAAAGTGCTCACGACCATTTCGTAATAGGCCATACTTCTACGTCCGTAAGTTTGGCTTGCGGACTGGCAAAAGGGCGTGATTTGCAACAAGGCACAGAGAATGTCATCGCTGTAATAGGTGATGGATCGCTAAGCGGCGGAGAAGCACTTGAAGGACTTGACATGGCTGCAGAGATTGGCACAAACCTCATCATCATTGTCAATGACAATCAGATGTCAATAGCTGAAAATCATGGCGGACTTTACCATAATCTGCAAGCCTTACGCGATTCGAACGGCACGTGTGCATGCAACCTTTTCCGTGCCATGGGATTGGACTATCTCTATGTAAATGAGGGAAATGACATTTCGGCATTGATTGAAGCTTTCTTGCAGGTAAAAGACACGGATCACCCCATCGTAGTACATATTAATACGCTCAAAGGTAAAGGCTATAGCTTTGCGGAAGAACAGAAAGAACGTTTTCACTGGGGCTTCCCCTTCGTGATCGAGACGGGAGAGACGAAAAAAGAATATCAATTCGGTCCAGGCTTTGGCGACTTCACTGCCGATCTGCTTATCGCTGAGATGAAGAAAGATCCTCGCGTAGTAGCACTTACAGCTGGCACACCAGGCATATGGGGTTGGACTCCAGAGAAGAGAAAAGAAGCAGGCAAACAGTTTGTCGATGTAGGCATTGCCGAAGAGACGGCCGTTGCAATGTCGAGTGCAATCGCTAAGCGAGGTGGACGCCCCGTATTCGGTGTGCATAGTTCATTCCTTCAGCGTACCTACGACCAACTCTCGCAAGATCTTTGTATCAACAACAATCCAGCAACTATCGTAGTATTTGGTGGAACACTCTGCGGACTTAATGACGTAACTCACCTCGGTTTCTACGACATATGTCTTATGGGCAACATCCCCAATTTCGTATACCTCGCACCAACCTGCTTGGCAGAATACGAGGCAATGCTCCGCTGGGCTATTCAGTATACAGAGCATCCTGTAGGCATCCGCGTACCCAACGTATCGCTTTCAGCTACCAATGACACAACTCCAGAAAAAAGCTACGACCAACTCAACCGCTATCAAATCACCCGCGAAGGAAGCGAAATCGCAGTTATTGCATTAGGCTCTTTCTACTCACTCGGTTGTCAAGTAGTTGAAGCTTACAAGGAGAAGGGCATTCATGCCACATTGATTAATCCTCGTTATATCACAGGACTCGATACCGACTTGCTCAGCTCTCTCAAGACCAATCATCATACAGTCATCACACTCGAAGATGGACAACTCGATGGAGGTTTTGGTGAAAAAATTGCACGATTCTATGGCGACTCCGATATGAAGGTACGTTGTTATGGCGCTCGCAAAGAGTTCGTTGATCGTTTTGACTACAATGAATTTCTCAAGAGCAACCATCTGACAGCACAACAGATTGTCAACGACTAAAGCAGATTATCATCTGCTTTGAGACAAAATCTGATTCTTCTATGGATAACAATGAATAAGAAGTTATAAAGCGCCACCTTATCCGATGGCAATGATAATTAGCAAAGCGCGATTCGATATTCAGTAGATAATATATCGAATCGCGCTTAATTATTTCAACAATAAAGATATCATCTCATAGAAGAGAATCTGATTACTTTATCTTTGTCACCGTTGGCTTACCTTTCCAATGTACATCACCACTGGATTCTTCCTTGATCTGCAACTCCTTTGCTTTCGGGGCTTTTACTTTTGATCCTGATGATGCATTGGCTGTAGCAAAAGGTACCTGCAGATCGTAGGCTTCAATGATTGCACCACTTGAAGCTTCAAGACTTGTTTCACCATTTGTCTTTCCCGACAAGGAGATTGACGAACCGCTCGAAGCATTTGCTATTATGTTGGCCTCACCTGAAAGATTCTTGCTCTCAACCTTTGAACCACTGCTTGCACACAAATCAACGCTCTTTGAAACATTCAAGTTTTCTATATCTACTTCAGATCCACTTGAAGCAGAAACCTTTACCGTTGTACAGCGCGCTGATTTTACCTCAAATGAAGCGCCACTGGTGGTAGACGCGTTCAAGGATGCACACTCTATATTACCCACCTCTATTTCCGATCCGCTTGTAGCATTTACAGTGAGTCTATTGCTGAGAGAAAGCGTTTGCGGAATGCTGATAGAAGCTCCGCTCTCGCTCTTAATCACATCAGGTGCGGGAGCATTCACCTCAATACGAGCAACAAGGTCAAACTTCTTACGCTTAAAGTCGTGCTTCAATCGTTTTGTATCCCAGTAAATATTCAGTGCTCCACCATAAGAAACTTCGGCAACAAGATAATCAGCATATTCACGTGTGACTGTTACCTTTACCTGAGCTTTCTGCGAGGTTGTAGAAGTATAAACCACCTCAACTGCAGTAGAAGCATGAAGTGTTTGGAATGCATTAGGAGTAAACTTGCGCGTAGTTACCAAATTCGAGTTCTTCAACTGCGACTCACAATAATTGATGGAAATACCATCCACTCCATAATGTTGAGCAACTGAATCCACTGCTGTAAATGGGAGCATTCCCATACAGAGAAGGGCAACAACAAAAATTTTCTTCATAAGCTTTATCTATTTAAGGGTGAAACTTCCAATTTTGAATCTATAATATTGAGCGCAAATATAAGATATTTACTATAAAAATCTCACATTGTAATGAAAAAAGTTACTCAATTTGATGCTTCACTATTTGATTCAATCGGAAAAGCACCTACAAGTTCTTATCAGTAATAAATGCGCGAGCAAGAGTTTCACTCACATATATAATAGGAGGAGTGCTCTCTTGCTCGCGCATCATGAGATTCAAAAGTTTACACGAACAGGGCCTCTACTGAATTTGGAAACGTTTGCTTGCACGTACAAAATGACGAGCAGCTGCAATCAATTCCTGTGTTTCCTGTAGTGTGGAAAGATAGAGCAACGCTGTCTTGATATTAGAATTCTCTCGCTGGATGCGATCTTGCTGTGCATGACGGATCTGCGAGATACGATTTTTAATTACATTACCATCAACGAGCAACTTATCGATATCTGCAAAGTCGCCCGAAGTAATCATGCGGCTTGCTGCATCAAGGAAACGATCAACATCATTGCAGATAGGAGTAAACTCATCCACATATTCTTGAGGTAACGGGTTGAAGTTATTATCAACGTGTTCTACACATGGCTCAAGCATACGTTTTAGACCATAAATAATCTGAGAAGCACAGTTGCAACCTAAGTGGAACCACGTATTCTTTTCCACTGCCACTAAAGAGTCAATCTTGCGCATACCCAGGATTTCCTTTCTACGATAACGTTTCCAAGTACTCTTCTCATTGTCAATACTATGAGAGGCAGTGCGAAGCAAACGCACGTTGTCATGCATCAGACCCTGCGATATATTTCTAAATGTTTCACGAGCAAAGACGAGAATATTGCCTTGCGTACGACGTACGTGCTCAAGCAAAAGATTCCACGTTTCGTTGCGATCGTGACTACGTACAAGCTGACGGAAGAGTGTGTCAACATTATCTTGCTCTTGTTTCTTCTTAAATCTGCGATTGTTGTTGACAATAACCAAAGCTACTACGCCCATCACCAGAATCATAGCGACGAAACCACCCAAATGATTAATGGTAGCAATGAAGAAGCTTACGATAAATGCTGCTCCTGCTGTGATGAACCATCCACCAATCACTGTAATTACACCCGTGATACGATAAACGGCAGTCTCACGACCCCAAGCTCTATCAGCTAAAGAAGAACCCATGGCCACCATGAAAGCAACATAAGTAGTAGATAGCGGAAGTTGGAGCGTTGTACCAACTACAATTAGCAAACCAGCTAATACAAGATTGACTGCTGCTCTCACTTGGTCGAATGCTGCCCCATCTTCGAGGTAAATATCCTCTTGCGAGAAACGCGTATTAATCCATGAAGATACGCACTTTGGCACGTGACGCGACATGGCATTAGTCGTATTTAGCACTGCACGAACGGTTCGACGAGCCAAACGTGAAGATGAGAATACCTCTTCGCCTTCATCTTGACGAGACAAATTAACCGTAGTCTCTACCACCTTGTGAGCTTTTTTAGAAGTACAGATTGCCACAGTCATAATAATGCCCGCTGCAATCAGATAGAATTGCTTATAAGGTAGCTGACTCTCTCCGGCCAGAACGCTTACTATGTAGTGATCAGGAGTTGCACCATTGCCATTATTCGTGAAATCAATGAAAGATTCCAAACCTGCAAGAGGCGTACCAATGAAGTTTACGAGGTCATTTCCTGCAAAAGCCATTGCCAAAGCGAAAGTACCAAACAATACGACAATGCGGAAGATATTGACCTTGCAGAGGTGAAGAATCTCCATTAAGATAGTAAACGAGCAGAAACTTATTAAAAGGATATAAAGTTTATGCTGATCAATCCACTCTGGAGTCCAACCAATGTCTGATAGTACCGGACTCGTACGAAGACCGCTTACCAACAAAAAATAAAAAATGGAGGTAATACTCAAACCACCGAAGATGGCTATGCTATAACGAAGATGTTTCTTATAATGAAAAGTAAATACAACACGAGTGATCCACATCACTATAAAGCCAAATACAAAAGCGATGGCTACAGAGAGGAATATACCGATAATCACACTCAACGCCTTATCTGTATTGATAAGTTCGGCATATGTATGTCCATCCGTGATTATCTTAGAAAATGCCAATGCCGTACTACCGCCCAAGAGGCCGAACACCATAGATACGGTTGTAGAAGTAGGCATGCCCAATGTATTAAAAATATCAAGCAAGATGACATCAGTTGCAGCTACACCTAAGAATATACACATCACATCGCTCAATGTATAAAAATTAGGATTGAGCACACCATGACGGGCTATATCCATCATACCACTTGATGTACTTGCTCCGACAAAGATACCGACAGCTGCTACGATAAGTATGGTACGAAACTTTGCTGCCTTAGCTCCTACAGCTGGACTTAAGAAGTTTACAGCATCGTTTGCCACGCCGACAGATAAGTCGAACGTTGCCAGTACAATGAGGAATAGTAATATTCCAAGATAGAAAAAATCCATATAACGTGGGTTCTAATTGTGTTGCGCTGCAAAATTAGTATTTGATAAGCGAAAGACAAAGTAAATTATTAAATTTCTATTACAAAATTTCAACGTAATCGTTACACGACTCTACCTTCGTCACACAATAAAGACAGAGTATTCTGCTTAAGTCTCATTTTAGAGAAACTTAAGCAGAACACTCTGTCTTTATTGAAAATCAAGGATATAAGTTTTACCCAAGTATGCTTGATGCAATCAAATAAGTTATGAGCGAAGCAATGTAAGCAAAGCCTGTGGTGTAAGCCGCCGTAAAGAGCGCCCATTTCCACCCACCACTCTCATTTTTGATAGCCGTAATCGTGGCAATACAAGGGAAATAGAACAAAATGAATACCAAGTAAGCTAAGGCCGAACTTTGCGACATATTAGCTCTCAATGCAGCGGAGAGCTTTGTATCCGTTGAGGCCGAATCCGTGTCGACATCTTCACCTGCATACATAACAGACAATGTACTAACAACCAATTCCTTAGCACCTATACCCGAAAGGATACCGACGCTCATCTTCCAATCGAAATGCATAGGAGCCATAACTGGAGCAATAAAGTGGCCGATACGTTGCAAATAAGAAGGTTCGGGTTCTGCTACTTGAGCATTGATAGTCGTATTTGTTTTTTTAGTTGCATTGTCTACTGAAGTAGCTGACTGAGAATTGCTTACCATCTCTATCTGCTGTGATGCAGGCTGCTGAGTCTGCTGGTCTTCATGTGGGAAATAATTAAGCGCCCATATAATCAAGGAGAACACCAAGATTATACCTCCCATCTTCTGCAGATATTGACGACCTTTTTCCCATGTATGAAGTGCTACAGATTTAGCTGTAGGCATTCGATAAGGCGGTAGTTCCATCACAAAAGGCAAATCCTCACCTTTCATCAAGAACTTGCTAAACACGCGAGCCATCACAATAGCTGCTATAATACCCAAAGCATAAAGTCCGAGCATCACGATGGCACCATGCTGGGGGAAGAATGCACCAACAAGCACTACATAAATTGGTATTCGAGCAGAACATGACATAAACGGCGTTATCAGCATGGTAATCAGTCTACTTTTCGGATTCTCTATCGTACGAGTAGCCATGATTGCAGGTACGTTACAGCCGAAGCCCATGACCATCGGTATAAACGATTTACCATGTAGTCCCATTCGATGCATCAATTTATCCATAATGAATGCTGCACGCGCCATATAACCCGTATCTTCCAGTATGGAAATAAACAGATACAATATCATGATGTTAGGCAAAAAGACGATAACTGCTCCAACACCACTAATCGCGCCATCTACAATCATATCCTTCAGTATGCCATCAGGCATGACGTAGTTGACAAAGTCTGAAATTTTAGATACTAACCAATCGATCCAATCCATCGGATACGAACCAAGTTGGAAGGTAAAGAAGAAGATGAGGAACAAAACGATAAAGAACAAAGGGAAACCAAAGTATCGATTGGTCACCACCTTATCAATCTTTTCTGTCAAACTCTTTCCGCTCTTTACTGCATGAGGCTGATAAGTCTCTTTCAATGCTCCTTGAATAAATCCATACTTGGCATCCGTGATGGCATTATCAGGAGTATCATGGAGTTCTTCCTTAATGCGTTGAGTTTCCTCATAACGTGCAGCTACGAGTTCATCATGTTGAGGAAGCGTCTCTACCAATTGCTGCGCAGAACTATCGCCTTCCAAGAATTTGATAGCCAGATAGCGTGTAGAGTACTTATAACGTATGTCTTGATTCTTTTGGAATATAAATTTAAGCCGATCAATGCTATGTTCCAACTCAGCACCATGATTAACGTGAATATGGCGTTCGAGCGTACTGTCATTTTGATTTTCATAGACTGCTACGACCGTCTCAAACAAGTCACGAATACCTTTTCCTGTACGCGATATGGTAGGTATCATCGGGACACCGAGCAAATGCCCCAACTGTACATAGTCCAATTTATCTCCATTATGTTGCAATTCATCGAACATATTGAGAGCCACCACCATACGTTGGTGCATATCAATAAGTTGGGTGGTAAGATATAGGTTGCGTTCCAGATTGGAACTATCTACCACATTGATGACGATATCAGGTGTCTCATCTATCAAATGTCTACGCACATATAATTCTTCAGGCGAATAAGCTGAGAGAGAATAAGTGCCTGGGAGGTCGACAATGCGGAAATGATACGTACGTTCTTCACTTCCGTCTTCTTCTTTCTTACCGCAACTTCCGTTTACTGAGCATGCAGAGCAAGCGGCATTACATGAATTAGCACTTTCATGTATTACCTTAACGTCGCCATTTTCATCGCGGCGCACGCGCACTTTCATATCCATGAAGCCTTCTTTAGCATCAACCGTCACCCCGCTGTAGTTGCCTACATGCTCATGACCACCCGATGCAACATTGAAGAGAGAGGTCTTTCCACAATTAGGATTCCCGACAAGTGCCACGTTGATTACGCGGTGCTTATCTGCCGCCATTTGTTTCATGCGATATTCCAACTGCATTTTGAATTCTTCTGTCTCATCGTCACCTGAGACTATACCCTTAAGATCTTCTCCAGGATGCAGTCGGGCATCATTCTTTGCTTCGCTCTCGCTGATTACTTCAACGAGTTTTGCTTCTTCACGACGCAAAGATATCTTATAGCCCATAAGTTCATACTCTATCGGATCTTTGAGCGGAGCATTCAGAATGACCTTCACGGTTTTTCCCTTCACAAAGCCCATCTCCACGATTCGCTTTCTAAAGCCTCCGTGTCCATAGACTTTTACAATCACACCACGTTCGCCGGTATGTAAATCTGAAAGTTTCATACTAATAATAGTGATTTTTTACAAGTCTGCAAAAGTAGAAAAGCCTCTTCAGTTCATCAATACCCATTTGTGGGTAAACTTATTTCTACGTTTGCTCTGCAAAGGTAATACATATTCTTTAGGGAAAGTGCAATAGTTGATGGTTTTCTATTTAAAGCGAATATATCAAAGATAGGCCAAGAACGCCGAAGAAAGAATTTCTTGCCAACATTGCGGTATCGGAAAGAATATCTATCTTTGCAAAAGATAAGCTTCGGCTGGCATACATCCGTGCAAACTTGATATGCTACATATAGCTTGCTTCATCATAAAATCAAAGACAAAAAGCACACATGCAAGAAAAAATAGACTTTGTTCTGGCCTATGTTCCTCAAAGCAAGGATATAGACTTGCTGATTGCGGAATTGAAGGAATCTGAAGTTATCAGCCACCTCTACCTCGTCTGCCCACCCGATGGTGTAAAATCAGCCCAACAATATGCTGATATCAAATGTTCTATAGTAGAAGCTGAAAATCTGCGCAGCATTAAGTTTCTGAAACAGATCGCTCAAAAGATTAGTGCACATTATACGGCGACCTACCTAAGTACACACACACTAACCCTTGGATATCGAGCTTTAGAACGTCTGATTCAAACTACGCGAACTATTGACCATGAAGACAAAGCCCTCATGGTCTATACCGACCGATATGATGAACAGGGCTTACACCCCGTGATAGATTATCAAGAGGGCGCATTAAGAGATGATTTCGACTTTGGTTCTCTCTTGCTCTACCGCACAAAGGATATCAAAGATTTCGTAGCTGTTGAGAAGAGTGCTCGCTATCGACATGCTGCTCTCTATGCACTCCGACTATACATTAGTTCGCATGGACAACTCCTTCACGTGCGCGAACCTTTATATACCGAACAAGAAACAGATCTCAGAGCCTCTGGCCAAAAACAGTTTGATTATGTGAATCCGTCTAATCGTGAAGTGCAGTTGGAGATGGAGAAAGCGTGCACCGAGCATCTGAAGCATATCGGAGCATGGCTTGCTCCCAATGAATATGACGAGCTACCCAATGAAAACGATGATGTTTATCCCGTAGAAGCAAGCGTGATTATCCCCGTGCGCAACCGCGTAAAAACAATCAAAGATGCCATCCATTCCGTATTAGAACAAAAAGCAAAATTCAATTTTAACGTAATCATCGTAGACAATCATTCCACAGACGGCACATCCGAAGCTGTCAAGGAATTTGCAAATGATGATAGGGTCGTGCTTATTACTCCCACACGTACCGACTTAGGAATTGGTGGATGTTGGGATCTTGCCATTCGCTCTGAACATTGCGGACGCTTTGCAATACAACTCGACTCAGACGACCTTTACTCTTCCCCTCACACGCTCAGCAAGATTGTAGAAGCATTTCATACGCAAAAGGCAGCCATGATTATTGGTAGTTATCGTATGGTTAACTTCAATCTTGAAACGCTTCCTCCTGGACTGATTGCCCACACTGAGTGGACTCCCGATAATGGACGAAACAATGCACTTCGCATCAACGGACTTGGCGCTCCACGTGCGTTCCGTACTGACATTTTAAGAAAGATAGGCTTTCCTAATACAAGCTACGGAGAAGACTATGCACTTGGTCTTGCTTTCTCTCGTCATTATCGCATCGGAAGAATCTTTGAAGAACTTTATCTCTGTCGCCGATGGGATGGCAACTCTGACGCAAAACTTGATATTGCTCATCAAAACAAAAATAATCTCTACAAAGACTTGTTACGCACCTTGGAGCTGAACGCTCGAAAAGCCATGATAGCCAAATGGAATCATCCACTCAGCAAGGAAGAGACTCTCAAATTCTTCGATCATCAGATGCAATCATGGGACGAAGCAAAGAAACGATTTGACGATCTTAGCTCACAGACTCAAAGCAAAAGTCTTTCTTTGGGTGACAACGAACTTAGAGTACAATTTAATCCTTCCAGAATAGTTAGCACTGGGGCAAAGATTGATACGAAATCCATTAAAGCACGCCCGTGTTTTCTCTGTGATCAAAATCGTCCCATACAACAGCATTCACTCCCTATATTAGGAACGCTCCAACTTCTGGTCAACCCCTACCCTATTCTTCCTCATCATCTTACGATTCCTACTCGTCGCCACATAGATCAGGAGTTTAAGCATTTTGCAGCAATTATGGATCAGGTGGCTTGGAATCTGCCTGGCATGTTTGTATTCTATAACGGAGCAAACTGTGGAGCCTCCGCTCCTGATCATGCTCATCTGCAAGCGGGCGACCGCGGTTATGTGCCTATCGAAAAAGATTGGGCTTATTATGAGCATAAATTGGAACGAATCTATCCTACGACTAAGGAAGATGAAGCTGACTTGGAAGAACTTGGCTATGTACCCAAAACGGGTGGTATCTTCAGATTGAAAGGATATGCCTGCCCCGCATTCGTAGTGCAAGGTCCTCCTGCCAAGAATGGTAACCCTATCTTGCTGAAAAAACTTATGGAAACCCTTCCCATAGGTAAAAAAGGAAAGGAACCCGATGTCAATATCCTCTGTTGGCGACAAGAAAGTGGTCCTAACGTTGACGACCATATCGTAACCATCGTATTTCCACGCAAGAAACATCGTCCAGAGTGTTATACAGCAGAAGGAAAGAAGAAATGCTTGGTAAGCCCAGGGTCGATAGATATGGGCGGGCTTCTTATTACACCGAGACAAGAAGACTTCGAGAAAATAACTCCTCAACTTGCAGCCTCTGTTTTGCGTGAAGTTACATTAGATGAAAACGAGATTAATGCTGTTGTACGTAAACTGCATGGTCGCAAGAAGAGTCCTTCTCTCAATGAGGGGACAACAAAGCATCATGGTACGTGCATACTCAAATCTTTGGCCAACCGCCGAATCAGTGTAGGCATTTTGCATGCTCAAAAAGTTGAGTTCGAACTCAATGGTACTTTCATGGCTAAAGGATCAGTTACTGAGGGGAAGCAAAAGGTTGAGTGTATTGATGGTGGCATCCTGTGGAATGGAAATATTTACAGCGAACTCAATTTCGTGCCAGAGAACGAAACAGTGGCATCTTTCACACTTCAGAATGTGACCATAGGCATTGGATTCCATTGGGAGAGACAGGAGAGCCAGACTTTCCGTGGACGTTTGAAGCTAATTGTCGATGAGGAAAAACTCGTAGTTATCAACGAACTACCCGTAGAAGATTACTTGGAAAGCGTGATTTCATCTGAGATGAGTGCCACCTCTTCCTTAGAACTTCTGAGAACACATGCAGTTGTATCGAGAAGTTGGGTCTATAGCCAAATGCTTCATCGCATAAACGGCGACAATCATGCTGAAGGATATTTCAACTTCGTACATCATAGCGACGAAATGCTGCGTTGGCACGATCGTTCCGACCATACGCTCTATGACGTGTGTGCTGATGATCATTGTCAGCGATACCAAGGCATTACAAGAGCTGCTCTGCCACAAGTGAAGCAAGCCGTCGAAGATACAAAAGGAGAAGTATTGACCTTCGATGGAGAACTCTGCGACGCCAGATTTTCTAAATGTTGTGGTGGAATAAGCGAACGCTATAGCACCTGCTGGGACGACAAGGATTATCCTTACCTAACTCCCATCAGAGATGCAGAGTCTAACGACCTTCCCGACCTAACCAACGAAGAAGAAGCAGAAAAATGGATTAGAGGGAATGCCGATGCCTTTTGCAACACAAGCGACAAGCGCCTACTATCTCAAGTACTCAACAACTACGATCAAGAGACACCCGACTTCTATCGATGGGAAGTAACGCTGAGCCAGGAGAAGATAAAAAGTTTGATTGAGAAGAAACTCAACATAGAATTGGGTGATATCATTGACCTCAAACCCATTGAAAGAGGTGCAAGTGGTAGATTAATCAAACTGCAAGTAGTAGGAAGCAAGCACGTCTTAACGATTGGGAAGGAATTGGAAATTAGGCGTATGCTCTCTGACAGTCATCTGTATAGTTCTGCTTTCATCGTAGAACGTCACGATATTGATCCTACGACGAACATTCCTGCCTCATTCAAACTGATTGGAGCTGGATGGGGACACGGTGTAGGTCTATGCCAAATAGGCGCTGCCGTCATGGCAGACAAAGGATATGCCTACAAAGATATTCTGAAACATTACTATACGAACGCTTGTATTCAGAAACTTTCTGAATGCTAAGTAATCGTTTATAAGTTTAAGAGGTTACTTTCAGCAGATTATGGATGGAGCGACGCAACATCGCATCGTAGCCAATATCGACTGAAAATAACCTCTTTTACTTGTAAACTATATTGTAAGCATCCCATACAAGCCGTATTGTAGAAACAAATAAGCCAAAGTCCATCT
>CALEKA010000021.1 GCA_937898715.1 uncultured Prevotella sp.
ATACCCAGGGCGATGCCCTGGGCTATGGAAATCATTGGGCTTTCAGCCCGTCCATCCTAAATCCGAAACTTCAGTTACATATTTTATAAGTGTACTATCAAGTACTGTAAAAAACATCAGCGAATTGTTTTTAGACTCCCTTTTAACTGTCTCGTATCGAACGAAATGAGTGCTCGTATCGAACGAAATGAATGTTCATATCGAACGAAATGAGTGTTCATATCGAACGAAATGAGTCGTCAATTACATGATTTTTATTGGCAATACATGAAGATTCAGATTTTTTCTTGCTCTTTATAACTGTTCAAATAGAACGCATTGACGAAGTTCTTGCTTCCCGTGTCGAAAAGAATAAGTATTTTTAGGGTGGTAAAGTAAATCATCAAAAAAAAGAGGCTCCCATGAGGGAACCTCTTAACTTATAGATAATGTATGAAGCCTTTAGTGATGGCTTGATAAAGATTTAGCTTAGTAAGCTAAGCGTACATTGTCGATCCAAAGCGTGTTGCCTACAGTGCCTACGTAAGCACCACCATGGCTGGAGTCGAACTGGAGGACGATGTGGGTCGGAGTCTCGTTGGCGGCAGCCCAACCTACTTCCTTGACGGGTACCATGTGGCCCTTAGAGTTGCGAGCGTACTTAGTCAGCGAGCCTGAGGTAAGAGCCCATGCTGAAGAGTAGAAGGCCTTGCCACGGATGTCGCCATACTGGATGGCAAACGACTGATTGTTTTTCCAACCAGTAGAGCTGCTGAAGCGATGCACCATGGTGCCTACGCGCTTAGCATAGATGTTGCCTTTGGCATCTTCCCAGCGCTTTTGGAGATAGAGTATGCAGTCGGCCATGTCTTGTCCGGCTACGCTTGAGCCTTTGGCAATACCATTCTGGCGGATACGATTGCCCTTGACAATGTGGGTCTTATAGTCGAACACGATGGCTTTGGGGCGCTTGGTGAATCGGATACCAGCGTTGAGCTTTGCCATAGGGTTCTTGGTGTCGGTAATGGGCTGGATGGTGTTGCCCAAGTAGATAGAACCTGCGGCAAGCACCTTGATATTGATAATGCCCAATACTTTGGCTTCAACAATGTGGGTGTAGAGCTTGGCGCATGAGCCGTGGCCAGGATGAGAGTCGCGATATACGCTGGTGTTGGTCTTGGTCACACCGCTTACCTTGGCCCATACGTTGGACGATGCCCAGGGAGAACCGATGTTCATCAAGTTGACGGTAGCACCACCGATGATGCCGCTTTCCTTGATGGTCTTAGAAGTCCATGATTCGAAGTTTCCTTTAGGAATAAACTGCATGCTGCCATCTTCGGCTTCGGCATCTTGTGCACGCAAGTACTCGGGTGAGTAGGGGATGGCCTTCATGTTGGCTGTGCCTGCTATGAGAAGCAGTGCACTGAGTGTAATTGATTTGATATTCATAAAGATGTTTTGTTGAGTCGGATGATGTAGTGTGGATGAAGAACCTTTGTTTATAAGTCTTTCTGAAGATGCGTTGGTTAAGAGAAAATCTTGATAGCCCAAGGAAACTTCTTAACTTATAGACTTTTAAACTCTTCAACTAGACTTCAGCGCACGGACCACCTGCTTGTGGCCCTTAACTTATAGACTTTTAAACTCTTCAACTTATAAAGCTCTAGAACGCTTCGTTGATATTGAAGATGAAGCCTCCACCGTTGCGCGTGAATCCGTAGTCGATGCGGATGTTGATGCGCTTCTTGAATTCCCAACGATAGCCCACACCGGCATTGGGGAGCGTCTTGCGCCAAGCTATGTGGTCGAAATCGGGGAATACGTTTGCCAGTCCTACCCAGGCTGCTACGCCGCTACGTCCCTTGATGTGTTGGCGTAGTTCTATCTGTCCTTCGATCAAGTCTTTGTCGCGATAGCGGCCTTGGTAGTAGCCACGCATGCGGTCGTTGGTGCCCACTTCGCTGAGGAAGGCCCAAGGCGTATGACCATAGTTGAACTGTCCGTGGAGCTCGCCAGCAAGGATGGCGCCCTTCCATAAGCGACCATAGGTGGAGAAGGTCACTTCGGTAGATGAGAAGTTGTAATTGCCATTGCCAAAGCAACGCGGAGTGAACGTTTGGTCGAGCTGTAGGAATACACCGCGAGTGGCATTGAGCATAAAGTCGCGAGAGTCGTAGGTGAACGACAGACCTGCCGTATAAGCGCGATTAGTCAGCGGTTGACCTTCAAAGAGGTAGGCAAACTCGGGCTTCACATTCTTGGCCTGTACCACTTGGAAGTTGACGAACGGGCCAAAGTAGGTTTTAGGAGCGAGCTTAAACATGAAGCGCGCCATAGCCGTGATGCGATTGCGGCGGAAGTTCGTCTTGTTAGCGTCGCAGTCGGCTTGGTCGTAGCCCAGTCCCCAGAAATCGTTGCTAAAGGTAGAGAGGTTTACCTTATAGTCCAATCTGTAGCGCTCATGGGGAAAGATGTGATTTCCGCGTAAGCCTATGAGAAAGAACCCGCCCGTGGTCATATTGCTATAAATAGAAGCATTCGAACGGGGCAGGGTGGGGTCGGTGCGATCGGCAGAATAAGTAGCTGTGCCGAGAAATCCGAGTCCGAGTCCTGTCGTAGCCGAATAGTTAGGACCAGGGATAAATCCGAAGTCGACTTTCTTATTGGGCTTCTGCTTATTGGAGTTGCGGAAGTAGTCGCCTATCTTGCGGAAGAATCCACGATGCTGAGCAACGGAGGTGGAATCTGCTGACGTGGCAGTGGAATCAGCCGACGCTACATATGCTACGTCGGGAGTAATCAGAGCGTTTCCAAAAGTAGGTGCAGACGTCAGTACAGCAATGCTGTCAGTTGCTTCAGCAACGTCGGTTTTTGCTGTTCCGGCTTCTGCAGAGAGGCAGCATGCGAGAGCCACGGATGTAGCAGCCCAATGCTTGAATGCCATGAAGTGGTAGATTGCTTGTCTCATTTCGGGCGCAAAATTACGCGTTTTCGCTCAAACATACCACTTTTTGAGGTATATAATAGGTGGAAATGGGGTAAATAGATTAGTACTGAAGGTGCTTTTGCTAACAGTGGTTAGCGTTTTGAGGGGTAAGAAAAAGGATATAATCCACTCCTCGTGGCGAAAACTTTCTGTTTCTTCGCAAGTACTCGTATTGTGGTGAAGTGACACACGAATCAAACTTAAAAAGTAAAAATACTGACAATCTATGTGCATTTCCTGAGTTCTGAACAAAAAATGGGTTAAAAACTTGCAATTTTTAAATGTAAGTGATACCTTTGCCCGCGAATCAGTTAGCCCAAGAGGGTTGGCGGGTTCAAATACATAATGGTAAAAAGGACGTTTACAGCGTTATCTTCTAACATCAAACTTCGCAAACTTGATACCCTGAAGATAAGCCACGGAACGTCCACGTTAGGGTGTATTATCCCCTGTTTGCACTAACCCTTATTGTATCTTTGCATTAAGGGTGGTGCAAACTACTCTTGATAATATCCAAAACGACGTGGGCTAACTGGCTGTTTATTCAGGGTAGGGCATTGCGAAGGCCTGATGTTAGAGTAAGCAGTAAAGGCACCCACGTCTTTTTTGTCTTTATGCGTAATCTGCAATTTTATCTTTAACATTCACGATTTTGGGTGCCTGTCGAACTTATTTTTTCAGAAGATGAAAAAGAACAAGAAAAACACAGAAGGACTCGAAAGTCGTAGAGATTTCTTCAAGCATGCCGCTAAAGCCGCGTTGCCAATTCTTGGCGCTATCGTCTTAGCTGGTGCTCCGCAAGTGATTAACGCTGCGGAGAAAGAGCCTATGGGCTGTAACTATAGCTGTTCGGGTGGATGCATGGGTTCGTGCAAATATACCTGCTCAGGTTCTTGTAAAAATGGTTGCGAGGGTTGCAAGTATAATTGCTCTGGAAGTTGCAAGAACTCTTGTGTTGGAACTTGCAAATGGTCATCTAAGTAACATAGCATGTTTGAATAGGGAGGCCTCTATGATAAAGGGGCTTCCCCCTTACAAAAAATGAAGATGAAGAACAATAATCAAGAGAATAGATTCGGCAGAAGAGACTTTTTCCGGAAAACAGCACAAAAGTCCATTCCTATATTAGCACTTCTATCGCTTCCCCCTGTGATGTTTGGTTGTGGTGGCGATGATGAAGGGGAGGATGATTGGCAAGGTGGGTCAGGCGGAAGTGGCGGTCAAGGAGAAAATGGAGGCATTTCTGGAGTTTCTAGTGCTGATGGAACCATCAGTGGACATGGCTACGTTGACCTAGGGCTTAGCGTGAAATGGGCTACTTGTAACTTGGGAACTTCTGCTGATTATGGAGATGGTAACCTCTATGAAGGAGTAGCAAGCGATAAAGATCTCTCAGAAAGTTTGCAATGTTGGAATCGGTATACCTCGATGCAAGGAACTATTTTCGATTATGCGCGAAAAGAATGGGGAACAAAATGGATGCTTCCCACGAGAAATCAACTTAAAGAGTTGCTGGATAATTGTAATTTAAGCTACATTACATATAAAGGAAACAAAGGTTTTAAGGCTACTAGTAAAAAGAATGGTAAGTCTATATTTCTAGCCGCAGCAGGTTATGGCGATTATAATAGATCTAAAAAGAAATGGGAGTATGATTTTAAGGGTACTCATGTAGCTTATTGGACTGCTGATATCCATGTAGGAAGTGATAATTATTGCAAATATTTTGAGATTTGGATAAACTCTCAAAATAAAATAATAGTAAAAGAGTATGAGGGAAATGTATATTTGACAACTAAGTTTAGTGTTCGCCCTGTAAGCTCTGGGAGTGGAACCACCACAGGTTGTAACGGAAATTGTACAGCTAACTGTGCTAATAATTCTACAAGTAGCGGGTGTTCAGGGTGTTCTTCTTCATGTTCAAGCGGATGTAAGCAAAACTGTGACTACAACTGTGCTGCGACATGTAAATCGCATTGTTATGGACAGTGTAATGATACGTGTGGTGGTACTTGTAAGTATGTGAGCAGTGGAAGTTCATGTTCTGGTTGCGCCTCTTCTTGTTACAACAGATGTTATCATTCTTGCTCATATGCATGCAGTAATAATTGTGAATCTTCCTGTGTACATGGTAGTAAATAAAGTATTATGGAAAAAATAAGACAACGAGATGAGGGCTGGCAAAGCGGCATAGCTAAGTCCATTACATTTATAGTAACCAAGGATTGCCAATTAGCGTGTAAATACTGTTATCTTGTAGGAAAGAACACCAAAGAACGCATGTCTTGGGACGTGGCTAAAAAAGCTATTGATTACATACTCGATCATGAAAAGGAGATGAACGAGGAAAGTGTCGTGTGGGACTTTATCGGAGGTGAGCCTTTCCTTGAAATAGACTTGATAGATAAAATCTGCGATTACTTGAAGACGGAGATGTATCGTAGAAATCACCATTGGTTTGATTCTTACCGTTTCTCTTTCTCAACGAATGGAATCAACTACCATACTCCCAAGGTGCAGAACTTTATCAAGAAAAACATTAACCATCTAAGTATTGGCATTACCATTGATGGAACACAGCGAAAGCACGACCTTAATCGTATATGGAAAACACCCGAGATGGAACAAGGCATCGTTCCAAAGCCAGAAGAGGAGCGAGGATCGTATGCTGATGTGGTAAGGAATATTCCACTGTGGCTTGAGCAGTTTCCAGAGGGTGGTACAAAAGTAACGATTAGTAGCGCAGACATACCTTATATAAAGGAAAGTGTGCTTCATCTTTACTCGCTTGGCATTCACGAGGTAAATATTAATTGCGTATTTGAGGATGTGTGGAAAGAAGGTGACGACAAACGCTTCGAAGAACAACTTATGCAATTGGCTGATGCCATTATCGATGGAGATTATTATAAGGATTATGCATGCTCGTTTTTTGCAGAGCACATAGGTCGTCCCATGGATTGCGTCTCGCAGAATCAAAACTGGTGTGGAGCAGGCAAAATGCTTGCTGTAGATGCCGAGGGAAATTTCTATCCTTGTACGCGTTTTGCTCAGTACTCTTTGAGAAGTAAAAAGGCTTGGATTATAGGTAATGTCAGTGAGGGTATAGATCAAAATAAATTGCGTCCGTTCCTTTGCTTAGATCGGTGTACACAGTCCACACAGGAATGCATAGATTGCGAGGTCGCTGAAGGATGTGCTTGGTGCCAAGGCGAAAACTACGATGCAGCCGATACGCCAACTATCTACCAAAGAGCCATGGCTATCTGCAAAATGCACAAAGCCAGAGTGAGAGCGAACAACTATTATTGGAATAAACTCTATCGAAAGATAGAGCAAAATGAAATGTAATCTATGTTGCAATACTTAATACTTCAGCTCTGCGATACTTCAACGTCGTACTGTCATTATTCTAATGAGCATACAACACGCAGGTTGATACCTATCGACGTGTTGGAAAAAGCTGTGCTTTGGGCAATGAAAGAGAACTTGATGATGCAAGTAGTTCGTCCGGCATATGCATTACCTCAAGAATACGAAGAAGTGCTCGATCGTATGGAGCATACCGACATCGTGCCAGCTTCTTCTCCTTTAGTAGACAAAGCTGAAATCGTGGTACTAAATCAATGGGATGAGCTTCGCGAATTTCATTTCTTACATGACTCATCATATGTGATACGGACCAACAAAATGGCATTCTTTGAACATTATCGTGATTTGGTGCCAATACTTCCTCAAGTGGAACGAATGAATGTGGTCATTACGGATGTGGCTGATTTTGAGGAGAAAGACTTTGGCGTTTATCAGAAAGTCCTTCAATACTTGGCAGACGAAGTGGAGAAAATCTTTGTAAATGGTGGGCAGGTGCAATTAAACTTGCTGACTGATCGCATGCTTATCGGAAAAATGAATAACTGCGGTGCTGGCGAAACACATGTGACATTGGCTCCCGATGGAAAATTCTATATCTGTCCTGCATTCTATAATACTCCAAATGAAGCCCCTGTAGGCGATATTGATGAAGGACTTGACATTAGAAATAAGCAACTCTATCAATTAGACCACGCTCCAATATGTAGACATTGCGATGCCTACCAATGCAGACGCTGTGTGTGGCTCAACAGAAAAACTACTTATGAGGTGAATGTGCCAGGACATGAGCAGTGTGTCGTGGCACATATAGAGCGTAATGCTTCTGCTGCTTTGCTGAAAAGCATTCGTAAGCATGGAGACTTCTTACCTAATATAGAGGAAATAAAAACACTGGATTATTTAGACCCTTTTGAAAAGCATAAAGAATGGAAATGACACAAGTAGTGGGGAGCGTAAGCCCCGAAGAACGCGATGAAATACAGCAGCTCTTCGAACGACGCAATGGATTGAATGAATTGGCCAAAATCCTTACGCCAGACAATGAAGTACTTTACGAAAAATTGGTGAAGGACATGGGATATACTTCTTCTAAGTTTCAAGGCTGGTGGGATCGTATGGCTGAAAAGTATCAATGGCCAGGAGATGACAACGGACATTGGGAGATTAACTTCAAAACCTGTGAGATTATTTTAAAAACGCAATCATAGTATCTATATGCAAGCTTTAGTAGTATACCCTCTTATGATTGGCACAACTGAGCTGTTGCTCATCGTGCTATTAGCTTTGCTCCTTTTTGGAGGCAAGAAACTCCCTGAAATGATGAGAGGACTTGGCCAAGGTGTCAAGAGTTTTAAACAGGGAATGAACGATGTGCAGCATGCTGCAGATCCTAACGAAGAAGAACAGTTGGAGGAGGAAGACAAGGAAACGCAACCTGCTTCGCCGACCGATGTGGATAAAGAAAAACTTCATGGCGAATAGCAATGATAGTTTCATGACCTTTGGAGAGCATCTTGACGTACTGCGCAAGATGCTTTTCCGCATTATGGGTCTGACGCTTGCGATGGCAGTGGGCGTGTTTTGCTTGAAGGACGAGGTGTTCGGCTGGTTGCTCGCTCCGCACGATAGCTCGTTTTGTACTTTTCGAGCTATAGAAACGGCGTGCCGATGGGCTGGGGTGGATTTTCATTTTGAGCCATTTAGAGTAACGCTGATTAGTACGGAACTCTCGGCACAGTTTATGACACATCTTTCTACTTCTGTCTATCTCGGATTGCTGCTGGCATCGCCCTACGTGGTGTATGAGCTCTTTGCCTTTATTGCACCCGCGCTTTATGAGCGAGAAAAGCGGGTGGCGAGAGTGGTAGTCGTGGTGGTCTACGTGCTATTCTTCTTGGGGGTAGTGATGAGCTATTTTGTGCTTTTCCCCATCTCATTCCGATTCTTAGCAACTTACCAGGTGTCGGGTATGATTCAGAATACCATCACACTGGATTCCTACATCAGTACCTTTACGACGCTCACCTTCATGATGGGCTTAGTGTTTCAGCTGCCTGTGGTGACTTACTTTTTGGGGCGGTTGGGACTCGTATCCCGTTCGCTGCTGAAGCATTACCGAAGGCATGCGTTTATCGTCATCGTGGTGGTAGCTGCTTTTATCACACCGCCTGATGTTTTTACGCTCATATTGGTGGCTCTTCCAATGTACTTGCTTTATGAGGCAAGCATTTGGCTGGTAAAAGGAATCGAGTAGGAGGTAAACACTAATCATAGGTGTTTATCTCCTATTTTCGTGTT
>CALEKA010000022.1 GCA_937898715.1 uncultured Prevotella sp.
ATAACCTCAAAACTCCAAACTAAAAAATAACCTCATAACCTCAAAACTCCAAACTTAAAGAGTTATCTTTGCACCAAACAAAGAAAACAGAAGAAAAGATGACCGAAGTAAAAGATAGCTGGAAGAAGAAGGGCTACGTGGATGAACCCGTGCCCGAGGGCGTGGACCTCAAGGCTGAGATCCGCCGTATGTGTAAAGAGAAAAATGCCATTATCTTGGCTCACTACTATACGGAGGGCGTGCTGCAGGACATAGCCGACTTCGTGGGCGATAGCCTCGGACTGGCACAAAAAGCTGCCGGGACGGATGCCGACATCATCGTGATGTGTGGCGTACACTTCATGGGCGAGACCAACAAGATACTCTGCCCTCGGAAGAAGGTGCTCGTGCCCGATCTGAATGCTACGTGTTCGCTGGCAGAGAGTTGCCCAGCAGAAGAATTTGAAAAGTTCGTCAAGGCGCACCCGGGCTACCAGGTGATATCCTACGTGAATACTACGGCTGCAGTGAAGGCGCTGACCGACGTGGTGGTGACTTCGAGCAATGCAAAACGCATCGTAGAGACTTTCCCGAAGGATGCAAAACTGATCTTCGGACCAGACTACAACCTGGGCAACTATATCAACTCTGAGACGGGCCGCGAGATGTTGCTCTGGAACGGTGGTTGCCACGTGCACGAACGCTTCTCGGTAGAGAAACTCGTGGAGCTGAAGCAGGAACACCCGGGAGCAAAGGTGCTCGTTCACCCGGAATGCCGCGGTGCGGTGGTGAAGCTCGCCGATGTGGTGGGTTCGACGGCTGCGCTGCTGAAGTACTCTATAGAGTCGGAGGCTACGGAATTTCTCGTAGTGACGGAGAGCGGCATTCTGCATGAGATGCAGAAGAATTGCCCCGAGAAGACGTTTATCCCCGTGCCGCCCGACGACAGCACCTGTGGTTGCAACGAATGCAACTACATGCGCCTCTGTACACTCGAAAAGGTGTACAACGCGCTGCGCTACGAATGGCCCGAGATCGAGGTGCCCGAAGAGGTGGCCAAGAAGGCGGTGAAGCCTATCGAGAGGATGCTGGAACTGAGTTAACTACAGCCCCTACAGCCCAGCCCCTACAGCCCCTCCCCCCAGCCCCCTCCCCCTAACGGGAGAGGGGGTGCAGAATGCGCCTAAAGGCTAAATGGTGGGAGAAACTATAAATACGCTACAAAATCTCTACAATAGTTGCATATTACTATACATTTACTGAAGTCTCGGATTTAGGTGAACGGACTGAATCCGAAACTTGAATACATTTATATATAAACCATTTAATAAAATAAATACACCCCTAACACCCACATCTCTTTCTTTAGACGCATTACGCTCCCCCTCTCCCGCCAGGGGGAGGGGGCTGGGGGGAGGGGCTGTAATAATCATGCTTGCTCTTCTTCGTCAATGGATGAGCCAAGAGGCTCTCGACGTGTACATCGTGCCGACGGCGGATGCACACAATAGTGAATATATAGCTCCGCACTGGGCTTGCCGAGAGAAGCTTACGGGCTTCACAGGATCGGCAGGTACGGCAGTGGTGACACAGCAGGAGGCTCTCCTCTGGACCGACTCGCGATATTGGCTCCAAGCGGAGGAGCAACTGCGCGAATCGGGATTCTCTCTCATGAAGGATGGCACCGAAGGGGTGCCCTCCCCGGAGGAGTGGATCGCAGAACACTGCGGCACGGTGGCTCGCATAGGGGCTCCCGCCGATATGGCGGTGAACCTCGCTGGCGGACTGACCATCTGCTCGGGCAAGGATGCCTTCAGCGAGATATGGACCGACCGCCCTACCCTGCCCGCAGAGCCTATCGTGACTCAAGACGAGCAGTGGACGGGAATGACCATCCAAGAGAAACTGGGGGCACTCAAGCGGGTGCTCGAGGAACAGAAGGTGGCGACGGACGACGTGTTCGTCATCAACGACCTCTCCGACACGGCTTGGCTGCTCAACCTCCGCGGCACCGACGTGGCTTACAACCCGGTATTTCTCAGCTACTTGGCCTACCATAGCGCCACGGGAAAGTTCCAACTCTACACCCACAGCTCTACGCTCACCCCAGAGGCTCAGCAGAGGCTCCAGGAGGCGGGTGTGGAGGCTCTGCCCTACGAGGAGGTGAGCCGGCTCGCCAGCCTGCCCCACCTGCGCGTATGCCAGGAGACGGCTTGCTGGGGCATGTGGCCAGCGGGCGTCGGGACGTTTCACTCGCCCGTAGAGATGTGGCGCGCCGTGAAGTCGGAAGCCGAACAGGAGGGCATGCGCCGCGCTATGCTACAAGATGGCGTGGCGATGGTGAAATTCCTGCGTTGGCTCGACGAACGGATGGAGAAGGAAGAGGAGGTGACGGAGCTTTCGATAGACGAAAAGCTGACGGCTCTGCGCGCCGAGCAGGAGGACTTCGAACAGCTGAGTTTCGGAACAATAGCTGCCTACGGGCGTCACGGCGCCATCGTTCACTACGAGGCCGACGAACGCTCAAGCGTGCGCATCCCCGCTCACGGACTGCTCTTGCTCGACAGCGGCGGACAGTACCATTCGGGCACGACGGATCTGACGCGAACCATCGCTATGGGCCACCTGACGCAGGAGGAACGCGAGGTGTACACGCTCGTGATGAAGGGCCACCTAAGGCTGGAACACATGAAGTTTCCCGTAGGGACAACGGGCCTACAGCTCGACACGGCAGCCCGTCAGGACCTCTGGGCTCGGGGCTACGACTTCGGTCACGGCACGGGTCACGGCGTGGGAGCTCACGGCTGCGTGCACGAGGGGCCTCACCAGATACGCAAGGACGTGAGGACGTGTACGCTGGTGCCCTTCTGCGAGGGCATGATGGTGACAGACGAACCGGGCGTGTACGTGACGGGACGATTTGGCGTGAGAATAGAGAACACGCTGCTCTGCCGAAAGGCTGAGGAGACGCCCTACGGGAAGTTCCTGGAGTTTGAGGTGCTCACGCTCTGCCCCTACGACCTGCGCGCAATAGACCGTTCGCTGCTCACGCCCGAAGAACTGGAGCAGATCAATGCTTACCACGAACGCGTACGCAAGGCTATCATGCCGCTACTGACCGACGACGACGACCGCATATGGCTGGCTCGAGCTACGGCGGCGGTGGATAGCGAACTGGACTGACGGAACGTCAGTCAAGTATTAAGTAATACATTCCCGTTGGGAAAAGTATTAAGTATTAAGTATTAAGTATTACATTCTTGCAGAAAGGCTTCTCAAGAAGTTCTCATAGGCAGTGGGGGCGAAGCGTCTCGCTTCGGCGCGGTGGCGAGGGGCTCAATGCCCCATGCCAGCGCAAAAGGCAATGAATGCTTTTGCCCCGCTTCGGCATCGAGCCTCGCGTGACAAGCCGAAGCGAGACGCTTCGCCCCCACTGCCTATGAACTCACCTCTTAGCACCCTCTTACTCCCAACACATTAGCACACAATCACATTAAATAAGAAACTCATGGAAACAACAAGACAACAGAAAATATCTCGCCTCATTCAGAAAGAACTGAGCGACATCTTCCAGCGACAGACGCAGGGCACTCATGGTGTGCTCGTGAGCGTGAGCGCCGTACGCATTAGTCCCGATCTGAGCATCGCTCGCGGCTACTTGAGCATATTCCCCTCAGAAAAGGCTCAAGAGATCCTGCAAAATATCAATGCCAACGCTCGACAAGTGCGCTACGAACTGGGCACGCGCGTGCGCCACCAGCTGAGAATCATCCCCGAACTGAAGTTCTTCCTCGACGACTCACTCGACTATCTCGACCATATCGACTCGCTGCTCAAGCGCACCGAGGGCGAAGGTGACAACGACGACAAACCTGCTGCAGAATGAACTTCCTAAAGGAAAGGCTGAGGTTGCCCCTATTCATGGCACGACGATATCTCTTCTCACGCAAACGCGTGGGGGCTATCAACGTGATATCGGGTATCTCGGTGGCTGGAGTGACATTCGGCACAGCGGCTCTGCTGGTCACGCTGAGCGTGTTCAATGGCTTTCGCGACTTGATAGGGAGCCTCTACACGGCCTTCGACCCACAGATAGAAGTGGTGCCGGCACAGACGAAGCTCACGCCCATGGACGACCCCGCACTGCAGAGCATCAAAAGCATGAAGGAGGTGGAGGCTGCAAGCTTCTGCCTGGAAGACAATGCACTGATTCTCTTCCAAGGAAGGCCCACGGTGATCGTGCTCAAGGGCGTGGACGATCAGTACGACCACGTGACGGGCATTCGCTCGATTCTCTACGGAAAAGGGCGCTACGAACTTCATCGCGCTACGCTCAACTATGGCATTCCGGGCATCGGACTGGCTGCCACAATGGGCGGAATAGACTACGGTACGCTACAGATCTGTGCTCCACGAAGGGGCGAAAAGGTGAACCTCACTAACCCCGCAGAGAGCTTCAACGCGGAGGATCTGACCTCGCCAGGGATTTGCTTCAACGTGAACCAACGGAAGTACGACGAGAACTATATGATCACCTCCCTACAGTTTGCACAGACGCTCTTCGAACAGCCGGGATGCGTCACAGGACTGGAACTTCGTCTCCGCCCGGGGACCGACCTCGATGCGGTGAAGAAGCGGATGCAGCAGGTAGCAGGCACGAAATTCCGCGTGATGGACCAGCTGGAACAGCAGCAGGAGGTGTTCAACGTGATGAACATCGAGAAGATGATGGCTTACTTCTTCCTGACGTTTATACTCTTGGTGGCTTGCTTCAACATCATAGGGTCGGTATCGATGCTGATCATCGACAAGCGACAGGACGTGATGACGCTGCGCCACCTCGGAGCAACGGAGCAGATGGTATTCCGCATCTTCCTCTGCGAGGGCCGACTCATTACGTTGCTCGGTGCCGTGCTGGGCATCGCCCTTGGAGCTGTGCTCTGCTGGCTCCAGATGGAGTTTGGACTGGTGAAGCTCGGCGGTTCGGCAGATAGCTTCATCATCAATGCTTACCCCGTGAGCATTCATGCCACCGACGTGCTGCTCGTACTCGTCACGGTGATCGTGGTGGGATGGAGCTCCGTATGGTACCCGGTGAAGTATTTGAGCAGGAAGTTCCTGTAGCGCTGCGCGCACAGCGCCCAGCGCAGTTTAAAAGTTTAAAGGTTATAAGGTTATAAAGTCACTCTCCGACAGGCTGGGAGGCTTTATGACCTTATTATATTATAGAAGCTTTTCAGCCGATACTGTGGGCGACGCGTCCTCGCGTCGGCGCATCGAGCGGGCAAGAGGCTTTTCAGCCGATACTTAGAGCGACGCGTCCCGCGGCATGAGCATGAATGCACCTGTAGGGGGGCTGAATTCTGCAAGTATGTATTACTTTATACTTCTCTCATATTGATGCCGACGCGAGACGCGTCGCCCACAGAACTGGATGAAAGAGGCTGCCCCCCACAGAACTAACTAAAATCCCCCCAAAAACCACAAAAATCGTGCGCAAACGCAGAAAAAGTGAACAGTTTGTTCACTCTTTTTGGAGCAGAGGGGTGCGACGTCGTATCTTTGCATTGCAATCGGGAGGAAAGCCGCAAGCAAGGCTCGAGAAGCCCATTCACGACGGTGAAACTCCACGAACGCATACCAACCATTCATACATTATATTACTAACCCATTTTAAAACATTTTACTACCATGATTAATTACAAAGTTCGCTCAGCAAAGTTCCCCCGTATGGAAAGCCCCGTCTACTACCCCGTAGCCGTCGTAACCTCTCCCCTCACGCTCCAAGATGTGGCTGAAGAAATCGAAAAGTACTGCATGCTCACCGTGCCCGATATCATCTCCGTGGTGACCGCACTCGAAAGTTCCATCGTAAGCCATCTCTCACAAGGCCACTCCGTACGCCTGGGCTACCTCGGATCGTTCCGACCCACCATCGCCGCCAAGCAAACGCGCTCAAGCCGAGAAGAAGTAAAGGCAAGCGACATCAAGCGCGTACGCTGCCGCTTCACCCCAAGCGCGGCATTTAGAAAGACCCTCAGTAAGGACCGCCTCCACTTCAAGCGTGTGGCATCGACCCCGGCAGAGGAGGGCCAAGAGTAATGCGACGGATCAATGAAATCATCGTACACTGCACAGCAACACCCGAAGGCAAGGATTTCACCGTAGAGGATATCCGCCGCTGGCACAAGGAACAGGGCTTTGCGGACGTGGGCTACCACGTGATAGTCTACCGCGACGGCACCATCCACCCCGGACGCCCAATAGACCAAGTGGGAGCACACTGCCGAGGCCACAACGCACAAAGCATCGGTATATGCTACGTGGGCGGACTCGACTCCACAGGCGTTAAGCCCAAGGACACACGCACCCCCGCCCAACGCACAGCACTACGACAGGTGGTGGGCCTATTCGAAGCCCTCTACCCAAAAGCTCACACCTTCGGACATAACAACTTCGCTGCAAAGGCCTGCCCTTGCTTCAATGTGAAGACGGAACTTTAAATTACAGGGCTGAATCCCACGTGTGGGATTCAGCCCTGTAATTTTTAAGTATTAAGTATTAAAGTATTAAGTATTACAGCCTGGCGCGTTTCACTTAGTTCTGGGGGCGACGCGTCCCCGCGTCGGCGCATCGAGCGGTCAAGAGATTTTCAGCCTATACTGGGGGCGACGCGTCCCCGCGTCGGCGAGAGAGGGAATGCCCCACAATAGTAAATAGAGGCTTTCTTGCTCATGCCGACGCGAGGACGCGTCGCCCCCAGTAGACTCTGAGAAACCCCCTTGCCCCACAATGTAATACTTAATACTTTATACTTAATACTTAATCCAAATTCCCCCCTTTTCTCCCTAAAAAACACGCGAAAAAGAGAAAAGCATGGGAAAAGCCCTAAGTTTCAAAAAAAATCGTGTATATTTGCACGCTAAACAATGTGAACATGGGTGAACTATACCCTGAAGTTAACCACATTAGCACTCCGCAGGAGACGAAAAATAATATCAAAACAAAACAATAAATACACAATCAAACAATGCAAAACAAAGGATTTGTTAAAGTAATCGCTGTGTTGCTCTCCTTGATTTGCTTGATGTATCTCAGCTTCTCGATCCCTACGCATAAGTACGAATCAGAAGCAGAGCGACTCACAGCACAGGGCAAGGACGGCGCAGCCTACCTTGACTCCATGCGCAACCAGACCGTATGGCTGGGCAAGACCCTCAAAGACTGCGAAACACTGCAGATCGGTCTCGGCCTCGACCTTAAGGGCGGTATGAACGTGGTGCTCGAGGTGAGCGTACCCGACGTGGTGAAAAACCTCGCTGGCGAAAGCGCTAACGACCCTCAGTTCAAGGATGCCTATGCCAAAGCTAAAGCCCAGGCTAAGAAGGGCGACGTAGACTTCGTAGACGCCTTCGTAGAAAGCTATCAGCAGGTGGCTGGCAAAAACAAGCTCGGCGGCATTTTCGCTGCTAAACTCGGCGAGAAAAACATCTCGTACAACTCGACCGACGCCGACGTGAAGAAGGTACTCAACGAAGAGGTAAACACCGCCGTGGAAAACTCCAACAAGGTGGTGCGCTCACGTATCGACCGCTTCGGTGTGGCACAGCCCAACATCCAAATCCTTCGTGGCAAAGGCCAGATCGGACAGATCATGGTGGAAATGCCGGGTATCAAAGAGCCCGAACGTGTGCGTAAGCTCCTCCAGGGTAGCGCCAACCTCGAATTCTGGGAGACCTACAGCCTGCAGGAAGTACAGTCAAGCCTCCAAGCACTCGACACCCGTCTGAGCAAGGGAGGAAGCACCGACACCACCACTACCGACTCTGCCAAAGCCGCTACAGCAAAGGCAGAAGCCGCTAAGAAGCAGGGCACTAAAGAGCAGCACCCCCTCTTCTCTAAGCTCGCTCAGATACAAGGCATGAGCCCAACGAACTGCGTAGTAGGCTATGCCACCGCTCGCGACACCGCAGCCATCAACGCTATGCTGCAGAGCGCAGAGGCCAAAGCCGTACTGCCCGCCGACCTCCATCTGGCATGGGGCGTGAAAGCTCCCGCTGGCATGCAGGCCAACGTGTTCGAACTCTATGCCCTCCGCTCCGTAAACGGACAGCCCTCTATGCAGGGCGACGTGATAGCCGACGCTAAAGACGACTTCGACCAAAACCACCAGCCCATCGTGAGCATGACGATGACTACCAACGGCGCACGCGACTGGGCTTCGCTCACTAAGAAAAACCTGAAGCGATGCGTGGCAATCGTGCTCGATGGCTACGTATACAGCGCACCCGTGGTGCAGAACGAGATCTCTGGTGGTAACTCACAGATCTCTGGCCACTTCACCGTAGAAGACACACGCGACCTCGCCAACGTGCTCAAGAGCGGTAAGATGCCCGCACCCACCAAGATCGTACAGGAAGAGACCGTAGGTCCGAGCCTCGGTGCCGCATCAATCCAGGCCGGCTTCACCGCCTGCGTAGTAGCATTCGTGCTGCTGATGATCTTCATGTGCTGCTTCTATGGCTTCATACCCGGTATGGTGGCCAATCTGGCATTGATCCTCAACTTCTTCTTCACCTTCGGTATCCTCACCTCATTCCAGGCAGCTCTGACCATGAGCGGTATCGCCGGTATGGTGCTCTCGCTCGGTATGGCAGTGGATGCCAACGTGCTGATCTACGAACGTACAAAGGAAGAACTCAAGGCTGGCAAGATGCTCAAGACCGCCCTGGCTGAAGGCTACGGCAACGCATTCTCCGCCATCTTCGACTCCAACCTCACCTCTATCATCACTGCCGTAATCCTCTACAACTTCGGTACAGGCCCCATCCGCGGTTTCGCCATGACACTGGGTATCGGTATCGTATGTTCATTCTTCACCGCAGTATGGGTGAGCCGCATCGTGTTCGAACACTTCCTCAACAAGGATAAGTGGCTCGGACTGACCTTCACCACACCGATGTCGAAAAACTTCCTCGTAGGCAAGCACATCGACTTCATGAAGAAGGGCAAGAAGTCTATCATCGTGTTCATCGTAGCAGCAGTGGTAGCCCTCGGCTTCCTCTTCACTCGCGGACTGAGCAGCGGTATCGACTTCACCGGTGGTCGCAACTACGTGATCGAATTCGAACAGAAGGGCGTAACCCCCGAACAGGTGCAACAAGCCGTTTCGGCCAAGGTAAATGCCAAGGATCCCAACGCCGTAGTAACCGCTATCGCCATCTCAACGGCAAGCAACGACGCCGTACGCCTCTCGACCAACTACCGCATTGACGACGACAGCGAAAATATCGATCAAGAAGTAGAACACTTCATCTACGACGCCCTGCACGACGCTAAGCTCATCAAGGCTGACGAGGCAACCTTCAAGGACCGCGACAACCACACCGGTGGCTCCATCATCTCGGCACAGAAGGTAGGACCTACCGTAGCAGCCGACATGACCCGCGGTGCAGTAATCGCCGTGTTGCTCTCGCTCGTAGCCATCTTCATCTACATCCTCGTGCGTTTCCGCAACATCGCATTCTCCGTAGGTAGCGTAGTAGCGCTCTTCTTCGACACACTGCTCGTAATGGGCGTATTCTCCATCTGCTGGGGCTGGATCGGCTTCTCGCTCGAAGTAGACCAGACCTTCATCGGAGCTATCCTGACCGTAATCGGTTACTCTATCAACGATAAGGTGGTAGTATTCGACCGTATGCGTGAAAACCTCCAGCTCCACCCGAAGCAGAACGTATGGGAACTCTTCAACGAGTCGCTCAACAGCACACTGACCCGTACCGTAATCACCTCTACCACCACCCTCCTGGTGCTCCTCTGCATCTTCATCCTCGGTGGTGATAGCATCCGATCATTCGCCTTCGCAATGATCCTGGGTGTGATCTTCGGTACCTGCTCATCTATCTTCCTTGCCGCTCCTATCGCTTACCGCACCTTGAGCCGCAAGAAAAAGGGTGAAGCAGAACCCGTAAAAGAATAAGTATTTCGCCATACTTATATATAGTTTTCATTAGAAACTGGAATACATTTTCTCCTCGCAGACTATAGGTCTGCGGGGAGTTTTTTTTGTTTTAAGTATTAAGTATAAAGTATTAAGTATTACATTCTTGCAAAATTCAAGTAATAAGTAATAAGTAATACATTCTTGCAGATAGCTTTCAGCCAGTCATTTCAGAGCCTACTGTGGGCGACGCGTCCCCGCGTCGGCTCAATAAGAGAAGCCCCCCAATTAGTTCTGTGGGCGACGCGTCCCGCGTCGGCTCCACCACTAATCAGACAGTGATCCCATAGGCAGTGGGGGCGAAGTGTCTCGCTTCGGCGCGGTGGCAAGGGGCTCAATGCCCCATGCCACCGCAAGAGACAATAAATGCTTTTGCCCCGCTTCGGCATCGAGCCTCGCGTGACAAGCCGCGAGACGCGTCGCCCACAGAACTAATTGAGAAGCCTTTCAGCAAGCATGTAATACTTAATACTTTATACTTAATACTTGAATATTGCAAGAATGTATTACTTAATACTTGAATATTGCAAGAATGTATTACTTATTACTCAAAAACTTATTACTGGTATTCCCAAGAAATACCGGTACAAATCACTTGAATATCAAGAAAACCGGAAGAGTTGACATATTTTTTCGTACCTTTGCAGGCGATAAAACAGATACGAAAAACTCTAAGATATATGGATGCAACGTTAGAAACGCTCTCCCTTTCATTTCCTGCAGACGATCTTAAGCTCGTAAAAGACTTAGCGAAGAAATTCGGTTGGAAACTTTCTCGCATAAAAAAGACGGGAATTGAAGAAGCCATAGACGACATCAAGCAAGGCAGAGTATATGGCCCCTACACCAACGCGGAAGAAATGCTTAAGGACATGGGGGTAAAGCATGTATAAAATCAAAGCACCTCAAAGTTTAAGAAGGATTTAAAACGTTGTGAAAAGCGAGGCCTGCCACTGCGAGAACTGACTAAAGTTATTGACTTGCTAATTGACAACGAGGGTCAACTTCCATTTCAATATCATCAACATAGGCTTACAGGAAACTATGCTGGCAAATGGGAATGCCATATAAAGCCTGACTGGCTACTTGTGTGGGAGCAACACGATGACGAGTTGATTCTTCTCTTAACAAACACAGGATCCCATTCCGATATATTCGGTTAATGCCTTTGAATCTAAAGATATACGAACCATTCAGGCCAACCTAACGGCATTCTCCACGACATCATTTCTCCTCCCACAAGAACTAAACCCCGCCACCCGCGTGAAGCCCCCCCAAAAAAATCAGCAAACCCATTTATATGAAACTCATACATCCCCTCCTCATCGCAGCCCTCTCCCTCAGCACCCTCAACTCCTGCATACAGGACGAACCGCTCAACGCGGAGTGTGACATCACGGGAGTAGACGAGACGTGGCTACAAGAGCACAGGAGCATCCTGTCGACCGATCCCAATATCGAAAATCAACGCGTCACCTTTACACTTGCCAACAGAAACATCGACCGCAGCGCGTTCGACCCGAAATTTACACTTACCCCCGGCGCTCACATCACAGCCAACGTAGATGGACAGGAAGTGGACGGCAATGGCATCATGCGCGACTTCAATACCCCACAGACCTACACCACACACTCGCAAGATGGCGCATGGAAGAAGGATTATGAAGTAATGTTCAGCTATCCACCCATCATCACCGAAGAGTGGAACTTAGGATTTGAAAACTTCGAGCTCGACCCCTCTCACCGATTCTACGAATGGTTTGAGATGGATGCCGCTACGGGCGAAAGAAACAATATATGGTCGTCGGGCAACCCTGGCTACGACCTCACTCGCGACAATATCGGAATACAAGAATATCCCACCGTGGCCATTGATGAGGGTTTCCAAGGAAAAGGACTGAAACTCACCACACGTGCTACTGGATGGAACCTGATGAAGATGCCTATCGCTGCGGGTAACCTCTTTATCGGTACGTTCAATGCCAACAAGGCTGCCATGGGACAGACTCAAGCCCTGCAAGCCACACAGTTTGGTCTGCCACTCGTGACAAAGAAGCCCCTCCGCATGGAAGGCTACTATAAATACAAGGCTGGCGAAAAATTTACCAATGCCAACTTTAAGGTGCAACCCACACTCCACGATACAGCCGACATCTATGCCGTGGTCTACGAGATAGCAAGCAAATCGGAGATGGAAGCCGACCCCACGAAGAAGTTCGTAGCACTTAATGGTAAGGACGTGCTCACCTCCAATCGTATCGTGTTGATAGCTCGCATTGATAAGCCCATAGAGTTCCAAGGCTCAATAGAAGACCTCGAAGCCTCGGAGTGGATTCACTTCTCGGAAGAGTTCAAACCCATGAACGGCAAAGAGTTCTCGCTCGAGCGTATGGCAGACAACGGTTATGCCATTGCCGTTGTGATGACCTCAAGCCGTGAGGGCGCCTACTTCAAGGGAGCCGTAGGTTCTACGCTCTATGTAGACGAGATCAAGATTATCAACGAACAATAACCCCTACCCCTCCCCAAGCACGATATTCCACTTTATGAAAAAGATATTTTCCCTTCTCGCTCTTGCACTCGCTTGCTGTACCATGCAGGCTCAAAAAGTCAAGGAGGCCAAAGAGACCGACACCAACCTCATCAAAGCCGCTCTGCGCGGGTGGCACGTACGCCTCGGTGCAGGCGTGAGCGTGGGTGGCACATCGCCCATTCCCCTGCCCGCCGAGATTCGCAAGATCAATAGCTACAACCCCACACTCTGCATCCAGCTCGAAGGAGCCGTGCAACGCAAGTTCACCCAACATTGGGGCACCATGATCGGCATACGCTTCGAAAACAAAGGCATGAAGACCGACGCTACGGTAAAGAATTACCACATGGAGGCGGTCAACGACGATGGTACAGGCAAGATCAACGGTGCCTGGACGGGTAAGGTCAAGACGGAGGTGAACAATAAATACCTCACTTTCCCCGTGCTCGCCACCTACGCTTTCAACGATCGATGGCAAGTGCAAGCCGGACCTTACTTCTCCTACCTTATCAACGGCGACTTCAGCGGAGAAGCCTACGATGGCTACATCCGCAACATCGACCCCACAGGACAGAAGGCAGAAGTAAGCAGCGCACACTACGACTTTTCAGACAATCTGCGACGCTTCGCTTGGGGGCTGCAGGTAGGCGGAGAGTTTAAGGCCTACAAGCACCTCTCCGTATCCGCCAACCTCAGCTGGGGGCTCAACAGCATCTTCCCCTCCGACTTCGAAAGCGTCACCTTCAGCCTCTTCCCCATCTACGGCACACTGGGCTTCAACTATTTGTTCTAAGACACAGTGTACTACTTTTGCCCTTTCAGGGCGAAACATTGCTGCTTACGGGGACCCCAGGGCGTTGCCCTGGGCTATGTACACACATTGGGCTTTCAGCCCGCTTTTACAGAATAAAATAAAAGTTGTACACTGACTGCAAAGAAACCGAGCAACTGAGCAATGACTGCAAAGAAACAAAGAAACTGAGCAATAACTGCAAAGAAACTGAGCAACTGAGCAATGACTGCAAAGAAACTGAGCAACTGAGCAATGACTGCAAAGAAACTGAGGAATTGACTGCAAAGAAACTGAGAAACTGAGCAATGACTGCAAAGAAACTGAGCAATGACTGCAAAGAAACTGAGCAATGACTGCAAAGAAACTGAGAAACTGAGCAATGACTGCAAAGAAACTGAGGAATTGACTGCTTTGAAGCCACAAGAATATCAACATAATCCAAACGGATAATATAGGATTCCCAACCTAAGACGGGCTGAAAGCCCAATGCCCTACATAGCCCAGGGCAACGCCCTGGGTTCACAGATTACACTGACGAGTCGCCCTGAAAGGGCAAAAGTAAAAGATAACGAATGCCACAATCCCTCAGCAAAATATACATCCACCTCATATTCCATATAAAAACAACGAGTCCTAAAATCTTAGAAAAAGATTGGGAGCGCGTCCACTCCTATATGGGGCAACTCGTCAATCTGACTGGATGCAAAAATATTTGGGTCGGAGGAGTAGAGGATCACGCTCACATTCTGTTCCTCCTATCACGAGAAGTTACAATCTCACATGTGGCAGAAGAGGTAAAACGCAATAGCAGCAGATGGATAAAAGGCCTGTCGGACACCTATAAGCTCTTTACATGGCAAGGCGGATACGCAGCGTTCTCAGTGAGCCAGTCTGTGGCAGACAAAACATTGCAATACATCAAGCAACAACGCGAACACCATAAAAGATACTCTTTCAAAGAAGAATACCAGCGTTTCCTTGAGTCGTATGGCATTGAATACGATAAAGAATACGTTTTTAAGGATTAAAGTAGTATTTTACTTTTGCCCTTTCAGGGCGAAACGTTGCTGCTTACGGGAACCCCAGGGCGTTGCCCTGGGCTATGTACACACATTGGGCTTTCAGCCCGCGATAACGTATATAGCGAATCCCATTCCGGACAGATAAATACACAAGTCCTAACAAAAGACGGGCTGAAAGCCCGACGAATCCCATTCCGGACAAATAAATACACAAACCCTAACAAAAGGAGAAGACTGAAAGCCCGACGAATCCCATTCCGGACAGATAAATACACAAGTCCTAACAAAAGACGGGCTGAAAGGCCGACGAATCCCATTCTGGACAAATAAATACACAACCCCTAACAAAAGACGGGCTGAAAGCCCGACGAATCACGTTCCGGACAGATAAATACACA
>CALEKA010000023.1 GCA_937898715.1 uncultured Prevotella sp.
GGGCTATGAATATCATTGGGCTTTCAGCCCGCCCATTCTAAATCCGAAACTTGAACTACTTTATCGAATGGCTTATCACATTCAAGCACGTGCTTGAAATGTGATGTTTGCTCTATCGCAAGTTTTATTGATTGAATTTCGGCCATGATGCTCTTTTAAAAAGACCATGTGTACTGAAAGAAAAATGCACTACACTCAGACATTTCGTAGAATACGAATGCTGCATGTAGTGCATTTCTTCAATTCACGACCATTGAAGGTCATAGCTTATGGTTGGGCTTATTTTACAGTTGGGATAGTAACCGTATTGAAGTCGCTCACATCGGGAGTAACGTGTTGCTCGTGAATAATTTGTACGAGTTCTTTCACGATGTCGGGATGAGCGTCTGCTACATTGTGGTCTTCGTGTATGTCGTTAGCAAGATTGAAGAGCTTGCAATTACCGCGTTCTACATAAAGTTTCCAATCGCCCTTGCGTACAGCCATTTGGTTGGTTTCATGGAATTCCCAATAGAGGAAATCGTGGTTTTTCTGGTCGGCATCGTCACCCAAGAGAGTGGGAGCGAATGAGATGCCATCGAAGTAGTCGCGATCACCTAATCGCTTGTTACCAAATTGCTTAATGTAGTCTTTCTGTCCGATTAAGTCGCAGAAAGTGGGCATGATATCGTAGAATGCCAGTATATGGTCGTTGACAGTACCAGCGGGAATGTGACCTGGCCAGCGTGCGATAAAGGGAATGCGAATACCGCCTTCTAAGCATGAACGCTTCTTGCCTTGCAGGAGTCCGTCTCTGCCAAAGAAGTCGGGATCACCACCGCCCTCCTCATGAGGACCATTATCAGAAGAGAAGATAACAATCGTATTGTCGGCTAAGCCCTTTTCCTTCAGCTTTGCAAGTATTTCTCCTACATAGGCATCAAGACGCGTAATCATGGCAGCAAATTGTGCATGCGTATTGACTGTAGCATGGTATCGGTCAACTCCAGCAAACGTCTTGTCATTGCAGAACTTACCATAATATGCTTGAAGGATAGAGTCGTTGGGCTGATAGAGTTCGGCATGTGGAAGCGTATAGGTGAAGAATCCATAGAAAGGCTTATCGGCTGTTTGCTGATCAAGCCATTCCATCGCTTCTTGATGAATCATATCGCCTGAGTACTGCTTACGTTTAGCATAGTCGGGATTAGTACATCCATCACCATACTGAACATTTTGGTCCATCGTAATGCGTATAACATCTTTATCACCGCGTCGAGGACTATAACGATTCAAAAAGTTGGGGAAGTATCGGTGAGCCATGTATTGGCATATGTAGCCATAGTATTCGTCTACGCCACGTGTCTTAGGAGTAGAAATCGATCCTTCATAGCCACCAGCCCATTTGCCAAACATACCCGTAGTATATCCATTGGCTTTCATTATTTCGGGCAATATGACGTGTGCTGTATCATAAGGTTCTTGTCCTACGCGATCTGGTTCAGACGTTACTCCGTAGGTGGTCTTCGGACGTCCTTTCCAATATTCTTTGTTCCCTCTAACGTGCGTATGGCCTGTATGTTGCCCTGTCATAAGAGTGGCACGTGAGGGCGCACTTACAGGACTTCCTGCATAAGCCTGCGTAAAGCGCATACCTTCTGAAGCTAATCGGTCTATATTGGGAGTGGAGATGTAGGGCTGTCCATAGCAAGCTAAATCACCATATCCCATGTCATCACACAAGATGAAGACAATGTTGGGCTTATCAGCATGTTGAGCATGAAGGCCAAGGCAAGAGGTCAGTGCTGTTGCGCTTAGAAGTAGAGATTTCGTTTGTATCATAGATTGTGTGGGGGATTATTTGATGATCTTTTTGTTTGATTGGATGTATACGCCTTTGTGGGTATTCAATGATACTGGGCGTCCGTCAAGGCCATATGGTTTCTGATTAGAAGTAGTAGGGGATGTCACATAGACATTATCTACTTTCGTGGGGGCCTCTTTGGGCTTGATAGTAAATATCTGGAAGTCATATACGATGCCGTTTACGTCATCGTCAGCTCCTTCAAGTCCGTTGTCGGTTATGCGAATGCGCATGCGTGATCGTCCACATACGGCGGAGTCGGGAACTGCGATTTCAGCCATGCCTGACGCAGCATTTAGAAACTCGTGCTTCTCCTCGAATATACCATCTTTATCCCAGTCGAAGTAGGCTGTTACTGTTTGGTCTGCACTTAAGGCAGAAGTCTCGTAACTTAGGCAGAGAGTGGAAGCTTGTATGACTGTAGCAGAGTCGGAGCGAACCATGTTGTAATAACTTGATGGCTGCGCCGATGCTGAATAGTTAAGCGGCTTGTTGGCATGAGTTATGCTGAGTTCTTTAAGAAAAGCGTTGCCTTTTACTCCACATGGTAAAACGTAGATGCCTAACTTCTTGCAGTATTCTGAGCGCTCAATGGGTTGTGGGGCTTCGTAATCATAATCGCTCTCTACAATGTCCCAATAAGAATTGTTTCTATTGTAACGGATATGATAGGCAACGATTTTGCCCGTGCTTTGCTGGTAATTGAGTCCCAAAGTACCATCCTTCGAAGTGTCAATGGTCTGATCTGTACTGCAAATGTAGTAATAACCATTAGCTGCAGCCCCACTTGTAGTGTTCTTCTTTATTTCAAACTCTACGGGAGTATCGCCCACTTTGATTTGGGACTCTAATTGTACGCTTGAACTCTGTATATAATGCTTTGACGTTTGGTTCTGAATATAGTAGCAACCTTCCTTTCCTGTGGGAATGAATTGCCAATATTGCTTTTGTGTGTTGGTAAGTGGGGAAGCCCAAAGAACATTACCATTTTCGTAAACGTAGGAATTTGCCTCGTTGAATCTGTGCATTACATACGTTTTCCCCGCTTCAGGAAACGAATGACTCTCTTCAGCATGCAAAGTTGTACTTGTGGTGAGGAGAATTACACATAAAGGAAGAATTCTCTTAAACGTAATCATAGTGCATAGTGATTAGTTATGTATATTAACTTGTTGGAAAATCTTGTTTTCGTACGATCCAGTAAGTGGAAGATAATCTGCTGCAAAGGTAAACATTTTACGCTGATTTCAAAAAGGTGTTTGCATTTAATTCAAGCCGGCTGCAGTCTCCATTGTGTATAGACTTCTTCTCGCCAGCGGATATGAATAATGAGAAATAGTTGCTGCAAGTTGATATGTCACTGACTGAAGTTTCGGATTTAGAATGGGCGGGCTGAAAGCCCAATGAATTCCATAG
>CALEKA010000024.1 GCA_937898715.1 uncultured Prevotella sp.
ATGGACTTTGGCTTATTTGTTTCTACAATACGGCTTGTATGGGATGCTTACCTTAATACGGAAGTTACATAAGACCATAGTTAACGGGCCAACAAGTGAACTTGACTTCACTTGTTGGCCCGTTAACTATTCGGCTCCGCCAAAGTCAAAAGACTGAACTGGAAGAAATTTACTGCAAACTATCCCACCAGGAAGAGTCGCCTTTCAAGTATTTAGCAAACCATGAGTAGATTACATTGAGCCAAGCCATGCGCTTGTGATAATCTACGATGACATGATTTTCGCCTTCTACTTGCACATAAGCCACATCACGACCGAGAATCTTCAAGGCTGTAAAGAGTTGCTGACTTTCATTGGTTGGAACATTGGTATCTGCTGTACCATGAAGCAGGAGCAAAGGAGTATGAATCTTATCTGCATTGAAAAGTGGTGATTGCTTTACATACAAGTCAGGATTATTCCAAGGAAAACTACCATACTGTGCCGTTTCGCCGTAGGAATATCCCCAATAACCACCGCCCCAATAGCTGGCAATATTGCTAATACCGGCATGAGCAATCGCAGCCGCGAATATATCGGTACGTGTTTGCAGATACTCCGTCATGAAGCCACCATACGAAGCACCAATGCAGCCCACATGCTTGCTGTCGACGAAGCTATGTTGCTTGCAAAATTCTTGTACGCCTTGTATAATGTCATCGCCCGATTCATGTCCCCAAGTATTGACATGGCGAGCCGCAAACTCTTGACCATATGCGGTTGTGCCACTGGGGTTGAGCACATAGACTACATATCCTTGACTTGCAAAAGTCTGGAATGGATACCACGACTCGAGTTGGTTAGACGAAGGAGAGCATCCACCATAATAGTATACAATCATGGGGTACTTCTTACTTGCATCAAAGTTAGGCGGAAGGAGATAGAAGCCATCAATCGAATCGCCACGTGTGGCCTTAAACTGCCAACTTGTGCTCGGCGCAATGGCCACATCCTTGTAGAGCTCATCAAAGTTGATACTTCCGATATGCTTCGTCTCGGGTTTCTCTTTATTCAGCAAGCAAGTATACATATCGCGTGCGCGCTGTGGTGTCTGTCCGAAGAATACGGCTCTTGGTGCAGATTTCGAAGCAGTAGAGAATGTCACATCTTGCACGTAGCTTACGGGAAGAGCGTAGCTCACCACCTTACGCGTCTGCGGATTGAGTCGGAACAAGTTGCGTCCCATGCGATCATCAGCAGTAAAGTAGATTTGTCCATCGCCTTGATTCCACTCATAATTAGCTACAGAGGGCTTGAACCCACACAGCATAGGCGTAACTTTCTGACTTGCAATATCATAAAGGTACAGACGCATATCAAATGATTGCGGTTGCTGTCCTGGCTTTACTTCGCTACCAATGCCATCAAACGAGGCTGGCGAAGCTGAGATAAGCAATTGCTTTGCATCGGGCGAGAAGCATCCCTCACCGATGAAGGTCGTATCACGCAATAGTGTATCAACCTTGCCCGTGTAAGCATCCATACGGAGGAAAGATGTACGCGTCATCGGCAGTTTACTCACGTCGGTACGCGAGTATTGCAAAAGCAGGCTACGTCCGTCTGCTGAAATATCGGCGCACCATACACTTTCCGAACCATAGGTAAGTCTCTGCAACATACCGCTCTTTAAGTCGTAACGCCATAAGCTGTTGCGATTTCTCCACCCAGGCTGACGATCATCAGGTTCTGTGATGCGCTTCAAGCCATTCTGAGAGGGCTTACCCTCTTCAGTCTTATTGAATATCAGATAGTCCTCTTTAGGCGACACGCTGAAACCGCCATCGGGCAAATTATCAGCCAACACCCGTTCCTTGCCATCTGCTGGAGTATAGACCACGAGTTCCTTACCCATTCCACTATTACGCGTGTAATAAAGCACATCTTTGCTGCCAGGCAACCATGATAGAGCTACATACTCATTTCGATGAAGGAGTTCACGACCGCTCTGCATTTCTCTCAGCGTAGTGGTATACTGCGTAGTTCCATCTTTGCGGGTATAATAACTAACAGTTACCAAGTACTTACCACTTGGCGATAGAGCTACGCTACGATAATGATCGCCCCACGTCTGCTGGCCAATAGTAAAAGGACGCTTGCCTACGGGATTTACCTGCACATCCTTGAGATCATCACCGATAATGCTTACGCAGAACGAATCCTTATCAGTCTTCTGCGTCAGAACCTGCAAGGTCAAGTCGGCACGTCCAGGAGTAAGTGTCAACTGCTTATCAGCGCATTCCTTTCCATCAACGAAAAGTTTGTAATTGTGCAAGTTCTTCACTTCCACACGCGCCTTTACGAATCGGGGCGTCTGTACGCTAAATTGCAGCATGCGCAGTTGAGGAAGGCTATCCGTCTGTTGTTTTAAAGCTTCGCCACGCTTGATCGTGATAGTTTGTGCTTTGCGTACTCCGCTCATCTGCACCATACGACTGTTATCTCGCAAAGCATCTTGCACATTGTATGCATTGCCCTTCATATTGAGAGAATCTGTCTCAAACGGGCATTGTATACTATAAGGTCCCTGCATCTGTGCCTGATTGACCACAAGTGTATCGGCCATTCCACACGATGACAAGGACAACAACAAGGGTAATATCATCTTTGTGTGATTAAATGAATATTTTAATTCTAATTCTATCAGTTTTATTTATCAGTTGTGTGTGGGCGACGCGTCCTTGCGTCGGCATAGCAAGAATGAAAATCGCACTACCTATGTTTGAATCAGAAGTATTAAGGCTATTTGTGCGACCTCATTATGCCGACGCGAGGACGCGTCGCCCACACAATCTATTGGGATATTCAAACTACTGGCCCTCGCGTTCGCGCCCCATCAGTTGGAAGTCTTTCTTGCGAAGTTTGAAGCTATTAGTCAAATATTTGTCGCGAACCACTTGATTGGCGGCCAATTCTTCTGGCGTTCCTTGAAAGAGTATGCGCCCTTCAAAGAGCAGATAAGCGCGATCTGTGATACACAATGTTTCTTCTACATTGTGGTCTGTAATGAGGATGCCAATGTTGCGGTCCTTGAGTTTCCATACGATATACTGAATGTCCTCTACAGCAATAGGGTCGACACCAGCGAAAGGCTCGTCAAGCATGATAAACTTCGGATCGATGGCCAGACAGCGAGCTATCTCTGTACGGCGTCGCTCACCACCAGAGAGTTGGTCACCCAAGTTTTTACGAACCTTCTGCAAGCGAAACTCTGAGATGAGACTCTCCAACTTTTCTTTTCTATACTCTTTCGAACGTCCCGTCATCTCGAGTACGGAAGCGATATTGTCTTCCACACTCATTTTGCGAAATACAGAAGCCTCTTGTGCCAAATAGCCTATGCCCTTCTGTGCACGCTTGTATACGGGGTCTTTCGTTATCTCTTGGTTATCGATAAAGATGCGTCCTCCATTGGGCACTACAAGGCCAGTGGTCATATAGAAAGAAGTAGTCTTGCCAGCACCATTAGGACCTAAAAGGCCTACGATCTCGCCCTGCTTCACGTCAAACGATACACCGTTTACCACCGTGCGCTTGCCATACTTCTTGATTAGACCTTCTGAGCGTAACACCATTGAAGTAGGCTCATCCACCGACTGAGATGTTGGGCCAAAAATGCTTTCGTCCTGCACATCGTGCTCACGTGAATCTTCTTCCGCAGCGTGATGTGGGTTAAAGAAAGAAATCATATGCTTAATTATTCAACGTTCGGATTTAGCATGAACATCTCTAATCTGTCCATACTAAATCCGAAACGATAGTTAGCTATAAAGGAAACGCTTAATACTTCTCTTCGGAGTTTTCTCAAACTCCGTCTTATGTATTTCAATGGCAGAGATGCGCTCATAAGCAGCCACCATCACATTGATGTCTTTGCGATTCTGCTCCATTGCCAATCTCAGTCCATTCTCATCAAGTCCATCCTTTTGTGCCAAGTCGAAATCAGGATATATCAGTGCCACGAGTTTGTCGCCACGCTGTACCACGATGCTCTCGTTGACATAAGGCAACGTATTGAGTTTGTCCTCTATCTCCTCGGGATAGATGTTCTGACCCGAAGCGCCCAAGAGCATATTCTTGCTTCGTCCTCGTATAAAGAGGTTGCCCTCCGCATCCATTATGCCGAGGTCGCCCGTGTGATACCATCCGTCCTTAAGCGTAGAGGCAGTAGCTTCCTCATTCTTAAAATAGCCCAACATCACATTATCACCACGTGTAAGGATTTCTCCCACCACGTGCTGCGGATCCTTGCTATCTATCTTGATTTCCATACGGGGAGCGGCCTTTCCGCAAGATCCCTTGCGGAAATGATGCCAATCTTCATACGAGATGATCGGAGCACACTCTGTAGCACCATAACCTACGGTGTAGGGGAAATGTATCTTATTAAGCAAGTCTTCTACCTCACTATTGAAGGCAGCGCCACCAATAATGATTTCGTAGAATCTTCCGCCAAAAGCATCTACCAAATGCTGACGGATCTTGTCCAGTATGCGACCGCTGATAAAAGGCAACTTAAGTAGCACCTTCATGCTCGGAGTCTGGAGTTTGGGCAGCACATTCTTCTTGATAATCTTCTCAATAATCAGAGGCACTGAGATAATCACCACAGGCTTTATCTCACCAAAAGCTTGCAGCACAATCTTGGGCGAAGGTATGCGCGTGAGGTAATATACATGGCATCCATGCAGAAACTCAAATATAAACTCAAATGCCATGCCGTACATATGAGCCAATGGAAGCATTGAAATGACAGGATCTCCGCATTTTACCTGCTTACCGAGCACCTCAATAGCAAACTGATAGTTCGACCACAAAGCGCGGAAAGGTATCATCACGCCTTTTGAATTTGAGGTAGTACCACTGGTATAGTTGATTAGAGCTAACGCATCGGGGTTGGGAGTGTGAGGATAACTTACATGTTCCTTACGGAAGTATTTGGGATACTTTCTACCAAAGAATTCATTGAGGCGCTCTCTAGCTTCCGTGAGTTTTTCAGAACGCGACACCAGGACAGAGTAGTCAGGTATATTGATTATACCTTCCAAATGTGGCATTTGATCAGCAACGAGTTCAGGCCAAACCATATCGCCAACAAAGAGAATCTTCGCCTCTGAATGGTTTACAATATCGTGTACCTGCTGAGCCTTGAATTCGTGAAGAATAGGCACAGCCACAGCTCCGTAAGTAAGCGTTGCTAGAAATGCCGTAGCCCAATTGGCGCTATTGCGTCCGCAGAGAGCAATCTTGTCGCCCTTGACCACTCCAGCATTTTCAAACAATATGTGGAGCTTTTCTATCTTACGGGCTACGTCCTTATACTGCAACGTCACGCCTTTATAATCGGTCAGCGCATCGAGATCCCAATTCTTTTTCAAACTCTCTGCTATCAGATCGACGAAATCGGTATATGTTTCCATTTATTACTATTGAGAAACCAAAGTTTTACCGCCTTGGCACATTATACAAACTTTTGTGCAAAAATAAGAAAAAACTATTGGTAAAACACCATTCTGCCATAATTATTTCACCTCAACTTATCATTTAGCCCAAAAAAGCCGTACTTTTGCAGCGAACTCCTACCCTCCTACTCGAGAATATTAATTGACTCAATTATACGCTATCATGGACAAACAAAAGAAAATATGGATTGCCTCTGGATCGGGACTTATCGTCCTTCTCATCCTTATCTATTGGCTTTTCTTCTCCAGTTTTGCTTCTGTCAAAAAAGAGACTTACGTTTATATTGATGAAGACGACACCCCCGACTCCGTCTATCACAAACTCGACCTCACAGCTCATCCCTCTCAGATGATTGGTCTCAAGACGTGTGCCACACTCCTGCAATATAGCAAGCATGTCCACCCAGGTCGCTACCAAGTGAGCGAGATCGGCAGTCTGCGTCTGCTTCGCAATCTGCGTGGCGGCAGACAAGCTCCCGTTAAGTTGGTCATCCCAGTGGTGCATACCATTGACAATCTTGCAGCACGTCTTTCTGAGCAACTTGAATCTGACTCCGCCACACTTGCTCAAGCATTTAAGAACGAAGCTCTACTCCGTCCGCTCGACGTCGACACAGCCACAACAGCATGTCTCTTCATCCCCAACACTTACGAAGTATATTGGAATATTACCCCCAAGCAGTTGCTCGAACGCATGAAGAAAGAGCACGACAGCTTCTGGACTCCTGCTCGCCGTCAGCAAGCTTCAGCTGCTGGTCTTACCCCCGATGAAGCCTATACGCTTGCATCTATCGTAGAGCAAGAATCGGCCAACGAGAAGGAACGTCCTATGATAGCAGGCATGTATCTCAACCGTCTGCATCAAGGCATGAAACTTCAAGCCGACCCAACAGTAAAGTTTGCTCTTAAGAACTTCTCACTCCGACGCATACTTATCAATCATCTCAGCGTAAATAGTCCTTATAACACGTACCAACACGAGGGCCTTCCTATTGGTCCTATCTGTATTCCCTCTCTCAATGCTATCAAGTCGGTGCTCAATTATGCGCACCACAACTATATATATATGTGTGCCAAAGAGGATTTCTCGGGCACTCACAACTTTGCTTCGACTTACGAGGAACACACTGCTAACGCTCGTCGATATGCAGAGGCTCTTAATCAGAGAGGAGTAAAATAAGAGGGAAGTTTAATGAGTTTAGAAGTTTAATGAGTTTATGAGTTTGATGGAAAACAACACTAAGAAATGGAAAATCCTTAAGAGCGACTACCTCATCCAGCGTCCATGGCTTACTGCTCGACGCGACAAAGTAGAGCTATCCGACGGACGCATCAACGATGAATACTATGTGCTTGAATACCCAGATTGGGTCAACGTGATAGCCATCACCAAGGAAGGAAAGTTTATCATGGAGCGCCAATACCGCCACGGCATGCAGGTGATAAGTACAGAGATTCCTTGCGGAGTAATGGAAAAGGGCGAAACTCCGCTTGAAGCCGCTAAACGCGAACTGCTCGAAGAGACAGGATTTGGAGGCGGAGAATGGACCCCATTGATGGACATTGGTGCCAATCCTGGTTCACAAAACAATCTGACGCACTGCTTCCTCGCTACTGGTGTAGAGAAAATAGCAGAGCAGTCGCTCGATGCTTCTGAAGAACTCTCCGTTTTCATGATGGACGAATCTGAAGTACGAGACCTCTTGCTCAGCGGCGGACTCTGTCAAGCACTTATGGTTGCTCCACTCTATAAGTACTTCTACAACAAACTGAGCAAGAACCAATCATAAAAGAGAAGAAGCTAACATAAAGCGAGCTAATTCCCTTATATCCTTTTTGCAATCGGACTGAAAGTATAGTAACACTTTTATTGCGAGTGTTACTCATACTTTCAGTCCGATTGCTCATATTGATACTGACTATTGTAAGCACCATCTTCCACGTTCGCCTGTTTTGCTATTTGCAAGAGCACCAACACCTATCTTATTATCATGCTTAAACGTAGGTCTATTCATTTCATCATGAAGATTTTTCCATCGTACACCGCCCAGTGGCAGCATTGCCACCGCCCAGTGGCAGCATTACCACCGCCCGGTGGCAGCATTGCCACCGGGCGGTGTACGATGGAATAATGTACGTTTCAAAACGGCAAGATGCTCATTTTCAAACGGTAAGATGCTCATTCGCAAACAGAGAGATTTCCATTCGCAAGCGTCATGGCATTCATGCAGCGTTAAGAGCACTATAGCTTGAAGCATGTTACGCATTCTATGAGAGAAGGGGGATACATGAGAAACAGTTCGTTGCCTAAAAGATATTCAAGGTTAAGCGTAGTTGGCTTAGTAATATATGCAAGAAAGGGGATCTGTTGACATTCAGCAAATTACGTCAACAGATCCCCCTTCACTTATCGAGAGTAAATCTTTCTTACTTGAGTGGGGTTATTCCCACTCGATCGTTGAAGGTGGTTTAGATGAGATATCATAGCATACGCGGTTCACACCTTTTACGTGGTTGATGATATCATTGGATACCTGCGCCATAAAGTCGTAAGGAAGATGTGCCCAGTCGGCAGTCATAGCATCAGTGCTGGTCACGGCACGCAGAGCTACGGGATGCTCGTAAGTACGCTCGTCACCCATTACGCCTACCGAGCGTACTGTAGAGAGAAGTACAGTGCCAGCCTGCCATATTTGGTCGTATAGACTTACCTCTATCTCACCATTCTTCATGTCAGCTGGTACTCCTGCTGCCAACACACGACGTGCTTCTTCGCCAGAAAGCTTTACCTTATAATTGCGCAATCCGCGGATATATATGTCATCGGCATCCTGCAGTATGCGTACTTTCTCGGGAGTGATATCACCAAGGATACGCACAGCAAGACCAGGACCAGGGAAAGGATGACGCGTGATCAAGTGTTCGGGCATGCCCATCGAACGGCCTACACGGCGTACTTCATCCTTAAACAACCACTTAAGTGGCTCACAAAGCTGTAGGTTCATCTCCTTAGGAAGTCCTCCTACATTGTGATGGCTCTTGATGACCTTGCCCGTGATGTTGAGGCTCTCTATACGATCTGGATAGATAGTGCCCTGCGCCAACCACTTAGCTCCCGTTTGCTTCTTAGCCTCAGCATTGAACACTTCTACAAAGTCGCGACCAATAATCTTGCGCTTCTGCTCGGGATCAGTCACGCCAGCCAAATCAGCAAAGAATTTCTCGCTGGCATCAACACCTATCACATTGAGGCCAAGACATTTGTAGTCGTTCATCACATCACGGAATTCGTTCTTACGAAGCATACCATGATCTACGAAGATACAAGTCAAGTTTTTGCCTATCGCACGATGGAGCAATACGGCTGCAACAGAACTATCTACACCACCAGAAAGACCGAGTATCACACGATCATCGCCCAACTGCTGCTTGAGTTCTGCCACAGTTGTGTCGACAAACGAAGCGGGGCTCCAGTCCTGACGGCTACCACAAATATCTACTACGAAATTCTTGAGCAACTGAGTGCCTTGCAAAGAGTGGAACACTTCGGGATGGAATTGCACACCCCACAGTTTCTCTCCATCAGCTTGATAAGCGGCATACTTCACCTTTGAAGTGGAAGCAATGCAGTGAAAGCCATCTGGAATTGCTGTAATCGTATCACCATGACTCATCCACACTTGAGAATTCTCTTCGAATCCTTTAAAGAGGGGATTGTCCTGATCGAAGCTTTCCAGATTTGCACGGCCGTACTCACGGCTGCCAGCTGGTTCTACCTTGCCACCATAGAGTTGCGCCATATATTGTGCGCCATAGCAAATGCCCAAAATAGGATATTTACCACGAATCTCGCTAAGGTCTACCTTGAACGCTTCGGGATCATAGACGCTATAAGGCGAGCCTGAAAGGATTACACCTATCACGCTCGGATCGTCGTGGGGAAACTTGTTGTAGGGCAGAATTTCGCAGAACGTGTCGAGTTCGCGCAAACGACGGCCAATCAGCTGCGTAGTTTGCGATCCGAAATCGAGAATAATGATTTTCTGTTGCATACGATATAATATGTGTTTCGTGGTGCAAAGATAGTGCAAGGCGAGAGAAATACAAAATAAAAGCTTGCTTTTGTTTTTATTTCCGAGCCGCAGCCTATCTTGCGCAAAGTGAAAGATAGTGCAAGGCGAGAGAAATACAAAAAAGATGGGAACTTCTGTTTTATATCTTATACAAATAGAGCATTATAGAAGAGACGATTGGGGTATAATCGAGTAGGAGGTAAACACTAATCATAGGTGTTTATCTCCTACTTTCGTG
>CALEKA010000025.1 GCA_937898715.1 uncultured Prevotella sp.
GGCTATGAATATCATTGGGCTTTCAGCCCGCCCATTCTAAATCCGAAACTTGAATCTTAGATTACTCCAGAACCGCTTCTCATCATTTCTTGAGTCGTACGAAGCGGTCGTTCGACCACCCGAATGGTAAGGGCCTTGCTCTCACCCTGTACTTTCACTGTTTTGTATTCAGGACGCGCACCCATCATTTGGTCGAACATATCGGGCATACTTATTACTTTTCGCAGAGAAGCCTTAAACTTTTGCACAGGAATCGTATAGTTACCTGCCTCACGAGGAGCAAACACATATTGGCTCCATACGAGCGTATAATAGACATGATTCCCCTCACGCACGCGACTCACAGTGGCATCACGGTTGATATCGAGTTTGCGCATTGTACATTTTCCTTTTACTGAGAAATTGGTGAGACACTCCGCTTTTTCAATCGGAGCCTCGGAGTAGACCACAATGCTCACCAACATACTATCTCCCGCATAAATTTCTTGTCGATCAGGAATAACGCGCGCAAAAAAAGTCTCTTTTTCCGCCGCTCCAAGGGGCAAATTAACCAATAGAAGAAGAAGGAGGAATACTTTTCTCATATTTTGTAACGGATTTTAGTTTGATGTATTTCTTTCTGGAAGTAACTACATTTCTGCTTGGGAGAACAGATCCTTTTACTCAACTTCAACCGAAGTTTTCTCTAAAGAAAGTTTTCTTTATCTCGTGGGCATGTGATAAGGCTTTCACATCTTAATTTCTATAGAATTGAATAGTCCCATTCAAATCGCGAACTCCTATAAAATAGGACTAAGATTCCTTATATATATTCTCAAGCTTCCGATTCCTCTTCTTGGCTCAAATCAGCCAGCCATGCTTCCGAACAAGCATCAGAAGGCATTCGCCAATCTCCGCGTGGACTAAGCGAGCAGCTACCGACCTTTGGTCCGTCGGGCAGGCAAGAACGCTTAAATTGTTGCATAAAGAATCGGCGGAAGAATGTACGCAACCACTTTAGTATAATTTCTTTTGCAAATGCAGTCCCATTAGATGTACCATCAAAAGCCTTGCATGCCAAATAATAAATTTTCTGTGGGCTAAATCCATAGCGCAGTGTGTAGTACAGGAAGAAATCGTGAAGTTCATATGGCCCGACAAGATCTTCTGTTACTTGCTTAATATTACCGTCTTCGTCAGCTGGTATAAGCTCTGGACTTATAGGCGTATCGACAATGTCAAGTAAAGTTTCTCTACTTGCTTCGTCAGACATATTGCGTGCTGCCCATGCTACAAGGTGCCTTACCAACGTCTTAGGAATAGATGCGTTGACACCATACATGCTCATGTGGTCACCATTGTAAGTGGCCCAACCTAATGCAAGTTCACTCAAATCACCAGTTCCTACTACAAAGCCCCCCATTTGTCCTGCAGCATCCATAAGTATCTGCGTACGCTCACGTGCTTGAGAATTCTCGTAAGTGAGGTCGTGTACATTGATATCATGCCCTAAGTCCTTGAAATGCTGTGTAACAGCAGGTGCAATACTTATCTCGCGAATTGTTACGCCCAATTCTTTCATCAGGTTTGTAGCATTCGTATAAGTGCGGTCAGTCGTACCAAAACCAGGCATTGTAATTCCGACAATTCCTCGTCGATCACGCCCGAGCCGATCGAAGGCATGAATAGCAACAAGAAGAGCCAAAGTAGAGTCGAGTCCTCCACTTATTCCTATCACTACGGTTTTCGCCTGTGTATGTTCGATACGACGTGCCAATGCTTCGCTTTGCATACACACGATTTCCTCACATCGTTCATCAAGTTCTTCTCCCTCGGGCACAAAAGGATGAGCGTCAATCATACGAGTCAATGTGAAAGGAACATTACTAGAATAAGCCTCGAGATCAACCGAACGCATTGCTGGCACACACTCTATACCAATGGCGCCAGCAAAGGTTGTATTGAGTCGACGTTCAGCACGAAGTTTGTCCACGTCGATCTCACTGCTGATAAGTTGTTCATGCATCGCGAATCTCTCTCCCTCTGCAAGCAAACTTCCATTCTCTGCTATGTAGGCTCTACCACTATATACAAGATCTTGCGTGCTTTCACCATATCCGCTTCCAGCATATACGTACCCCGCAAGAAGGCGTGCACTTTGATTGAGAATCAAACTCTTCAAATAGTTAGCCTTACCTATCAACTCATTACTTGCACTAAGATTGAATATCAAGTCTGCACCTGCAAGTGCTAAATGGTTGCTCGGTGGAGTTGGTGCCCAGAGATCTTCACATATTTCTATACCAAAAGTGCAATGTGAGGAATGGAAGAGCAAGTTCTTACTCAAAGGAACGGTCTGTCCACAGAATCGAAGTTCCACTCCATCGCTGAGTGACTCAGATGAAGTAAACCAACGTTTTTCATAGAATTCCTTATAATTAGGCAAATAGGTTTTAGGCACGAGGCCATGGATTTTGCCTCGTTGTATCACGGCTGCGCAATTAAATAGCATGCTATTATAAGAAATGGGCACACCTACAAGCGCTGTCACATTAAGATTACGACTAAACTCAATAAGTTTAAGCAATGATGACTCTGCCTCGTCGAGTAAAAGCTGTTGAGAAAAAAGGTCTTGACATGTATAAGCAGTAATAGCCAGTTCTGGAAAACATACTATCTCTACACCCTGACCATCAGCCAGCGCCATCATGTTTTCTATCTGCTGCACATTGAATGCGCAATCGGCCACTTTGACCGCGGGTACTGCGGCTGCCACTTTGATAAAACCGTTTTGCATATATGATACGCCTATTTATGATTTCAAAAGTAGATTATTAATAAGTTGTGTGCATTAAACACTTTATGACTATAAATTGCAAATCGCGGATGTGCAAACGCTCTTTATCAGAGATATTCATGCAATCAATGAAGAAGCCCCATCGCATGCATTATGCTTTGCAAATCCGCGTAGTCATAAAAAAGGCTGTACCAGTGATGTGATGAAACTCCGAGTAAAATAAGATTTGAGCTCCAGCCAATCTCTGTAATCCGACCCTACGACAAGCGCATATCGGCACGCCATTGAAGGACTGGTTGACTCGGTGTTCAGATTATTATTGATGAGTATCCCAATCGAACCGGTACAGCCTAAATGATGATGCAAATATACAATCATCTTATTTTTTTACCAAACGTTTTCTTTACTTTTTTAGATAATGTTTTTATTTTCTCTTTTTTGTAGCCGAGTTTGTTCTACTTCCAAATTTTATTTATAAGTTTACAGCCTTAATGGCCACATAGCATCGCTTTAAATAAGGCGATACTATACATATATATAATAAAGGAGTATTTATCTCAGTACTTCTCTTAACCATCTTTCTTTTCCCCATGAAAAATCTCTCCTTTTCCATTTCCTATCAGACTACTGCAGGACAACACCCCGAATTAGCATACTCCATTGACAAGCGTACGACTGTTTTCGTTCCAATGCATAGCACTAATGAAACAGAGTGGACTGTTGATATAGAAATCCCCGATCAATGTCAATGTATACGCCATGCTTACCAAATCGTCGACTCGGATAATCACGTGGTACGCACAGAACAAAACGGTTGGCGATACTTCGAATTTCAACATCGCACCAATGTATGCTTCATTGATGCATGGGCAGACTCCGTACTAAGCAGCATTTATCATAAGACCGCATTTGAACAATGCATCATGCTACCACGGGGAGGAGAGCGCTTACACATGGAACTACTTTCATCGCCAGCCCTCATCATCCTCCACACTAGGCCACCGCGTAAAGGCTTTAAGTGGGCCATCAGCGGAAGTTGCCATTCGTTAGGAGAATGGGATGTAAAGAAAGCTTTACCACTCTCACGCACGGGCACATACGAATGGAGCGTTGCGCTCTCGCGAAAGGACTTTAAAGAAGGATTCTCCTATAAATATATACTGATTGACGAGTTTAATTCTGAACACGTAATCTGGGAAGAGGGAAACAATCGTACCATTCTCCCTACTCCACACACAGAAAGTGCATCCATCGTGCGTCAAGACGAAACGCCACATATAGACAATCCTCTATGGCGAGGTGCAGGATGTGTTATTCCCGTATTTTCACTCCGCAGTGAACATAGCTTAGGTGTAGGCGACTTTGGAGATTTACTCACGCTTGTACGATGGGCAGCCGAAGTAGGAATGTCTGCTGTACAGCTGTTGCCTATCAACGACACCACACGAAGTGGCTCGTGGCGAGACTCCTATCCTTATAATGGGATATCCGTATACGCACTCCACCCCATATATCTTGATACACGAGAATGGGAAAACGAATCTTTCTATAAATCGTATCGCATAAGCGGGGAAGTACTCAACAAACTTCCTCAGCTTGACTACGAAGCGGCCTTTCAACTCAAGATGAAATTCTCGCGTCAACTCTACAAGCTACACGGAGCACGTACAGTCCAGTCGTCTGAGTTCAAGAAATATTGCAATGCGAACAAGCATTGGCTATCATCCTACGCTCTTTTTTGCACACTTCGTGACCGCTACCATACAGCAGATTTCCGTACATGGCCCCAAAGTACACCTTCTGCTCGAGAAGAAGAACTCTTCCTCCAAAAGTTTCCAGAAGAGTCGGATAACATTCTATTCTATAAATTCCTACAATTCCTACTTGACAAGCAGATGAGCCAAGTACATGCCGAAGCACGCCAACTCGGGATAATTCTCAAAGGTGACATTCCCATCGGTATTAGCCGCGATAGTGTTCCGGCATGGGCTGATGGTCATCTGTTTCACTTCAACGGACAAGCTGGAGCTCCACCTGATGATTTCGCCCGTCATGGGCAGAACTGGGGATTCCCCACCTACAATTGGCAGGAAATGGCTAAAGACAGTTACTCTTGGTGGCAGTCGCGTTTGAAACACATGGAGCGGTTCTTTGATGCTTACCGAATAGACCATGTATTAGGATTTTTCCGTATATGGGAAGTTCCTTCCGACCAAATCTACGGGCTTTTAGGACAATTCCGCCCCTCTTTACCTTACACAGAAGGTGAAATCCGCGATTTCGGATTCAGTCATGAGGTCAGTACCCTATGCACTCCAATACTGAATGCCACGGAAATTGCTCAATTAATGAAAAAAACGAGCAATTATCAGTTCTGCTCACTTTATTTCAATCACAATGGAGAAAACTACGAGCTCAAGCCTCAATTCCGCTCTCAACGATACATTGTAGAGCACGTTCCAGAAGGAAAAACACGAGAAGCACTACTTGAAGTTGCTTGCGAAGTACTATTCCTCCGAGACACGGAGTGTTCGCATTTGTTCCATCCTAGAGTAATGGGAAAAGATAGTCGTCGATTCTTGCAACTCTCCGAGGCAGACCAACAAGCATTCTGTCGACTACACGACCACTTCTTCTACACTCGCAACAATGATTTCTGGGCAGAGGAAGCCCTCAAAAAACTTCCAATCATCACGCAGAGTCACGACATACTAAGCCCTCGCCTTCATCTTTATCCTATAGATAGCGACGGCATGTTGCCCTGTGCCGAAGACCTGGGAATGGTGCCAACTTCGGTCAAGGGAGTACTTGAGCGACTTAGCATACTCTCACTCGAGATTCAACGTATGCCCAAGGAGTATGGACTCGAGTTTGGCATACTCTCCCACAACCCCTATCTTTCGGTATCCACCATTGCCACTCACGACATGCCCCCATTACGCCTTTGGTGGACAGAGAACCAAGCGCTTACACAGCGATTTTGGAACAATGCCATCCACCAGTCGGGAATAGCACCACATGAAGCCTCACCTGAAATCTGCGAAGAAGTGGTATCCCAGCATCTGCAATCTCCCTCCATGCTCTGCCTGCTTGCCATGCAAGACTGGCTCTCCATCTCACACAATCTTAGAAGCGCACATCCCGAGAACGAACAAATCAATGTGCCCTCCAACCCCAACCAATATTGGAACTACCGCATGCACATCTCCCTAGAGCAACTACTCCTTGCTTCTGACTTCAACGAAAAAGTGAGAGCTCTTGTGCAACAGAGAGAATGCACGAACAAATGAGGAGCCAAGATGGCAACAACAACTCACTTAATGCAGATAAGTCTGACTACCGCAATGCATTGGTGACCGAGCGAATACCATTTATATATACGCAAACAAAATCATTCAACCCACTCTTTTTAACGACTGAAAAGGAATAAATATCAAAATTGCAACATCAAATTACAAAAAAGCACCTTAGACTCTTGTACATCTGAAAGCAAAGATATATATTTGCACTTAAGTTAATCACAGAAAGAGTAAAAGCCGTATAAGTACGGTGAAGATCTATGAAAATTCAAATTTAGTAAAAACCATGAATAACATTAAGAGAGTTTACACATTCGGTAACGGAAAGGCCGAAGGACGCGCAGACATGCGTAACGAATTGGGTGGTAAGGGTGCAAACCTTGCAGAGATGAATCTCATCGGCGTGCCCGTCCCTCCTGGATTTACTATTACCACAGACGTCTGCAATGAGTACTATAAGATAGGAAAAGACAAAGTTGTTGCTCTACTCAAAGACGATGTAGAAAAAAGCCTGCATCAGACTGAAGAGCTAATGAACAGCAAATTTGGCGACGTGGAGAATCCTCTGCTATTGTCAGTACGTTCAGGCGCCCGTGCATCTATGCCCGGTATGATGGACACGATTCTCAACCTCGGCTTGAACGACGAAGTTGTTGAAGGACTGGCTCGTAAGACAGGCAACCCACGCTTTGCCTACGATGCCTATCGCCGTTTCGTACAGATGTATGGCGACGTTGTATTAGGTATGAAACCCGTCAACAAAGACGATGTCGATCCTTTTGAAGCCATTATCGATGAAGTAAAGGAAGCCAAGGGCGTAGCACTCGACAACGAACTCGAAGTAGATGATCTTAAAACACTCGTAGTGCGTTTCAAAGAGGCTATCATAAAGCAGACGGGTAAAGAATTCCCCACTGACCCCATGGAACAACTTTGGGGTGCAATCTGTGCTGTATTCGATTCGTGGATGAACGAAAGAGCTATTCTCTATCGTAAGATGGAGGGTATTCCCGCTGAATGGGGAACCGCTGTTACCGTCATGGCCATGGTCTTTGGCAATATGGGAAACACTTCTGCTACAGGAGTTTGCTTCAGCCGCGATGCAGCTACAGGCGAAGACCTATTCAATGGAGAATGGCTTGTCAATGCTCAAGGTGAAGACGTTGTAGCAGGCATCCGTACCCCACAACAGATCACACTTGAAGGCTCACGCCGTTGGGCAGAATTGCAGGGTATAAGTGAAGAACAGCGTAAGACCGAATATCCCTCAATGGAAGAGGCCATGCCCGATATATACCATCAGCTCGATGCCATTCAGACCAAGCTTGAAGAGCACTATCATGACATGCAAGACATGGAGTTTACCGTACAAGAGGGCAAACTTTGGTTCTTGCAGACTCGTAATGGTAAGCGCACGGGTGCAGCTATGGTTAAAATTGCGATGGATCTCCTTCGTCAAGGCATGATAGATGAAAAGACTGCTATTGAGCGCTGCGAGCCTCAGAAACTTGACGAGCTACTCCATCCCGTATTCTCTAAGGAAGCTCTTGCTAAGGCAAAAGAACTCACTCGCGGTCTGCCTGCAAGTCCTGGAGCTGCATGCGGTCAAATCGTATTCTTTGCAGACGATGCAGCAAAGTGGCACGAAGATGGTCACAAAGTAGTGATGGTACGTATTGAGACCTCACCTGAAGATCTCGCTGGTATGGCTGTGGCAGAAGGTATTCTTACAGCACGTGGTGGCATGACATCTCATGCAGCCGTTGTGGCTCGTGGTATGGGTAAATGCTGCGTGAGCGGTGCTGGAGCAATCAATGTAGACTATAAAAATCGAACGGTAGAGATTGATGGCACCGTACTCCATGAAGGAGATTATATATCACTAAATGGTACAAACGGACGTGTTTACCAAGGCGAGATTAAGACACAAGCTGCAGAACTCTCTGGTGACTTTGCAGCTCTAATGGATCTCTGTGCTAAATACACCCGTCTTCAGGTACGCACAAACGCTGATACTCCACACGATGCAGAAGTGGCTCGCAAGTTTGGTGCTGTAGGCATCGGACTTTGCCGCACTGAGCACATGTTCTTTGACAACGAAAAGATTATCGCCATGCGCGAAATGATTCTTGCCGAAGATGTAGAAGGACGTAAGAAAGCGCTCGCCAAGCTCCTACCCTATCAGAAGGAAGACTTCAAGGGCATATTCCGAGCAATGGATGGATATCCTGTCAATGTACGCTTACTCGATCCTCCTCTCCACGAATTCGTACCCCACGATCTCAAGGGACAAGAAGAAATGGCAAAGGCTATGGGAGTTACCGTAGAATATATCCGCCAGCGTGTAGAAAGCCTCTGTGAACACAATCCAATGTTGGGTCATCGTGGTTGTCGCTTAGGCAATACTTATCCAGAGATCACACAGATGCAGACCCGTGCTATTCTCTCTGCAGCCATCGACTTGAAGCGTGAAGGTCTTGATCCGCATCCAGAAATTATGGTGCCTCTCACTGGTATATTGTATGAGTTTGAAGCACAGGAAAAGGTCATCCGTGATGAAGCAGCTGCACTCTTTAAGGAAGAAGGAATTGAAATTCCATTCAAGGTGGGCACTATGATTGAGATTCCTCGTGCAGCACTTACTGCCGACAAGATTGCTTCCCGAGCAGAATACTTCAGCTTCGGTACAAACGACTTGACACAGATGACATTTGGCTATTCTCGTGATGACATCGCAAGCTTCTTACCCGTTTACTTGGAAAAGAAGATTCTGAAGGTAGACCCATTCCAGGTACTTGATCAGAATGGTGTAGGTCAATTGGTTGAGATGGCAGTCAACAAAGGCCGTTCAGTTCGTGCAGATCTAAAATGCGGTATCTGTGGTGAACATGGTGGTGAACCCTCATCTGTGAAGTTCTGCCACAAAGTTGGTTTGAACTACGTAAGTTGCTCTCCCTTCCGTGTACCTATCGCTCGATTGGCTGCGGCGCAGGCTGCTGTAGAGGAATAAGTTCTGATACTGACAATTCGAAATAAGAGGCAAGGATTTAGAAAACAGGTCCTTGCCTCTTTTCTTTCTATGTGCGTTCTGTACAAGTCTGAAATTACGGAAGCATCGTAAGGTAAGCATCCCATACAAGCCGTATTGTAGAAACAAATAAGCCAAAGTCCATCTATCAAGACTTTGGCTTATTTGTTTTCTACGTAACAGTGAAGGAGTAGAGTATCCGGATCGTAATTATTTCGTCCAGCTATTTTGGAAAAAGTAGGCATATTAGTCAAAACGGGTGCTGAAAAGGCTCAAAAACCTAAAAAGTATTGGAGAACCAATCTTTGGGATTTATACCTAATAGTTCATAGGTTTGGATAAGTGTTGATATCACAGCTAAGTCTTCACCCTTTCATCATTCTTTATAAACAGCCTGTTCTTACGACCAAGAGTAATTGGGCGTATGCTACGCTCAACAGGATTGTTATCTATGTTATACATGCCATTGGTAACGTATGCTTCGTAATTCAAATAAAAAGCCTACTTTTGCAACATGAATAAAGCCTTGTAAACCTTTTCAGTAAAACATTTCTTTCGTTGTAAAGTCTTTTAGGAAGAAATGTTATGACATGTAAAGCTTTTTAGTAAAGGTAAACTTCTGGTGTAAAGTATTTTCAGTTAAAGTCAAAGTTGTCGTACACCGGTCGGTGTACGCATGAACATCGGTCGGTGTACGCACGAACATCGGTCGGTGTACGCACGAACATCGGTC
>CALEKA010000026.1 GCA_937898715.1 uncultured Prevotella sp.
TATACTTAATACTTTTACCAAGTAATACTTAATACTTTATACTTAATACTTTTACCAAGTAATACTTAATACTTTATACTTAATACTTTTACAAAGTAATACTTTATACTTAATACTTTTACAAAGTAATACTTAATACTTTATACTTAATACTTTTACCAAGTAATGTCCTCTGCTTTAGTGATGTCGCGCTGGAGAATGCGCCCCTGAGCGTCGACGAGCATGAGCGAGGGCACATAGTGGAAGCCGAGAGTGGTGAAAAGCGGGGATTGGAAGGCTCGCTGATCGCATATGGTGGGAGCTACGAGGCTATCGATGCGAAGTTCGGAACGTAGCGCAGCCTTGTCGGTATCGAGCGAAAGGATGAGGCATTGCCACTTATTAGCACTCCCCTTGAGCTTGCGATGGAGCTCGCGCAGCAGTTGGCGCGAATCGCTTTGCCATGATGCCATACACACCACGATGAGTTCTCTGCCGCGAAAGTCCTTTGATGAGACAGTACGTCCGTCGAGCGTGCGAGCAGTGAAGTCGGGCAACATTTCACCCTTCCCGTTGACGAAGAATGGGCGATAGTGCTGGTCAATATACTTCACAGCGCGCTCCTTGGGCTGTGCCGCCTTGAGCAGATCGAGCAGTCGGAGAGCAGTGTGCGGGTCGGCATCTTGCTTTTTCGCAAAATATTTTAGAAAAACGGCCACAGCGGCGAGCGTGTGGCTGTTGTCGGTGATGAATTGCATGGCAGCCAGTCGCTGATTGGTGGCGATGTCGGTGGCATGCTTCAGGCGGAAATCGGAGAGGAGTTCGTTTTGCTCCGTACCCGATATCTTGGCTTCGCCTATCTTGGCAGCATCGCCCTTCATCTTCACCGTCTGTCCGGGTTCTGCCACGATATAGGTCTGCGTGAAGTTGGGGTAGAGCAGGGTCAATACGGCGGGTGCGCTGAGGCTGCGCTCGTAGGTGAACTTACCATCGGTGATCTTCACGGTGTCGATACCAGTGAATGCGCCGTCTTCGCTCAGCACGTAGAATTCGGCATCGCTGATATTGTTGAGCGTTCCTTCGAATCGTATCTTGTCCTTGCTTGGTCCGCATGCCGTGAGTAGCACGAGTGCTGTCAGAGAGGCCAATAGAGAGAGTAGTCTGTTCATCAGAGGAGGGGGAGAAAAAGAAGGAGTCTTGAGGTAGAAGGGGCGCGCTCGACAAGTATGATACTTATTAGTTCTGTGGGCGACGCGTCCCGCGTCGGCATTGCCGCAGACCTATCTTGTAATACATCCTTCTTGATGCCGACGCGGGACGCGTCGCCCACAGAATTGATTGAGTATCAATCTTTCCCGTCAGCATCCGAACGTGCAAAATCCTTTTTCTATCTCAAGACTCCTCACTATATGTCAGTGTATGGTTACTTCAGCAAGCTTTGGAATGCTGAATCGTTGAAGAGCGTTACGAACTCAAGGTCGTGAGCGGCGTAGTCCTTGAGCGAGCTGTCCTTGGCGAAGGCATCCTTGAGGTTGCTTATCACGTTCTTGTCTTGATTTGTGCGTGCTGCTACGATGGCTTTGAGATAGCTTGTCAAGGCGTTGGGCTGAGCCACGGCTTTCAGTGTGTTGGTGGCAGCGGCGTAGTCCTTATTGAGAATCTGAGCCAGTGCGGCAGAGTTGCTCTTGACGTCCTTAAGGCTTTGAGCAGCGTGGCTGTAGTTGCCTGCAGCTACCTGCAGATTGCCGAGCACCTCGTTGTAGTTGGGCGAAGCGGTAGCCTTCATCAGTGCATTCTGAGCTTCTGCAGTATTGCCTTCAGAGAGTGCGAGAAGAGCCTTGTTGGCGTTCACCTCGGCAGCGTCGGCCTTCTTCGAGGCAGCCTGTTCGAGGAGAGCCTTTGCCTCGGCTGTGTTGCCTTGCTTGTAGGCAAGTGTAGCGAGGTTGTTGTAGGCACGGAAATCGTTGGGGTAGAGCTTCGTAGTGGTGGTATAGATATCCTTCTGCTCGTCGGCATTCTCAGTGAGCGTAGCTCCGTAGAGGAGTTCTTCTACCGAGAGCTTTGAAGCATCGGCCTTGTACTGCTCTTGGATCTCGTCGTCGGAACGACCGATGAGGTTGTAGTTGATCGTCATGCGAGCGCGTCGCAACTCGGGCAGAATCTCGTCGGCCAATTCCTTGAATCCAGCAGAGAGGTTGCGGATCTGCTTCTCGCGTTCCTCGGGATCTTGGTACATGGAGAGCACGCGGAGGATCACGTCTTTATCCTGAATGTTCGACTGGCTCACCAGTTCCTTAAACCCTTCCCAGTCCTCGGCAGTGTACTTAGAGTCGACGTCGGCATCGAGCTTAGCAGCCTTGAGCTGCTGGCCCACGTAGCCCTTCGACGACTTTTCGCGCTTCTGCGCCAGAGCCTCGTTGACCTTCATGCCGCCATCGGGCGAAGCGTAGGCCGAAACTTCAATGTTGTCGAGCATGAAGCCCTTCTGGTCGGCCTTGATCTGCTTCAGCGTCTCGACGAAGTCCTTTACGGATGTGCTCTTGAGCTCGCTATTGCGGATGTTGGCTTGGTTGATGAGGTACTTGATCTGAGCCTGCTTGGTCTGCTTGATAGCATACTGGTAAGCATCGGGTGCAATCTGCGGTTCGGCAGAAGCTGCTGCGCGATTGATGAGCGTAGATGTAGCTACCACGCCGTTGGCCACCTTCACGCGGGGCACGGTCACCTTCTTCTTGCCCACCTGTGCGTCAAACGTCAGGTAGAGTTCGCTCTGGTGCATGGCGTCGACGTAATCGAAGCTATTCTTCATCGTATAATTGCCGCCGAGCTTGTAGGAGATCTCTTGATCGTTGCCTTGCACCTTCTCACCTTGGAAGGTAGCTGGCTGACCGTTGGTGCTTGTGCCATTGTAGGTAAGTACGGGAAGCACCGTCACGACGGCCTTCTTCTTCATATATTTTTCGGGGAAGCGGCCGTTGATCGTCACGGGTACCTTGCCACCTACAGCTTCGAGAGGCGAGGGCGTTACGGTGAAATTATCAGCAGAGAGTTCTCCGAGCTTATTGCACGAAGTGAGCACTAACGATCCTGCCAGTGCTAAGAAGAGATATTTGCTTTGCATGTGTATGGTGTGTTTTTTTATTTGCAAGTTATAAGAATGTGTGCTACGGTAGACAAGCCTTGTATTGTCTGTAGGCAAAGGTAAGCATTTTCGTGAGAAATAGAGCATTCTCTTACGCACAAAGTATGTTAAGGTGGGGAGGATGGGCGATTTTGAGAAGAATAAGTAAGCTCTCTACGGATGACGTGCTGCCCCTCACACGCGTACGCGCGCGCCTCAGATAGTTTGGGCTTCTCCTCCCACCATCTTGCACTGAATAATGCTAAATGCGCTGATAATCACATGGAATAGGCAGATTCTTGCCTGCACTTTTCCTACACTTCTATTGCACGTCGCTTGCACTGCTCCTCGTAGATGGATATTTTTCCGCATTGCATTGTTTCTGCTGAGCGTCATTGGGCTGATGAACGAGTGTATGGACTAAGAAAAACTTTCGTATGGTGCTGTTGCGACGGGAACCAGGGATAATTTTTCTTGAAGGAGGGATAATTTTTCTTGAAGGAGGGATAATTTTATTTTGAAGGAGGGGAAATCATACGTGAATGTAATCGTGCAGGAATAGTGTAGGCAAATCTGTCTTGCTCGCATGAATGAATGCGCTCATTACCAATGATCTATGATCGACAGAGTGACGGATGAATATTATTAAGGCGGAAAACTTGCTGTAAACGTGCGCGCGCGTGAGGAATTGTGATGCGGTGAGGATGGGGCGGATGCTTGAAGGATAGGTAGATAGGGGGAAAAGAAAAAAGAGTGTACAGTTTGTACACTCTTTTTGTCAATGTCGTTGCGGTGTTTTACCTTTGCATTGCGTTTCAGAATAGATGTCTATGCTGCACGATTGCCGTGCTTCTTCTCGCCAAACTTCAAGCACCACTTGCCTCCCACCATGCAGTAGAGGCCGATGATGATGAACGGGATGCTGAGCAACTGGCCCTGGTCGAGGCCGATGGCGCTCTGCATGGAGAGTTCCCACGGCTCTTGCACTTCCTTAAGGAACTCTATGAGGAAACGAAATACGAAAATGCTCGTGAGGCAGAATCCGAAGAAGAATCCCGTGCCTACGCGCTGCTTCATGCGAGCATAGAGCCATAGGCCGATGAAGAAGAATAGGAGGTAGGCTATGGCCTCGTAGAGCTGAGCTGGATAGCGAGGCTGCGTGTCGCCCAGGCGGACGAAGATGAAGCCAAAGTCCGACTTCGTAAACTTGCCCACTATCTCGGAGTTCATGAGATTGCCCAAGCGGATGAAGCAGGCTGCGATGGGGGTGGCTATGGCGATGTTGTCGAGCACGCGCATGATGTTCACACCCGTCTTTCTCACGTAGAGCCATAGGGCGATCATCAGTCCAAGGGTACCGCCGTGGGAGGCGAGACCTGCGTAGCCTGTAAACTTCCACGAGCCATCGGGCATATGGTGCATGGGCAGAATCATCTCGAGCGGGTGGCTGAGGAAGTAGCCCGGTTCGTAGAGCAGACAGTGGCCAAGGCGTGCACCTGCGAGTATGCCTACGAAGCAGTAGAGAAAGAGTGGATCAAACTTCTCTTGTGGTATCTGCTGGCGCTTATAAAGTTTGTAGACCACTACGTAGGCCAGTGCCAAGCCTATGCACCAACAGAGGCCGTACCAACGCACGTCGATGAAGCCAAGCGTAAATGCAGATACAGGAGGATTCCAGGTGATCATAAGTTATATGAAGTAATAAGTAAAAAGTAATAAGTAATACATTCAGGCTGATAGCTAAGCAATGGCTGAGGCCAAGTAGTAAGTATAACATCCTTGCTGACAGCCTTTCAGCCGATACTGGGGGCGACGCGTCCTCGCGTCGGCATCACCCACAAGAAAGTGTATGATATTCTTGTAAGTTTCCAGCCGAAACTGTGAGCGACGCGTCCTCGCGTCGGCATCACCCACGAAAAGAGCATTACTTTCTTATAGATTACGCTATTACACGTTGAAACGGAAGTGCATGATGTCGCCATCTTCTACTTCGTACTCCTTTCCCTCTACGTGGAGCAGACCTGCCTCGCGTACGGCACTTTCGGAGCCTAAGCGGATGTAGTCGTCGTACTTAATCACTTCGGCACGGATGAAGCCTTTCTCAAAGTCGGTGTGGATCACGCCAGCACACTGAGGAGCCTTCCATCCCTTGTGGAATGTCCATGCCTTTACTTCCATCTCGCCAGCGGTGATGAAGGTCTGGAGGTTGAGCATGTGGTAGGCTGCTTTGATCAGGCGGTTGCAGCCGCTCTCTTCCAAGCCTACGTCCTGCAGGAACATCTGGCGCTCCTCGTAGGTCTCGAGTTCGGCAATGTCGGCCTCAGTCTGTGCGGCGAGCACGAGCACTTCAGCACCCTCGTCCTTGACGGCCTCGCGTACCTCGTCTACGTAGTGGTTGCCTGTAGCAGCCGATGCTTCGTCGACATTGCACACGTAGAGCACGGGCTTCGATGTGAGCAAGAACAGGCCCTTAGCGGCTTTCTGCTCCTCTTGACTTTCAAACTCTACGCTGCGGGCGCTTTTGCCCTCTTCGAGCGCTGCTTTGTAGGCCAGGAGCACGTCGTACTCCACTTGGGCATTCTTGTCGCCGCCCACCTTGGCAATTTTCTCTACGCGCTTGATGCGGTTTTCTACGGTCTCAAGGTCCTTGAGCTGCAGTTCGGTATCGATGATTTCCTTGTCGCGTACAGGATCTACGCTACCATCGACGTGCACCACATTGCCATCGTCGAAGCAACGAAGCACGTGGATGATGGCATCGGTCTCGCGGATGTTTCCCAAAAACTGGTTGCCGAGGCCTTCGCCCTTTGAAGCACCCTTTACCAATCCAGCAATGTCGACAATCTCAACGGTGGTAGGTACGATGCGTCCAGGGTGGACCAGTTCGGCCAAGCGAGTGAGACGCTCATCGGGCACGGTGATTACACCCACGTTGGGCTCGATGGTGCAGAAAGGGAAGTTGGCCGATTGTGCCTTGGCATTACTTAGGCAGTTGAATAGGGTGGACTTGCCCACATTAGGGAGTCCTACAATGCCGCATTGTAAACTCATATCTTTAGTTGTTGTATTGTTTCTTTATAATTAGGGCGCGAATCGCCTTATGAGATTGAGAGAATGCGTTCGCGCTATAGATTTTTATGGATGAGGCTGTCTATAAGTAGCGTGCTGAGGCTTTTGAGCACATCACGTTCGGAGAGTTTGTCAGCAATGCGAGTCTAAAGGTATACGCTAAACTCATAAACTCATACTCTCATTGATGCTTAATCTCCGTCATGGGGCCATCAAAGCGGGTGTGTTGAGGTTCCTTCACTTGCTTGGCATAACGACTTACGCTGAGGATCATGCCGATGTAAGCACAGTTGATAAGCGTGGAAGTACCGCCACGGCTGATAAGTGGCAATGGCTGACCCGTAACGGGGAACAATCCCGTAGCTACCAACATATTGAGTACAGCTTGTGACACGAGCAGTAGTGTCAAACCCATGGCAAGGAAGGGCGGGAAGTTGCGCTCGCATCGGCTCGATATTCTGCCCGCTCGGAAGAGCAAGATGATGTAGAGGAACACTACGACGACGGCTCCCGTCACCCCCATCTCCTCTATAATCACGGCGTAGATGAAGTCGGAGAATGCTTGGCTGAGAAAGTCGCGTTGCACAGAATTGCCAGGCATCTTGCCGATGCCATTGCTCGAGGCGATGGCTATGTTGGCATGCGCCACTTGGGCACCTTTGTCGATGTCGTAGGTAGCGGGATCGTCTTCTTTCGAATCGTCGTCGGTAAAGTGCGACTCAAGGCGCTCCTGCCATGTAGCGAAACGGTGGAGCACTCCATTCTTAGGAGCGACAAACATGATGCCTACTACGAGCATAACGATGAGGGTGAGTACGCCAAACAAGGCTCCTATCTGCTTCAGCGATACACGACCGATAAACATCATCAGCACTACTACACCAAAGAGCAGGGCTGCCGTAGAGAGGTTCTCGGGAAGAATGAGCACACAGACTCCAGCCGTGATAAACATGATGTATTTGAATGCATTGTGCGAAGCACCATTCTCTTGCTGCGAACGCGAAAGGATGAGTGCCTCGGTGATGATGACGGCTCCCTTGGCCACTTCGGAGGGCTGGAACCGGATAAATCCGAGGTCGATCCAGCGTGCAGCATCATTGGTGGCTGCGCCCGATAAGAGCGTGATGAGCAAGAGTATGACCGATAGGGGGAGCAAGAGTACGGGCAGTATCTTAAACATACGACAGGGAATGCGATGCACTACGATGACGATGATCGTACCGCCTGCCAAGAACAGGGCTTGCTTGACCAAGGGGTCCCAAAAACGTCCAGACTTGTAGGCAAGCGTGCTCGCTGCACTATACACCTCGATGAGCGAGATGATGCACAGGAAGAAAAATACTACCCAAATGACGCGGTCGCCCATAAAGAGCGATCCTATGCCAGGGCGCTTGGCCTTGGCGCTTGAGGGAGTACTCTCGTTATTGAGCGAGGTAGTGTCTTGTTCCTGCTGCTGGTTGGTTTCCTGAAGGGCAGCATCGCCGTCTGCCACCGATGCTATTTGAGCTTCGGCGGTGATGGTAGCAGGTGCGCCCTGGGGCGGACGATTGCGAGAAGCGGATTTTGAGAAGAATCCCATAGGACTTATTTTGTAGAGTGTGAGGAGAAGACGATAGCGGGCTGATTATTTCCAGGTCTTAACCCATGCCTTGAACTGTTCGCCACGGTCTTCCATATTCTTGAAGAGGTCGAAGCTTGCACAACAGGGGCTCAGAAGCACGGTGTCGCCTTCGTGAGCCAGAGTGACGGCCTTCTCCATGCATTCCTTCATGGAGTGGGTATCGGCAATGGGCAGACCGAGCACGTCGAAGTTGGCGTGGAGTTTGCTATTGTCTACGCCCATGTAGACAAGTGCGCGGCATTTTTCCTTAACGAAGGGAATGATCTGTGAGTAATCGTTGCCCTTGTCTTTACCACCGAGGATGAGCACCACGGGGGTCTTCATGCTCTCCAGCGCACAGTAGCAAGCATCAACGTTGGTAGCTTTGGAGTCGTTGACGAAGTGGATACCATTGACAGTGCCCGCTTTCTCAAGACGATGCTCTACGCCAGGGAAGTCGGAAAGTCCCTTGCGTACGATCTCGGGGCTGATGCCAGCCGACAGACAGGCTATGGCTGCTGCCAAGGAGTTGCGCAGGTTGTGACGGCCAGGGAGAGAAAGTTCGCTCAGAGGCATCTCGAAGTGGACGGGACTCTCTACGACAAAGCGGTCGCCATCGGCAAATCCAGCAGAGCCTTGCCTCGGCTCGTCGGTGAAGCCACACTTGAGGCTCGGATCGTTGTATTTTGGAAGTTCGTTGGGCACGTGCTCGTCTTCTTTCCAGAATACGAAGGTGTCGTCCTTCGTCTGATTCTGCAGGATGCGCATCTTAGCGTCTACGTAGTTCTGCATGCAGAAGCCGTAGCGGTCTAAGTGGTCGGGGGTGATGTTGAGAAGCACGGCTATGTTGGCGCGAAACTTATACATATTGTCGAGCTGGAAGGATGAAAGCTCGATCACGTAGGTGCTATGAGGAGCTTCTGCTACCTGCAGCGCGAGGCTATGGCCGATATTGCCTGCAAGACCCACGTCTACTCCAGCCTTTTTCAAGATATGATAGATGAGTGAGGTGGTGGTAGTCTTGCCGTTGCTGCCCGTGATGCAGATCATGCGGGCATCGGTGAAGCGTCCGGCAAACTCTATTTCGCTGAGGATAGGCGTGCCTTGCGCCATGAGTTTTGCTACCATGGGCGCAGTCTCGGGTATGCCAGGACTCTTTACCACTTCGTCGGCGCTAAGGATCTCGCTCTCCGTATGGTGGCCTTCTTCCCATGCTATATGATGAGCATCAAGCATCTGCTTGTAGTGCTCCTTAATGCTTCCCATGTCTGAAACGAAGACTTCGTAGCCTTGTTTCTGTGCCAAGATGGCGGCACCAACACCGCTCTCGGCTGCTCCTAAAACTGTAAGTTTCATCGGATTTTCAACGTTATAATGGTGAGTGCAGCAAGCAGGATTGTGGTAATCCAGAAGCGCACTGTGATTTTGCTTTCATGCCATGCTCCGTGGGGCCATTTGAGTAAGTATTTACACTCAGGGTCGAGTTGCGAGGGGAGCACTCTGAAGTTGTCATGGATTGGGGTACGCTTGAAGATGCGCTGCTTGCGCCCTTTGCGTTTGCCCCACTTGAAGTATTCCACTTGCAGTATCACACTGAGGCTTTCGAGCAAGAAGATGCCGCAGAGGATAGGGATGAGTAGTTCCTTGTGGATGATGATAGCCAATACGGCAATGATACCGCCGATGGAGAGCGAACCCGTGTCGCCCATAAAGATCTGCGCGGGGTAGGCATTGTACCAAAGGAAGCCGATGAGCGCTCCCACCGTGGCACAGGTGAAGATTACGAGCTCTTGCGAGCCTGGCACGTACATGATGTTGAGATACGAGGCAAACTCTATATGGCTCGAGACGTAAGCCAATATGCCAAGCGCTATAAATATAATAGCGGAGTTGCCCGCCGCCATGCCGTCCATACCATCGTTGAGGTTAGCACCATTGGATACGGCGGTGATGACGAAGATGGTCACTATGACGAAGATCACCCAACCAGCTTGTCGCTTGTATTTTCCGCAGAAGCTTGCCAGTTCGGCATAGTCGAAGTTGTTTTCTTTGACGAATGGGATTGTCGTCTTTGTGCTCTTCACGGCTTGACTTTTGTGTACGATCTCGGTGCGTTCGCCGTGTTGCTGCATTTCGATATTCTCGCGAATGGTGGCGTCAGGACTAAGGTAGAGCGTGAGTCCCACTCCTAATCCGAGGAGCACCTGGCCCACAATCTTGAATTTTCCAGGTAGGCCGTCTTTATTTTTTTTGAAGATCTTGATGTAGTCGTCGAGGAATCCAAGCAGGCCGAGCCATACCGTTGTGACGAGCATTAGAATGAGATAGATATTGCGCAGTCTGCCCAAGAGCAGACAGGGCACAAGGATAGCCACGATGATGATGATGCCGCCCATCGAGGGGACGTTGATCTTCTTCACGCCAAATGGATCGATAGAAGCGTCGCGCTGCGTCTCGCTGATGTTGTGACGCTTCATCCACTTGATGAAGTACTCGCCAAACCATGCCGAGATGATTAGGGCAAGGATGAGTGCGAGCAGGGCGCGGAAGGAAATGTACGACCACATGCCCGAACCTGACACCCCGAACTGTTCGAGGAAGCGGAATAAGTAGTAAAGCATATGCTTATAGGAGATGTTTCAAGTGATGATTGAAGTATTTATAAGACTTTTTGAAGCAGTAAACTACATTAAGTCGAAAGCTTTTAGGAATCCTCAGAAAGAGGATTACATTAAGCCGAAAGCCTTCTTAATCTCTTCGTGATCGTCGAAGTGGTGCTTCACGCCCTTGATTTCTTGGTAGGGCTCGTGGCCTTTTCCTGCTACGAGGATTACGTCGCCCGGCTGTGCCATCATGGCAGCGGTGCGGATAGCCTCGCGACGATCGCAGATGCTGATTACCTTTTGGCGCTGCTCATCGTTGAGTCCGGCGAGCATATCGTTGATAATGTCTTGAGGATCTTCGAAGCGTGGGTTGTCGCTGGTGATGATCACACGGTCTGATCCCTTTACGGCTTCTTGAGCCATGAGCGGGCGTTTGCCTTTATCACGGTTGCCGCCGGCTCCGCATACGGTGATGATGTGTCCCTTACCCTTTACAATTTCTCCGATGGCAGTGAGTACGTTGACGAGTGCATCGGGGGTGTGAGCATAGTCAACGATGGCGTTGAATCCCTTGGGCGAGTGAATGGCTTCGAAGCGTCCGTTGACGGGGTGCATAGCTGAGAGTACGCGCAGCGTATCCTCGGGCGTTTTGCCAAGCATGAGAGCTGTACCATAGACGGCGAGTAGGTTGGACACGTTGAATCGTCCTACGAAACGCACGCTCACCTCGCGTCCGTCGATGTCGAGCATCATGCCCTCGATGCTTTCTTCGAGGATGCGTCCTTTGTAGTCGGCGGCGGTGCGAGTGGAGTATGTGCGTACGGTAGCGGCCGTGTTTTGCACCATGATCATGCCGTTCTTGTCGTCGGCATTGGTAATGGCGAAGGAGCCTTTGGGCAGTCCGTCGAAGAATGCCTTCTTGGCGTTGCGATAGTTTTCAAACGTCTTATGGTAGTCCAGGTGGTCGCGTGTAAGGTTGGTGAAGATTCCCCCTGCGAAGCGGAGGCCTCCGATACGCTTCTGGTGAATGGCGTGTGAGGAGCATTCCATGAATGCATATTCGCAACCTTCTTCAGCCATTTGGGCGAGAAGTTTGTTGAGTGTGATAGGATCGGGCGTAGTATGGTCGGCGGGAATGGCTCTGCCATCGATGTAGTTGCACACGGTAGAGCAGAGTCCGCACTTGTGGCCGAATGCGCGAAACATATTGTAGAGCACGGTGGCGATGGTAGTTTTACCATTGGTGCCGGTCACGCCTACGAGTTTGAGTTTTGTGGTAGGGTCGCCATAGAATTGTGTGGCCACTTTGCCTACGGCGTCTTCTGTATCGTCTACTTGTACGTAGGTGATGCCCTCTTTCCTGTCTTCGGGGATAGGTTCGCTCATGAGGATGGCAGTTGCGCCGAGCTCTATGGCTTTGGGAATATAGGCATGGCCATCGGCCTGTGTACCCTTTACTGCGATAAAGAGGTCACCGGGCTTCACTAATCGTGAGTCCATATTGACTCCGCTTATTTCGCGTTGCATGTCGCCCACCGAAGCGGTGACTGTAATCTTCTTGAGAGTATCGGAAAGGTTCATATTCTATACATATTTATATATAATAGGAGTGGGATGAAGATTTTTGGGCAGATGGAGTAGGTATCATCTTTGCTAATCAGCGATGGCTCCTTTCGCTCTATCTTTTCACACCGCTCTATTGAAAGTTAGGATTTCTTATTCTTTGAGGAGTTAGAGGTCTTTGCTTGTTTCTGAGTGGATGAAGCGGACTTCGTGCTGTTTCGTCTGTCTTGTGAAGAAGCCTTTTCTTTGCTTGAAGTTTTAGCTTTGTCCTTGTCCTTGCTTGAAGTTTTAGCTTTGTCCTTGCTTGCAGTCTTAGGTTTGTCCTTGCTGGAAGTTTTAGCCTTGGTGCTCTGCTTGCTGGCAGAGGAGCTTGTCTCTTTGGAGGGCTTGTTGGCTGGTTGCTTTTGTGGGGTGGCAGACTTTTTCTTCTTTTCGTCGTCCTTATTGGGCTTATTGGCGGGCTGCTTCTTTCCCGAGTTGGCTTTCTTTTGTCGCTCTTCTCGATTCTTAGCAGCTTGTTGCGCTTTTTGCTCTTGCATCTTTTGCTGCTGCGCTTTCTCGGTCTGCTTATAGTTCTCTTCAGCCTTCTTGGTCGGAGTGAGTTCAGGGTCTTCGGGCTCATTGGCAGGAGCCTTCTTTACGCTTGACGAGTCGGCGCTGACGCTGTCGCGCTCAGAAGCTGGAATGTCGTCGGGATTGCCCAGAATGAGTTCGATCTGCTGCCCGCGTTTGAATCGGTAGCCTGGTTGCAGATTTTGTGTGCTTACGCGACCGAAGCCTTTCACCTTGACTTTAAGTCCCATGCGTTCGAGGCGATAAACGGCATCGCGCAGTCCGTAACCGCGCACGTCGGGCACGAGTTCTTCGTTGACTCCGTTGGTGGAATTGAGGTTTACTCCGTTTCCATCGGTGCGAGCCACGCCCCATGTGAGGGCTCCCTCGTCGTTGGAATTGAGTGTGGAGTTGAACTTTATGCCGAGTTGTTCGAGAATGTTTTGTGCCGCGTTGATATTGCCCGAGCATACGATAGGTTGCAAGCAATTCATCGTGTCGCGTACGGTGGTGTAGTCGGTAGATCGGCGTTGAGCCATGATCGTCTCAGCCACGCGCTTGAACACGGGGGCGCACATGCCACCGCCCGATGCGGGAGCACCCTTCTGAATGCAGACGATGCAAGAGTAGAGTGGATGCTCTGAGGGGAAATAGCCTGCAAACGACACGAGGTATTGTGAAGCAAATCCGTTTTTGGTCCAAATCTGTGCGGTACCCGTCTTGCCCGACACGTGGAAGTAGCGTGAGCCAGCTTTCTTGCCGAGTCCGACGCTTACGACCGACTCCAAGCAATCTTGTATATTCTTTACGGCTTCGGGCTTTGCCATATGTTCGCGTAGCACTACTACGGGGAAATCCTTCACTACTTCGCCATTCTTGAGGATGGCTTTTACCAGTCTGGGGCGGAGCATTTTGCCGTTATTGGCAATGCCGTTGTAGAAATTGACGGTGGTGATGGGCGGGATCTGAGTCTCGTAGCCAATGCTCATCCAGGGCAACGCAGTTCTCGACCAGTTGGAGAGGTCGGCTTTAGGCATACGTATGCGAGGCTTGGCATAGCCAGGAATAGGAATCTTCAAGTCCTCAGCCACACCGATGCGGTAGATGCCTTCCACAAACTTGCGTGGTTGGTTGTGATAAGCGCGGTCGATGAGTGTACTTACGCCCACGTTGAGCGACTTTTGCAGAATCTGTGGCACGGTGACTACGCCGCTACCGCCAGAGCGCCAGTTGGCATCGCGCATCTTGCGGCCATACATCTCCTTGATGCCGCAGCCCACGTCGACCACGTCGGTCATATGGATATAACCATCGTCCATGCCTACGAGGAACGACATGGGTTTGAACACCGATCCTGGTTCGTAAAGGTTTTTCACCGCATCGGCATTAATCTCTTGATACGAACCATCGTGCATTCTCCGCAGGCTTGTCATTGCCTTGATGTCGCCCGTCGCCACTTCCATGAGGATGCACACGCCCGAGTTGGCATCGATCTCGGTAAGTTTGTCCGAGAGAGCCTTCTCGCAGATGTCCTGCATGCCCACGTTGAGAGTGGTCTGCACGTCGCATCCGTCTTCGGCGGGCTTGTCGATGATGGTGAGGTAGCGGTTGAGCACCTTCTGTCGGTGGGCAATGCCCGGTTTGCCTCGCAGGACGGAGTCGAACTTCAGTTCCAGTCCGGTGCGGGCGGAGTCCTTCATATAATAGAGGTCGCCTATGGTGCGGTTGGCCAGATGGCCGTAAGGATTCTTTCTTGTCTTAAACTCCTCCGTGTGGAATCCTCCCAGGTTGGCGGAGAGGCGGAAGATGGGCAACTGCTTGAGTTGTCGGTACTGAATGTAAGAGATACGTTTGTCGTAGAGCTTCCAGTGGTGACTCTTTTCCTCTCTACCCTTGAGCAGAAGTTCGCGGAAAGCTGCGGGATCTATCTGTGGAAGCACAGCGTGTACCCCTTGGCAGATAGAGTCCATCTTGCACGTGAGCAGACTGTCGCGCTTAGCTTGCTCCTTAGCTCGGCGCTTAGGGTCCTTCTCCCACGACATGAAGTCCATGTAGATCTTATACTCTGGGAGCGATGCGGCGAGCAGTTCGCCATTGTCTGCCAGAATGTTGCCACGAGTGGGCTGAACCACTTCGTTCTCCTTGACAAAGCGGTCGTTGATGGCCATCCAATAGTCCTTCTTGACGGTCATGATGTAGATTGCTTTGCCGATAATGGCAATGCAAGCAAGCACCAATAGCGAGGCTACTACGGCATAGCGTTTAGTCACCTGTTTGACTGGAAAGTTCATTTCTCTTTAGCGTAATAGGGGTGTGGCAGTTCCTAAGGAAGGTGGAATAGCCGGTTTAGGAGTTCTGTATCATCTCTCATGCGCATCGGGACGGATCTCTTTAGCGCGGGGAGAGGGTGGAGAAGGTTATTCGTCTTCGTCGACGGGGAGGTTGAACGAAGGCGTGTTGGAAGTCTGCAGCGTGGTGTCGGTGAGCGACTTCTCTATATAGCTGCGTCGGGTGCGCTCTTTCAGTTCGCTTGATCGTGTGAGAGCCTTGTATCGGCAGTCGAGCAGCGTGTCGGTGAGCAGCTTTGATTGAATCATCTCTTGCTGGCAGGAGTATCGGTTGCTCACGTAGACGATGGTCATTGCCACGAGCATCACGATGTACCAGAACTGGCGCTTAAACCATCTTCCGCCCAGGATGTCGCCACCTAAGATCGACGATAGCGTGATCTTGATGTGTTCGCCTTCGCCTTCGGGGTTGTCGTCGTCCGATGTGAGGTTGCGCAGGGCGCGCAGAGCCTTTTTCTCGGCATTGTCGGCCTCTTCTTTAGCGTTGTCCTCAGGAGTGGTGTCAGGAGTGGAGGCGGCATCGTCAGTGGTGTCAGAGGTCTTATGGTTAATGCCCGCCTTCTTGGGATCGTCGTCGGTGGGCGATGGTTTTTTCGAGTCTTTGTCCATATCTTCTGTGAGAGGTAAGGTCGTGTGTGGGGGGGTAAGGAGTATCGTTGGGGGGAGAGGGACGCTTTATGCAGAGAGTCGGAGTTTTTAGAGTTTCTCAGCAATGCGGAGCTTAGCCGAACGGCTGCGAGGATTCTCCTCTTGCTCCTGTGCGGAGGGTAGGATCACCTTATTGTTGATGGCGCGCCATGGGGTGAGCCGTCTGCCGTAGAAGTCTTGTTCCACCTTTCCGTCGATGCGTCCGGCACGTATGAAGTTTTTCACCATGCGGTCTTCGAGCGAATGGTAAGTAAGCACCGAGAGCCTTCCGCCGGGGCGGAGCACGTCGAGCGCAGCTTCGAGCATTTCGCGCAGAGCGTCCATCTCGTGGTTCACCTCAATGCGTAAGGCTTGAAACACGCGTGCAAGGTCTTTCTTCTCCCTCTCGCGTGGCATAAGAGGCTTGACCACACGGAGCAAGTCGTCGATGGTCAGGATGCTCTCTTTGGCGCGAGCCTTGGCAATGGCAGCAGCCAGTCGGCGGCTGTTCTTCATTTCGCCGTAGAGGTAGAACACGTCGGCCAATTGCTCCTCCGTATATCGATTGACAATGTCGGCGGCTGTGGCTCCTGCGCGCTCATTCATGCGCATATCGAGTGGCGCGTCGAATCGGAAGGAGAATCCTCTCTCTTCATCGTCGAAGTGGTGGCTTGACACGCCGAGGTCGGCCAGCAATCCGTCGATATGGTCTACTCCGTAATAGCGCATCCAATTCTTAAGGTAGCGGAAGTTGCTCCTTACGAAGGTGAATCGCTGATCGCCTTGCGGCACGTTTTGCTCGGCATCGGCGTCTTGGTCGAAGCTATAAAGGTGGGCTGTGTCGTCGAGTCGTCGCAATATTTCGCGGCTATGTCCGCCGCCTCCGAAGGTGACGTCAACGTAGATGCCACCCGGCTGAATATTGAGTCCGTCTACGGTCTCGTGGAGTAGGACAGGGATGTGGTACATGCCTTTATCGTAAGAATGGGCGCACGCTTATGCTCTGAAAAATAAGGCGTTACAAACTCCAGATGATGAATGCTTGTGGCTCCCATGTCCTTCGTCTATAACTCCCATAATCCATTGCAGAGGGCGTGCTTTTGTTAATGCTCTCTAATCGAATCCAAAAGTACGGAATTCTTGTCAGTTATCCGTCTCTTTCTGCTGATTTTTTTTCGTTGATGTGAAAAATTCTTTTTCTCTGTGAGAGGCTTAGCTTTGCAGCATGTGTAGGTAGATGCCTATGGCCTCTTCTATTTCGGCAGGGCGAATGTACTCGTCGGCGGTATGCGAGCGTGCGGAGTCGCCCGGTCCCATCTTGAAGGAGGGGAATCGCATGAGCGCTTGGTCGCTCAGAGTGGGCGATCCGAAGGGCACGCGCCCAAGGGCTACAGCAGCCTTGATGAGCGGGTGTGTGGGGGCGATGCGCGAGGAGTGCAGACGCGTAGACCGGGGCACGGCGTCGCACTTCACGTGACGCTTCACTTCGGCAAGAATCTCCTCGTTGGAGTAGCATTCGTTGGCTCTGACGTCGACCACGAACTTACACTCGTCGGGCACCACATTGTGTTGTGTGCCAGCCTCGACCATTGTGACCGACATCTTGACGGGGCCCAGCAGTGGGCTCTCCTGAGCAAATCGGAAGGTGCGAAACCACTCCATGTCGGGCAGTGCCTCGTAGATGGCATTGATGCCCTCATTGCGAGCGGCATGCCCCGAACGCCCATGTGCGGTGCAATCGATCACCATGAGCCCTTTTTCGGCAATGGCGGGTTGCATCCCTGTGGGTTCGCCCACGAGTGCTACGTCGATCTTCGGAAGCAGAGGTAGGGCCGACTCTATGCCATCCTTGCCCGATACTTCTTCCTCGGCAGAGGCTAAAAACACGAGTCGGTAGGGCAGGTCGGTACGCTCGCGCAGGTGGAGAAACACGTGCATGAGGCTCACCAGTCCGCCGCCGCAGTCGTTTGAGCCCAGGCCGTAGAGGCGGTCGTCGCTGAGCGTGGGCTTAAAGGGATCGTGCTGCCACGTAGCGGCAGGCTTTACGGTGTCGATATGAGCGTTGAGCAAGAGGGTAGGGCGGTGGTCGTCGGCAGTGACGGGCTGCATACACCACACGTTGTTGTGGTGGCGCTTAGGCTCGGCTCCGCATTTGCTGAGATAGGCCTCTATGAGGTCGGCAGCCTGCTTCTCGTCACGGCTTACTGAGGGGGTGGCTATGAGGCGCATGAGTAGCGCGATGGCCTTCTGGGTGAGTTGCTGTATGAGGGTCATGAGGGTGGGTGTTAATGTTTGGATGTGCAAAGTTACGATATTCTCGGAGCTAAGCTTGTGCAAAGGTGCGCAACTTTTTGGGGATGGACAAAAAGAGTGTACAAATTGTTCACTTTTTCTTTCTCGTACGTTCCCCCGATGACTCTCTCTCGCGCGCACGTTACAGCCAATTTTGATGAAACGTGCTGCCACTTTGGTCGCATACGAGGCATAATGCCCTGATAATCATTCGTTATGCTCCAGATTTTGTCTACACATTGTCTGCACTTTTGCCTCACTCCGCTCGCACTCAAAATTATCCTATGGAGGCGTGAAAATTATCCCCCGATGGCGTGAAAATTTCCCCCCGATGGCGTGAAAATTATCCTATGGAAGAAAGTGGAGGGGGGCGCAGCGCGGAGCGTGTGCGAAGTGTAAGCAAGGGTGAGGGAAGCGTGTAGGAAAAGTGTAGGCACGGGGAGGCGTAATAACGTTGACTACCAGTAGCTTTTACAATATAAGTGCAAGCAATGAGGAAAAATGGGAGAAAAAATGCCTGATGCGCGCGCGTGAGGCGGTATTCCCCTCAACTATTTTTTGTGGGCGACGCGTCTCTCGTCGGTATCAAGCACTATTCTTCCACGCATCGCTTGCACATTGATGCATAGGTCCACAAGTATATTAACGCGTCAGCATGCCTGCATCTCATGCGAAAAGAGTAATTTTGCAGGCAGAAAAAGAATTACGAAGATGAAGGAAAGTGGAAAGAAAGTGGACATGCTCAATGGACCACTCTTGATGAAGATTATCGTGTTTGCATTGCCGCTCGCAGCAAGCAGTATGTTGCAGCAATTGTTCAACTCTGTCGATGTGGCAGTGGTAGGTCGCTTCGCCAGCAGTAAGGCGTTGGCTGCTGTGGGAAGCAATGCACCCGTAATCAGTCTGCTCATCAATCTCTTTATGGGTATATCGATGGGTGCAAACGTGGTGATTTCCAACCACCTCGGACAGAAAGACGATGAGGGCGTGCGGCGCTCCGTGAGCACCGTGGCTTTGCTTTCGGTCATCTGCGGAGTGCTGCTGATGTGTATCGGTGTGGCGGTGTCGCGCCCCATTCTCGAACTTATCGATACTCCCTCCGATGTGCTCGACCTTGCCGTGCTCTACCTCCGCATCTACTTCATCGGCATCCCATTCTTCTTGATCTTCAATTTTGGCTCCGCCATTCTGCGCAGCGTGGGCGATACGCGTCGTCCGCTCTACATTCTTGTGGTGGCGGGCGTGATCAATACGGTGCTCAACCTCATCTTCGTGATCGGACTGGGCATGAGCGTAGAGGGTGTGGCCATCGCTACGGCCATTGCCAATGCAGTGAGCGCATTTCTCATTATCATGCTCCTGCGTCGCGAGCCAGGGGCTTTGAAACTCGAACTTCGTCAGCTAAAGCTTCATGGCAAAGAGCTTCGCCGCATGCTTCAGATTGGTGTGCCAGCAGGATTGCAAGGTATGGTGTTCTCCTTCTCCAACGTGGTGGTACAGAGCGCCATCAATGGCTATGGCGCAGCAGCAGTGGCTGGATCGGCAGCAGCGCTCAACTTTGAATTCTATTGCTACTTCATCGTGGTGGCATTCAATGGAGCTGCCATCAGCTTTATAGGTCAAAACTATGGCGCGCGGAAGTACGACCGCGTGCGCCGTATCTATCGTATCTGCATGGCATTGGCTGTGTGTGGTTGCTTCGTGGCGAACGCTCTGCTGGTGTGGCAAGACCACTTCTTCTTGAGCCTATTCAGTACCGATCCTGAGGTGATACGCTATGGCTCTATCCGCATGGAACATGTGCTGGTGTGCCAGTTTATAGCCTGCAGCTATGAGGTGTCGGCATCGGCTCTGCGCGGCATGGGCGAGTCGATGCTACCCACGCTGATGACTGTGTTTGGTACGTGCGTGTTGCGCGTAGTGTGGGTGTTTCTCGTCGTGCCTCACTATCACGGCTTTGCCCAGCTGCTCCAGGTCTACCCCATTTCGTGGGTTATCACGGGCACGATGGTGGTGGTGGCTTACGTGGTGAGCATGAAGAGACTTTGCCCGAAGGAGGGGACGTAAATTTTGCGCTTCGCGCGGGGTTTTGAACGTTAATGGTCATTAATTGAACATTAATTGATTCATTAATTCGTCCTTGTGATGATATGGGGGCTTTTTGAGGAACGTTAATTTTGCGCTTCGCGCGGTTTTTGAACATTAATGGTCATTAATTGGACGTTAATTATATCATTAATTTTTCGATTGTGTGGTGTTAATTTTGCGCTTCGCGAGGGGTTGAGTAATATTTGTTAATGAAGAAACTATGATATGGATTATACGAGGTATCAAGAATTAGTATACAAAATCATTGGGGCAGCGATGACTGTTCATAGTGAGATAAGATGGGGCGTTTTAGAACCAATATATCAAGAAGCATTAAGTATGGAGCTAAGGATGTGTGGCGTTCCCAATAAACGTGAACAAGAAATAATAGCATATTATAAGGGTGTGGAGTTGGAGAAAAAATATAAGATGGATATTGTAGTGGACGATATTATTATTGAACTAAAGTCTGTGGTAAAAATCCTTCCTGCACATCGTGCTCAACTTTGTAACTACCTTCGTTTGACTAAGAAACCTATAGGGATTTTGATAAACTTTGGTGAACCCAGATTGATTGGCGAGCGTTGGGCTTATGATGAGCATACCAATGAATGTTTCCTCGTAGATCGTCATATGCAGCGCGTAAGAGATAAAGACTATGAGACCTTATTTGTCGGCCATAGCGAAGCGCAAAATTAACGCATCTCTCAAACGCCCGTATCACTCACAAACGAAAAATTAATGAATTAATTAACGATCAATTAATGGTCATTAATGTTCAAAACCCGCGCGAAGCGCAACCCCATTTCAGCATTCAATCCCTCACCAATAAATTAACTTCTCAACATAGTCCTTGCGCAATTCCACAAAAAACGATAACTTTGCATATATTAGCAGGAAAAGGCTCATTGCCTCTCCTAACCCGTCCACTCCGATATAACAGCAGAAAGCGTCTTTACAACCTGGCGTTCTTGCGCGTATGACCCTCGGTGTGGAATAAAAACCTGCATGATATGCAAAACAACTGCCACCTGTCAAAACTGATTCTTGAGCAAGCCAAGAAGTACGGCGATCGTGCCGCACTGAGCTATCGCGATTATGAGCAGAATAAATGGCTGCCCATATCGTGGCGACAGTTTGCCCAAAACGTAAAGAAAGTATCCTACGCTTTGCTCCAACTCGGAGTGAAGGTGCAGGAAAATATAGCCGTGTTCTCACAAAATAAGCCCGAGACCCACTTCACCGACTTCGGCGCTTACGGCATTCGCGTGGTGACCATCCCCTTCTATGCCACGAGCAGTGCAGCCCAAGTGAGCTATATGCTCAACGATGCACAGGTGCGCTTCCTCTTCGTGGGAGAGCAGGATCAATACGACGTGGCATTTAGCGTGATCTCCGTAGCTCGCTCGCTGGAGCGCATCATCATCTTCGATCGCAACGTGAAGAAAGCTCCCTCTGACCACCTGTCGGTCTATTTCGACGACTTCCTCGCGATGGGTGTAAAGGCATCAAAGGATCCCTCGCTCGTGGCAGAGTATCGCCAGCGACAGGACGATGCAAACTACAGCGACCTCTGCAACATACTCTACACCAGCGGCACTACTGGGCAAAGCAAGGGCGTAATGCTCACATACGGACAGTACCACGAGGGCTTCCGCGTGAACGATGCCGTGCTTCCGCTCTCGGACGACGACGTGTTCTTGAATTTCCTACCCTATACGCATATATTTGAACGCGCATGGTGCTACTTAGGACTGACAGAGGGTGCACTGCAGTGTGTCAACCTCCGTCCGGCCGACGTGCAGAAGTCAATGCAGGAGGTACACCCCACGTGTATGAGCGCCGTGCCTCGATTCTGGGAAAAAGTATACCAAGCCGTACTCGAAAAAATGGAGAACGGATCATTCATGGAGCGCAAACTCATACGCGAAGCTCTCGAAGTGGGCACGCGCTACTGGGTGAACTATAAGTCGAAAGGTAAGCGCGCACCAATGGGCTTAGCACTCCAGTATAAGCTTTACGACAAGACCGTCATTAAGCTTCTGCGCAAGACGCTCGGACTGGAACGCGCCAACTTCTTCCCCACAGCAGGTGCAGCCGTATCGCCCGAGGTGGAGAAGTTTACACATGCCGCAGGCATCAATATGGTAGTGGGCTACGGACTGACCGAGAGCTTAGCAACCGTCTCATGCGATATTCCCGGTCGACCCGTTACGCTCGGGTCCGTCGGACGATTGATCGATAAGATAGAAATAAAGTTTGGCGAGAACGACGAAATCCTCCTCCGAGGCAAGACCATCACGCCAGGCTACTATAAGAAGGAATCGCTCACGAAGGAAGCCATCGATGAGGATGGATGGTTCCATACGGGCGATGCCGGATATATAAAAAATGGTGAACTCTTCCTGCGCGAACGCATTAAGGACCTCTTTAAGACATCCAACGGAAAGTACATCGCTCCGCAGATGATCGAATCGAAACTCGTGCTCGATCGCTACTTCGACCAAGCCGTGATCGTGGCTGATAAACGCAAATTTGTGAGCGCTCTTATCGTGCCGAGTTATAAGCTCCTCGAGGCTTATGCTCAAGAGAAGGGCATCAGTTGCGCTTCGCGCGAAGAACTTTGTAAGCATCCCGCCATCCTCAAGTTCTACACCGAGCGCATCAATACGCTCCAGCAAGACCTTGCCCACTACGAACAGATAAAGCGCTTCATCCTGTTGCCCCACCCATTTACGATGGACAATGGCGAACTGACCAATACGCTGAAGGTACGCCGTCGCGTGGTGTATGAACATTACGCCGAGCAGATAGAGCAAATCTATGCCGAAGCTGAGGCTCAGCAAGCACAGCAGGCTAATAAGAATTAAAGACCCTACCCCTCTCAAAAATTATAGAAACAAAGACAGATGATTACTTCCGACCAACTGAAAGATGCCCAAGACCGTGTGGCAGCACTCAATCGCTACCTTGACATTGACGCAAAGAAAATGCAGCTCGAAGAAGAACAACTGCGTACGCAAGATCCCGGATTCTGGGACGACGCAAAGCGCGCAGAAGAACAGATGAAAAAGGTAAAAGGCATTGAAAAGTGGATCAACGGATATAAGGAGGTCAAGACCCTCGTAGACGAGCTCGCTCTGGCATTCGACTTCTATAAAGAAGAAATGGTGACCGAAGAGGAGGTGGACGAGGACTACAGTAAGTGTATGGCCGCCATCGAAGACCTCGAACTGCGCAATATGCTCCGACAGGAGGAAGACCAAATGTCGTGCGTGCTGAAAATCAACTCTGGCGCAGGCGGCACAGAAAGCCAAGACTGGGCCTCCATGCTCATGCGTATGTATATGCGATATGCTGAGGCTCATGGCTACAAATGCACCATCTCCCACCTGCAAGAGGGCGATGAAGCAGGCATCAAGACCGTCACAATGGAGATCGAGGGCGACTCTGCCTATGGCTACCTTAAAAGCGAGAACGGCGTACATCGCCTCGTGCGCGTATCGCCCTACAATGCTCAAGGCAAGCGCATGACGTCGTTCGCCTCAGTATTCGTCACTCCGCTGGTCGACGATACCATCGAAGTATACGTTGATCCATCGAAAATATCGTGGGACCTCTTCCGTTCCGGTGGTGCCGGTGGTCAGAACGTCAATAAGGTGGAGACGGGTGTACGCCTCCGCTATCAGTATACCGACCCCGATACGGGCGAAACAGAAGAAATCCTCATCGAGAACACCGAAAGCCGTAAGCAGCTCGAAAATCGTGAGAATGCCATGCGACTCCTCCGCTCACAACTCTACGACCGTGCCCTCCAAAAGCGTAAAGCCGAACAAGCCAAAATCGAGGCAGGAAAGAAGAAAATCGAGTGGGGTAGCCAGATTCGTAGCTACGTGTTCGACGATCGCCGCGTAAAGGATCACCGCACAGGCTTCCAGACAAGCGACGTCGGTGGCGTGATGGATGGCAAGATCGATGGCTTCATCAAAGCCTATCTCATGGAGTTCTCAGAGAAAGGCAGAGAGGAGTAAGAAGTAAGTGAAGTTGAGGAGTTTAGAATTTGAAAAGTTTAGGAGTTAAGAATTTGAAAAGTTTAGAAGTTAAGCAGCCGCTTTCTGTAGCAAAGCAAACTTTATAACCTCATAACCTTAAAACTCCAAACCACTAAACTTCATAACCTTAAAACTCCCAACCACTAAACCTCATAACATTAAAACTCCCAACCACTAAACCTCAAAACTCCAACCTCATATTATAAACTTAAAACTAAAACAGCCCATGAAAGCAAAACGTTTACTCAAGAAAAAGGCCCGCGAGGCCATGGAAGAAAAGCAAGCACGCAACGTCGTGACGGGCATCGTTATAACCTTGCTCTTGCTTGGTGCATTAGCCACAGCCGCTTATTGGCTCCTGGCATAAAAAAGAGAAGAAGGAATGCCTCTCGAAATAGAACGTAAATTCTTGGTCACAGGCGACTATAAGTTGCTCTCTACCTCGCACAGCCGCATTATGCAAGGCTATATCTGCAGCGGGCGCGGACGTACCGTACGTGTGCGCCTTCGCGACGAAAAAGGCTATCTCACCATCAAGGGACCCTCGCTCAACGGAGGCCTCTCGCGCTATGAGTTTGAAAAAGAAATCACACGCGACGAGGCTCTCTCGCTCATGCGCCTTTGCGAACCCGGCATTATCGACAAGATACGTTGGCTCGTGCCACAAGGCAATCATACGTATGAAGTAGACGAGTTCTTTGGCGACAATGCTGGCCTCGTCGTAGCCGAAGTGGAACTCGGCAGCGAGGACGAAAATTATGAGCGAGCCCCCTTCCTCGGTACAGAAGTGACCGGCGATAGAAAATACTACAACTCCTCACTCCGCACCTATCCCTACAAGGATTGGAAACCCGAGGAGAAGCAGCCTTAAGAAAGGCTAATATAGCTGGCTCGAATAGCTAATAAAGCAGATTCCACTTAGTTCTGTGGGCGACGCGTCCCGCGTCGGCATAAGAGAGAATGCACACACCTCCCATCCATTCCCTTAATAGTGCCGACACGTGAAGTGCCGCCCACAGACCATTTACTAACTTTATAACCTTATAACCTCAAACCTCAAAAATTTCTCATAACCTTATAACCTCAAAACTTAAAACTTCCTCATAACCTTATAACCTCAAAACTTAAAACTCCCTCATAACCTTATAACCTCAAAACTTAAAACTTCCTCTCTATGACAGCGACACTTATCATCTTAGCGCTCTCTGCCATACTGTTTGTAAGTGGCAAATTACGTTCCGATCTCGTAGCCGTATGTTCGGCATTAGCCCTCGTGCTTAGTGGTGTGCTCACTCCCGAAGAAGCCCTTACAGGATTTTCCAATCCTATTGTCATCATGATGGTGGGCCTATTTATCGTGGGCGGAGGCATATTCAGTACAGGGCTTGCTAAGCGCATAGGTACTGGTATCCTTGGCCTGGCGGGGACAAACGAGACGCGCCTATTCATTCTGCTCATGCTCACTACCGCAGTGGTGGGTGCCTTCGTGAGCAATACGGGCACCGTGGCATTGATGCTACCTATCGTAGTAAGCATGGCACGTGGCGCTGGGCTCTCTCCCTCACGTTTTCTCATGCCGTTAGCATTTGCTGGAAGCATGGGCGGCATGCTCACACTCATCGGTACTCCACCCAATCTCATCGTGCGTGATGCTTTGGCCAGTGCCGGCTACGAGCCGTTAGGTTTTTTCTCATTTACTCCCATAGGCATCGTATGCATCGTAGTAGGCACGGCATTGCTCATCCCCCTCTCGCGGCGTTTCCTCAAAGGGCGTTCCGCCTCTGCTTCCTCAAAGAGTGGCAAGTCACTACAGCAGTTGGTGGAGGAATATAAGCTTGCCGAAGGCCTCCACTGCTTGCAAATCTCTGAATCCTCCGCTATGGTAGGTCATACGCTCAAGCAGCTCGATGTGCGGCGCAACTACGGAGTAACTGTAATCGAAGTGCGCCGTTCCTCTCTTCAAGGAGGAGCCTTGCGCAAGCTCGAACAGTTTGCCATCGGCAATCATCCGCTCTCTGCGGGCGACGTGCTCTATGCTACAGGCTCAGCAGAGCAAATAAAGTCTTTTGCCAACGAGCAGCAACTCAACGAACTGGAGGACTCTCCAGCCGATGGCGGACCGCTTAACTTCTACGACGTAGGGATGGCAGAAATTTTGGTAATGCCCGCTTCATCGCTCGTAGGGCAGACAGTAGAGCAGACAGGCTTTCGCTCCACTTATCGCCTTAACGTACTTGGCATTCGTCGCCACAACGATTATTTGCTCGACGATATCAAGGATCAACGCATCCATGCCTCCGACATCATCTTGGTGCAGGGACGTTGGAAGAACATAGCTAAACTCAATCATCGGGACGGACAAGAATGGGTGGTTGTAGGGCAGCCTCTCGAGCAGGCTGCTAAGGCGACGCATGATTATAAAGCTCCTATTGCCGCGCTCATTATGGTACTGATGGTGCTCTTGATGGCCTTCGACTTCATTCCCATCGCACCCGTGACAGCCGTCATGCTTGCAGCTGTAGCCATGATCTTCACAGGTTGCTTGCGCAGTGTTGAGGCGGCTTATAAGACTATTAATTGGGAGAGTATCATTCTCTTCGGTGCGATGCTTCCAATGTCGACAGCCCTTGAAAAGACGGGAGCGTCGCAGCTGATTTCTCAGTCGCTCGTCCACGCCATCGGCGGTCATGGAGGCATGCTTCTCATTGCCTGCATCTACGTGGCCACATCGCTTATGACCTTTTTCATCTCTAATACGGTAACCGCCGTGCTCATGGCGCCTATTGCTCTGCAAGCCGCGCAAGCTGAGGGGCTGAATGCCGTACCCGTATTGATGGCTGTTACGGTAGCTGCCAGCATGTGCTTCGCTTCGCCTTTCTCCACTCCACCTAACGCTCTTGTCATGTCCGCCGGAGGCTATCAACCTATCGACTACGTTAAGGTAGGCCTCCCTCTGCAGGTAGCCATCGGCGTCGTAATGGTTGTAGGTCTCGGCCTGCTGACTTAATCTTACAGAGTATGTTGCCACGCTACATCATACGGAGACTAAATAATCTCTTCCTGTGGTTAAATATTGTAATAATATAGGTGCATGTTGTATTAATGTCTACTTTTGCTTGTCATAGGTTCTAATAATTCTGAATAAACGTTTTAGGAAATAGAAATCTGTGCACAACAATTATTATAAACAATATACTTTAGCTTTATGAAAAAGACCAACCTTTTCAAACTGCTCATGGCTATGGCTGTGGTGCTGACTCTGGGTGTATTTGCTTCATGCGGCGATGACGACCCTGATCCTACTCCAACACCTCCTGCGAAAGCTACCTCATGTACCCTCTACTACGTAGAAGCTTTTTCCAATGTCGATTTCAACTATGTGGACATGAAGCGCGCTTTCTATGCTGATGGCGATGCTGAAACCTACACCTCTATTACAAGAGATGGTTGCTCAGGCTTGGAAGGCCTAAGTAGCGAAGTAAAAACTATTATCCAGACTGCCATCAATACTGATAAGCCACAGATTGCCAATGATTGTAGCATCAACGTTATTCCTGTCACGGTGAACATCTTCCCCAAGGTGTTCAACGTGAAGTATCAGTTCTCTGTAAAATCTGGTTATGTACCTGAAACAAAACAGAATTTTGGTATCTACACGGGCTACTTAGCTGTGACCAATACGGGAGCATTTACTACAATGAAAGGTTCTAGCAAATATGCTCAAGGCATACAAGTAGGTAAGGAAGCAAACTATCTGACAATGATTGCACCCACTTGTTCAAATACCATCACGGTGAAGAAGGATAATGGTGCGATTACTGTAGAAAACTAAGCGCAGAAGAGCGGTGCTATCCCGCTTGCTCCGTGTAATCGTGTAATAAAGAAGGGTGGTCCTATTAATTTCAAAACGAATTAATAGGACCACCCTAAGTTTATACAGCCTAACGATGTAGACTATAGTGTCCATACTCCTGCCGAAGTACAGTCCTTTCCTCAGTTTTATACTACGGAAAGCGTATAGATTTCTATTGGAAATAGCTGAGTCGGCGCACTTGTACGTACTCCACGCGTTCGCCGTCGGGAGTGATTTCTACCACGTTAGCACGTGTCCAATTGCCATGAGAGTCAGTCTTAATAAAGCTGGTATACTCTATGCTGCTTTGAGTGCCGTTCTTATAGGTTGTGATTGTGGAGATGATGCGTCCTTGTGCATCGTATTTGTATGTGGTGGAAGATTTGTCTGAATAATAAGATTTGATCTGTGTGAGTTTGTTGGAAGTGTTGTAAATGTATTTGTCGAGTCCGTTGTCTTGATCGCCGATGCTAATGATGCGTCCTTGTGCATCACGTTTGTGGTGACCGAAATTCCAGTTGAGAGGGTGATTTCTCACATTGATAAGTCTTCCGGCGCGATCGAACTCGAGGTTGTCATCGTTTTGAAGTCCTTCTTCGTCGTAGAACTCGCACATTTTTACTTTCCCTTTGAGAGCGTATATGCTGAAGCGGTCGGTGTGCTGAGCGCATGCTGCGAGTGAGAGGCAGAATACGATGAGGAGTGAGAGAAGTTTGTTCATAATATGCTATTTTTTCTTGTTTGCGGGTGTGGAGGTGAAGTAGGTGATGCGTCGCGTTTGTATGACGGAGGGTGAACCATCGCTGCGTGTACATTTTCGCTTAGTCCAGTTGCCTTGGCTATCTCGAGCAAGAATGGTGTAGGTCTCAGTGCCTCGCATGGTTAGGTCGCATGTGGTTTCTTCTGTGTGATAACCGTACTTAGTGATTTCGCCTGCAGTGTTGTGGTAATATGTATATTTTTTGTCGGTCTTGGTGCGATTGTCTTGCGAACCGCTTGTGACGATGAGTGTGCTGCCATCGTATGAGAAGTGGTAGCGATGCCAGACTCTTATGTCGTCGTAGTAGAGCATGGTGAGTCGGCCTTGCTCGTCGCGTTCGTGTTCGCAGAAATTGTCATGACCGGGGATGATGGAGTAAGTGTCGTCGAGCTGATTGTCGCAGTAAGTCCATTCGCCTTTTGCATTGAATGTACACGTGTTCTGAAGTTGCCCTTCACAATAGAGCTTAACGCTCTTAACCTTTCCTTTTAAGTGGAATAGGGTGGAGCGATCGTTTACTTGGCTAAAGGTGGGAATAGCCACGAGCGCAAGTAGTAGTAGGATTTGTCTGAGGAATGTTTTCATAATGATATAGTTTAAACGTTTCTTTATTTGCAAATTTAGTGTTTGCAAGGTAATTGGTTTTCATTAGAAATAATGATTTTTAAATGTTGGACATCTCGGGAATATTCAGATTGGTAAGTTGTTCGTTTACTGCACAAAAAAAGATGGTACGATAGATGTTTAGAATCTATCGTACCATCTTTTTCATTTTTGTGAAGGATGGGCTGAGCTTTACTTCAGTTTTTCTTCAAGTTTCTTGAGCATATCTACGGTCATGGCATCAAGGTCGTATTCAGGCTTCCAATCCCATTCTTGGCGAGCGCAGATGTCGTCGAGGCTGTTGGGCCATGAGTCGGCGTTGGCTTGCTTGAGGGGGTCTACTTGGTATTCCATCTCAAAGTTGGGCTTGTACTTGCGGATAGCTGCGAACACTCCTTCGGGATCGAAGCTCATGGCTGCGATGTTGAATGCGTTGCGGTGGATGAGGCGAGTGGGGTCGGCTTCCATCAGTTCTACGGCAGCGCGCAGGGCGTCGGGCATATACATCATGTCCATGTAGGTGCCTTTGGCGATGGGGCAGATAAACTTTTCACCGCGTACGGCAGAGTAGTAGATGTCGCAAGCGTAGTCGGTGGTGCCACCGCCGGGCAGTGTTACGTATGAGATCAAGCCGGGGAAGCGTACGGCACGGGTGTCGACGCCGTACTTGCGGAAGTAGTAGTCAGAGAGCAGCTCGGTGGTAACCTTCGACACACCGTAGATGGTGCGCGGACGCTGTATGGTATCCTGTGGTACGTGGTCGGCGGGAGTCTCGGGTCCGAAAGAGCCGATAGAGCTGGGGGTGAACACCGAACAATGGTGCTGGCGAGCCACTTCGAGCACGTTCCAAAGTCCGTCGATACCAATCTTCCAAGCCAACTGGGGCTTACCTTCGGCTACTACGCTGAGCAGAGCAGCGAGGTTGTAGATAGCGTCGATGTTGTGCTTCTTTACCACGTCGGCAATCATTTCGCCGTTGGTCACATCGCAAATCTCTGCGGGACCGCTCTCGGCGAGTTCGCCCTTGGGGGCAGCGCTGGGGATGTAGCCGCACACTACGTGGTCGTTGCCGTAAATGCCACGCAACTTCATGGTGAGTTCAGAGCCGATTTGGCCTGTTGCACCAATCACTAAGATATTCTTCATTTGTAGAGGTATGTTGTTAGAATATGTTCTTTAGTGCAAAGGTGCAATCTTTTTTTTATATTTATGTCACGAGCAGTGTTTTTTTTTCAATAAAAACGGCTGCGCCTCAGTCATTCAAACAAGTTTGATGGCGTTCGGCTTGCACGTTTTTTCAATAAAATAAGTAGCGTCTCAGCATAATATTCGAACAAACTTGATATTCTGCTTTCGACTTGTACTATTTTTCAAAAAAAATCTGTTACTTTGCGGTGGCTATGCGACAGAGCATAGCATAATGACGAGCTATAAAAACCTTTTTATAAATCATATATCAAATGTACGGTAAATTGCAACAACACCTTCAGAATGAGTTGAAGGAGATCAAAGAAGCCGGTCTTTATAAGGAAGAACGCCTCATCGAGGGCCCTCAGCAGGCCGCTATTCAAGTAAAGGGTAAGGAAGTGCTCAACTTCTGTGCCAACAACTACTTGGGCCTTTCTAACAATCCTCGCCTTATCCAGGCTGCTAAGGACATGATGGACCGCCGCGGCTATGGTATGTCGAGTGTGCGCTTCATCTGCGGTACGCAGGACATTCACAAGGAGCTCGAGGCTGCTATTTCTAAGTTTTTCAAGACCGAGGATACCATTCTCTACGCTGCTTGTTTCGATGCTAATGGTGGCGTGTTTGAGCCTCTGCTCACTGCCGACGATGCGATCATCTCTGATGCTTTGAACCACGCTTCTATCATCGATGGCGTGCGTCTCTGCAAGGCAAAGCGCTATCGCTACGCCAATGCCGATATGGAAGACCTCGAGCGTCAGCTTCAGGCAGCTCAGGAGCAGCGCTTCCGCATCATCGTGACCGACGGTGTGTTCTCTATGGACGGCAATGTAGCTCCTATCGACAAGATCTGCGACTTGGCAGAGAAGTACGATGCCCTCGTCATGGTAGACGAGAGCCACTCTGCTGGCGTTGTGGGTAAGACTGGTCGTGGTGTAAGCGAGTTCTTCAACACTTACGGTCGTGTAGATATCTATACTGGTACGCTGGGCAAGGCTTTCGGTGGTGCTATGGGTGGCTTCACTACAGGTCGTAAGGAGATCATCGACATGCTCCGTCAGCGCTCACGTCCCTACCTCTTCTCCAACTCTGTAGCTCCCGCCATCGTAGGTGCAGCTCTCGAGACCTTCAAGATTCTCGATGAGAGCAATGAGATTCACGATAAGCTCGTAGAAAATGTCAACTATTTCCGCGACAAGATGATCGCCGCAGGCTTTGATATTAAGCCTACTCAGAGTGCCATCTGCGCCGTGATGCTCTACGATGCTAAGCTCTCTCAGGTATATGCTCAGAAGATGCAGGAAGAAGGTATCTATGTGACAGGTTTCTACTATCCCGTAGTACCTAAGGATCAGGCACGTATCCGTGTACAGATCTCTGCAGGCCACGAGCGTGAACACCTCGACAAGTGTATTGCTGCCTTCATCAAGGTGGGTAAGGAACTCGGTGTGCTGAAGTAATATCTATTGCTTCTGAATAAAATAATGCGGGGGTGCAACACTCTATATAGGTGTGCACCCCCGCATTTTGTAATGGGATTTTATCCAATAATGGGGGCTTTAAACATTAATCTCCATTAATTGCCCATTAATTTTTCATTAATTCTTAGCTGATATTATCGTACGACAAAATTCATGATTAATTCATGGGAATTCATGACCGAGCCTAATAGAAGGAGAATATTAATGAAGAATTAATGGTCAATTAATGAGCATTAATGTTCAAAACAAGCGCGAAGCGCAAATCACAAAAATCTAATGAATTTATGTGGATGCAGACGCGAGACGCGTCGCCCACAGAACTGGTTGAGTGTGTGGTAGAGTTTATTTGCTGAATTCCTTCAGAATCTTGTCGGCAGTCTGCTGCATCACTTCTGCAGAGAGTTGGAGCTTGGGCTTGCGGAAGTCCATGTCGCCCTCGCTCTGCAAGGGGATGAGGTGGATATGTGCATGGTTCACGTCGAGGCCGAGCACAGCCATGCCCACTTTGCGGCAAGGGAAAGCACGCTGAATAGCCAGAGCTACGTGCTTGGCGAAGACGGTCATTTCTGCCAATTCCTCGTCGCTAAGGTCGAAGATGTAGTCTACCTCGTGCTTAGGCACCACGAGAGTGTGGCCCTGTGCCACGGGGTTGATGTCGAGAAATGCATAGAACTTGTCGTTCTCGGCACACTTGTATGAGGGAATCTCACCCGCAATAATCTTTGAAAATATCGTCATCGCTGCTATATGTTTGTAGGATTGGGTTTTGAGTTTTAAGGTTATGAGGTTATAAAGTTGCCTCATGAATCTCAGTATTATGTTTAGAGCTGTGGCTTCGTAACCTCTTTTGCCCAAGGTAACGTTATAACCTTACTGAAGTTTCTGATTTAGGATGGGCGGGCTGAAAGCCCAATGAATTCCATAGCCCAAGGCAACGCC
>CALEKA010000027.1 GCA_937898715.1 uncultured Prevotella sp.
TACCTTTGCACTTGTTATCAGATAACACCAGATAACCGAGGCAAAGGATTTACAGACGTGTTTACCCAGAGCCTCTTTGTTGAACCCTCTAATAAATATAGAAATGAGCAAGGAGGAACTTACACAGATTACCAATTTGGTAACAGACAACACCTTATTTTGTACAAAAGAGGTGCTTACAAGCGATGAGGCAGCACGTTATATGGGCATATCCAAAAGCTACCTCTACAAACTTACAATGAGGCAGCAAATACCACATTACAAGCCAATGGGCAAGATGTGTTATTTCAACCGTGTTGAGTTGGAAAATTGGTTGCAAAACAACCGAGTTTCAACGGATGAAGAAATAACAGAACGTGCCAACAACTATTGTATGAAAGGAGGCAAGCGATGATTTTAACCGATTACTACAAGTTTGAGCGTGTGGCAACCAAAGCTAAATCAAGAATGGATTGCACCGCTTCTACACATAGTTACCCAGAGTTTGAGGATAGAACGGCAACAAGAGCCAACAAAGCAACTGAAAAGCGTGATGCAACCGATGTGGGCGATATTATCATTTATTACAATGATGTGCCAACACAATTTGGGGGCAATGTACACAGAAAGGCAGATAAAAGCATTTCCATAAAGGGCAAAAATCTTAGTAGTGTATATGTGCCAGATGTAGCCAGAAACATTGCTTATGGCGATTTTAGAGGCACAACAGACGCTTTGTTGTTTGTGTTCCATAACTTGAATGTTGTTAATGGAGTGATACAAAAAGGCAGCATTATTGAGGTTTTTGTAGCCAGAGGCAAAAGTAAAGATCGTGTGCCACTCTTTGAAATGCTTTCAGATGGTGAGTTGGATGATGAAATGAACGAGCTAAGAGGAAATGCAAGCCCAACAGACATAGGCTTTACAATGGGCTATTAAGGTTGGGCAAGCCTCAACCGAGATTGCACACAAATAACTTGCACAACTCTATATTAAGTTGTATTTCATTACCAAATCAGTAATAGTGTGTATGTATGACACAATAAACTTTAAGCTAAGTGTTGAAGATGTGCCAGAGGTGGACTTTCTACAAGAAGTACCGTGTTATCTGGATGAGGCAACAATAGGCTTTCATAATTTCAATGGTGAGCAAGCTGTAACGGGCAATGTTGGAGGCTTGAAAGTATCTATCAACCGATACCAGATTAAAGTGAAAGATGGAAGTTTGTGTAAATGGCATTTGGGCAACAACTTTAAGACAATGGGGCGAGGCGATACACAAAGGGCAATAGAGCAGCTTTCAGACACATTGCACTTGCCAATGGATAAAGCAACCATTACAAGAATAGATGTTGCACAAAATATCATTGTAAAGCACCCAATTATGGTCTATCTAAACCATTTGGGAGTGTTGAGATATGCTAAACGCTTGCAAGAACCAGACGGACTTTATTATTGCAGAAGTGGGGAAAGGCTTTGCTTTTATGACAAGAACCGAGAACAACGGGCTAAAGGTGAGGCTATACCAGAGCTATACAAGGGTAGAAACGTTTTGAGGTATGAACAACGCTATACAAGGCGGTTAGCTACTCAACTAAAGGTTAATGAAGTGAGGGCAGCTTTGCTTTATGATGAGGCTTTCTATGTGGCATTAATCCAACGTTGGAGAGATACCTACAAAGGAATTAACAAGGTAAACGACATAACATTAAACTTTCAAGCAATGACAAGCAAACAACAACTTTACAAAATGGGAGTGCTTTCAATGGTTGAACGTGTTGGCGGTGAGGTTGAAATGATAAGCCAGATTAACGAGGCACAAAAGCGAGGCGATTTAACCTCAAAGCAAGCGTTTGATTTGAGAAAGGCTATTAAAGAGGCTTGCAAGGTGAAAGAGGGATTAACCGTGCAAAGCGAGGCAATAGCAGAACTTGACAAGAAAATTATTGAGGCAGTGAGATATTACCGATAATCCCTCTATATTAAAGTGTATTTCATTACCGATTTAGTAATAACAAAGTATCTGGAGATATGAGTAAGGTAAACAGAAATGAAGTGAACAGAAATGAACAAAATGCAACAATATCCCCAACAACGGGGTTAACTCCACAACAAGAGCAAGCGTGTATATTGTTGGCAAGCGGTGAGAATGTTACAAATGTGGCAGACAAATTGAGCCTCAACCGAGGCACTTTGTACAAGTGGCAGCAGAACAAGGCTTTTGTGTGCTTTTACAACAAACAATGCCAAGAGTACAAGAATAATGTAAGGAATGGGCTTTTAGGCTTGCACCAACAAGCAATAGCAACAATAGGGCAATTAATAACAACGGGTAGCGAGGCAACAAGGTTAAAATCTGCAATGTGGTTGTTGGAGAAAGTTGAGGCTATTGAGGTTGGAGATACAAACATAAGGAAAGTATTGAAAGACCAATGTACAACAACCAATGAAGATTGGGCATACTTTACAGGAGTTGATGAAAAGGAGTATAAGCGACAACTAAAGGCTTATGGTTTGGATGATGAATAACACCAAGCAGCAAAGCCACTCCAACAAATAAAAAAAGGGGCAAGCGTTATGCAAGCCCTTTTTTTGTTTTTTATAGCCTCAACACTCCAATTATACTGCTAAAATATAGGGGTGTTGTTTGCTTTTGCTCGTTTTTTGCTCGTCTGAAAAGTAAAAACGCCTGTAAGTTGTTGACTTACAAGCGTTTCAAAATTTTTGTTAGTACCCAGAGCCGGGGTCGAACCGGCACGGGTTGCCCCACTGGTGTTTGAGACCAGCGCGTCTACCGATTCCGCCATCTGGGCTGCTTCTCATGCCTCGTTTGGAGGCTTAAAGCGGTGCAAAGGTAAGGGTTTCTGCCGTTACTGCCAAACGTTTTGCAGAAAAAGTGTGCGCATTTGGCTTAAAAAAGCGTATTTACGCTCCATATAGAATCAAATTCTTTGAAGATGTGTACGAAAAAACCGCTCCGCTGTACAATTCGAGCAGCGAAGCGGAATAATATGCTTATTATGAATGAACTAAAGATCTGAGAGCGAAGTCCAAGTTTTTAGGCGTCTGAAGACAACGGTAACTTTATAACCTCATAACCTCAAAACTCAAAACTCCAACCTCTCTTAGAACATGTAGGTCACGCCTACGTTGAAGTTCCAGTTGTGAGCGCTTGTGTTGTCCCACACCTTAGTGAAGCCATATTCATAGCCCATGTGGATCTGGAAGCTGCTTACTTCTACACCAGCGCGCAGGCCCCAACCAGCGTCGAAGCGGTTGGCACCATTGTCGCCGAAGAAGTCGGTGTCGGCAGAGCCAGTCTGGCCCAATGCTGAGGCGTCGGCCTTAATCTTGCCGCAAGTACCTACGGCGAAGTAGGGACCAGTCTCGCCGAAGAGGCTAAGGTCGTCGCTCAAGTTGATGCGTCCACCGATGTTGACGGGGATTTCCAGGTAGTGAGCGTTGTCCTTTACCTTCACGTTGACGCCACGTTCCTCTACTTCTTTCATATTGCCTTTCATCGACCACTGTACGCCCCATCCGAGGTAGAGGTTAGGGTTGAAGTTGTATTCGAAGCGAGCACCAGCGTTGAAGCCGATGCGGCAGTCCATGTTCATGTCGGTGATGTTGGTCACGTTCATACCAGCAGTGATACCTGCGCGGAAGCCTTTTTTCACTTGTGCGTTGGCGGTAAGTGCGGTGCATGCGAGCAATCCGCCGAGGAGTAATGCTTTTGCTTTCATTGTTCAAATAGTGGTTTAGGTGTATAGGGGCTTGCTGAGGCTGCTTTTTAGGTGCGAGCTTAAGAAGTACCCATACGAAGGGTTAAACATTGTTCTGAGCGCAAAAATAGGACTTTTCTGGTATATTCTGCAAGTCTTTGGCGTCCTTGTGAACAGAGAAGTGGAAGTTTTGAACAAAAATGTAGGGATATTCTGGAGGAGGATGCTTCAATAGTTTTGTGGGCGACAATAGTTCTATGGGTTTCGTGCCTTCGTGCCAGTGCAATCAGTGAGCGTGAAACTTTCAGCCAATACAGGGGGCGACGCGTCCTCGCGTCGGCATGGCCTCTATATAAGCAGTAAACCCAAAGGATGCGGAATACTTTATCCACACTTCCCTTGGGTTTACGCTATTTGTCTGTTCAATGCGCCGACGCGGGGACGCGTCGCCCCCTGTATTGGCTGAAGGTTTATTGCTCGCTAATGATGCCGACGCGGGACGCGTCGCCCACAGAACTAATAGGGGGGGATGCTTTTGCTTTATGCATCAATATTGGCATACACTGCATTCTTCTCGATAAATTCGCGGCGGGGACCTACGTCGTCGCCCATGAGCATAGAGAAGATGTAGTCGGCATCGGCAGCATTGTCGAGCGATACTTGCTTCAGTAAGCGTGTCTCAGGACACATGGTGGTGCTCCAAAGTTCCTCGGGGTTCATCTCACCGAGACCTTTGTAGCGCTGTGTCTTGATGCTTCCTTCGGTGCCGTCGCCGTATTTGTCCATGAAGATTTGGCGATCGCGGTCGTTGTAGCAGTATTCGGATACCTTGCCCTTTGTACACTTGTAGAGGGGCGGCATGGCGATGTAGAGGTAGCCGTCCTGGATAATCTGAGGCATGTAGCGATAGAAGAGCGTCATGATGAGCGTGGCGATGTGCTGACCGTCGACATCGGCATCGGCCATGATGATCACCTTGTGGTAGCGGAGCTTCTCAAGGTTGGCTTCTTTGGAGTCGTCGCCGAGGCCGAATCGGATGCCGAGGGCCTGGATGATGTTGTTCACCTCATCGCTCTCGAAGGCTTTGTGCCACATGGCTTTTTCTACGTTGAGGATCTTACCGCGCAAGGGGAGGATGGCTTGTGTGGCACGGCTACGGCCTTGCTTTGCCGAACCGCCAGCGGAGTCACCCTCGACGAGGAAGATCTCACACAGAGCGGGGTCCTTGGAAGAGCAGTCGGCGAGCTTACCGGGAAGTCCACCACCCGAGAGCGGGCTCTTGCGCAGTACGCTTTCGCGGGCTTTGCGTGAGGCAATACGTGCGCTGGCGGCAAGGATCACCTTGTCTACGATGAGTTTGGCTTCCTTGGGATGTTCCTCGAGGTAGTAGCTTAGGGCTTCGCCCACGGCTTGATTGACAGCACCGGTCACCTCGTTATTGCCGAGCTTCGTCTTGGTCTGACCCTCAAACTGGGGCTCTGCCACCTTGACGCTGATCACGGCGGTGAGGCCCTCGCGGAAGTCTTCGCCCGAGATTTCTACTTTGGCTTTCTCAATCTGCTTGGCAGCGGTCTCTTCGGCATACTTCTTGAGCACACGCGTCACGGCCTGACGGAAGCCTACGAGGTGGGTACCACCCTCGATGGTGTTGATATTGTTGACGTAGGTGTGGATATTCTCGGAGTAGGAGGTATTGTACATGATGGCTACCTCGATGGGGATGTTGTTCTTCTCCGTGTTGATATAGATCACGTCGTTGAAGAGGTGCTGGCGTGAGGAATCGATGTAGCGTACGAACTCGCGCAGACCGAGGTCGGAGTGGAACACGTCCTTGTGAGTGTTGCCCTCTTCGTCGGGACGGAGATCGGTCAGGGTGATGGTGATACCGGCATTCAAGTAGGCTAACTCGCGCATACGGTTGGCGAGAATCTCATACTTGTAGGTGGTAGTGGTGAATATGGAGGGATCGGGCCAGAAGTGCTGACGGGTGCCTCGCAGGTCGGTGGTGCCTACCACGGCTACGGGGCTTTGGGGGTGACCCTTGGCGTACTCTTGGCGATAGATCTTGCCATCGCGGAATACTTCAGATACCATCTTGGTGGACAGGGCATTTACACAGCTCACACCCACGCCGTGCAGACCGCCAGAGACTTTGTAAGAGCCTTTATCAAACTTACCACCGGCGTGGAGCACAGTCATTACCACTTCCAGGGCTGAGCGATGCTCTTTGGGGTGCATATCGACGGGGATACCACGGCCATTGTCCTGCACGATGATAGAGTTGTCTTCGCAGATGGTCACTTCGATGTGGGTGCAATAGCCAGCCAGGGCTTCATCGATAGAGTTGTCCACGGTCTCGTATACGAGGTGGTGAAGTCCTTTCTCGCTAATGTCGCCAATGTACATGGCTGGACGCTTGCGCACGGCTTCAAGCCCTTCAAGCACCGTAATGTTGCTGGCGCTATAGGCTGCCGGGTTTTTCTTTTCTGTATCTTCCATTAGGGATTGTTTTGTATGCTTGCTTTATGTTGTGTACGGAGCGCTTTTCAGAAAATAGCTATGGGCTTTTCTTCGTGATGGAATGCTCGGTGCATATTCTTTGCAAAAATACTGTTTTTCTTTGAGATATAAGAATTTTTCGCTTGCGATTTATGGCTAAAAACGTGCTTCATGTAGGTGCTTTTATAGGAAGTGGGGGCGAAGTGTCTCGCTTCGGCCAGCCTCACGAAGGCTCGATGCCGAGTGGGGCTGAATGGACACGGACTCTATGTGGATAGTACAACGATACAAGGGGACTTCTAATCCCCTTGTATCGTGCCGAAGCGGGACACTTCGCCCCCACTTCCTATGAAGCGTCGTGCTGCCGTGCATACACACAAAAAGCGCAGCCCTCGAGAGGAGGACTGCGCCTTGTATTTACCTTATCGCCTTATGGAGTGGGGCGATAAGCGAAGTGAGAGATTTGCTTACTTTACAAGCACCTTCTGGCCACCTACTACGTAGATACCAGCGGGGAGGTTGTTAGTAGCGTTAGCGCTCTTCACGTTCTTGCGGATGAGTGTACCATCGATGCTGTATACGTTGACGATAGCGGGGAGAACTACTGCCTTGGCAGTGTTGATGCCCGTTACGCTTACGTTGCCGAGAGCGATAGTAGCGTCGCCTGTTTCAGCAGTTACATCGCAAGCACCGTTGAGTACACCTGAGTTGCAACCAATAGTGGTGCTTGTAGAAGCCTGAGCGATCTTACCATCTGCATTGAAGAATGCGAAGTTGCTAGAACCAGAGATGCTGCTTGTCATGGTACCGATGAAACCGTTACCCTGAGTTACCTCGAAGTTGTAAGCGGGCAGTTTGCCGTCTTCGAGCTGGTCAGCGTCAGCTACTGTCATAGCTACCTTGTCACCATGATCTACGCTCAGCGGAGTGTAGATGAACGGAGTACCTGCGGGGATTACGTCTTGGTATTCAGCGAGGACGAGCTTGCTGTTGTCAGAAGATACACCGAGAACCTTGTAAGCGTGTTCGATTGTACCAGCGGTGCTGGTAGGATCGATTGCTACAGGCATTGTAGCGATGTAGAAGTTTTCGCCTTCGTCGGTGAACTTCTTACCATCTACGTAAACGTTCTGGTTGGCGTTGAAGTCAGAAACTTCGTCGAGCTTCCAGTAAGAGCTGGGGTCTGCAGCATCGTTCCAAGCAACAACGGTAGTCTGAGCACCGTTGGTGTTGAGGTAAGTCTGCTTGCCATCGTTCTTAGAACCATCGTGAGAAACACCGGCTACGAGGCGGAAGGTCTTAGCACCTACACCTTCTACGGGGATTTCTACGGGAGTAGTGCTCTGGAGCACCTGACCATTCTGAGGAGCGAGGTACATACCAGTACCTACGTTGCGGAGAACTACCTTGCCTTCGCCGCTCTTCTCTGCGTACCATGCAGTACGGAGATCAGTAGTAACGTCGATAGTATCGGTGAGGAGACCTTCATATTCTTCAGCTGTCTTAGCTTCGGTGATGTCGGCTGAACCATCAGCACGGAAGAACTTCACAGTACCCTGCTGAGAACCGTTGTTTACAGAAGTAGAAGCGTCGTTGTTGGGAGAGTAAACGATAGAGTTGTAAAGTGTACCATCGAAGCCTTCGCCTGAAGTACCAACCTTAGTAGAGGCTGAGTGGAGCATGTAGATCTTACCAGCTTCGGGGAGGATGATAGATGCCTTGAACTTAGCGAGAGCGGCGTTGATAGCGTTTACAGCTTCGTTGATAGCGTTAACGTCGGTGCTGCTGAAGTCGTTGTAACCATCGAGAGTAGTCTCGAGTTCAGTTGCAGCTTCTTCATCGTAGAGACCGAGTTCGGTACCGATGAGGCTGTTGTCCTGAGCACTCTTGAGGAATGACTTAGCAGAAGCAAGAGCCTTAGATACGCGAGTTGCGTCGGGATAGTTGTTTACGAAGTTGTCGTAAGCAGCCTGGAGAGCGTTGATGTCTTCCTGAGTAGCGTTGCCAGCGAGCTTAGCCTTGGCAACGTTGATCTGTTCAGCAAGAGCGTTCTTAACAGCTGCGGGAACGGCAGCCATCTCAGCAGTTTCAGTAGCTACAGCGTCAGCGTTAGCCTGCCAGATGTTGGCCTGGCTCAAAGTGAAGTAGCCACGTTTGGTGTTGTTGTTGGTCTTGTTGTAGATTGTACCTACAGCAGCAAGCTTGATGTACTTGTAAGAGCCATCAAACTTCACGTAAGCAGTACCGATACCATCTTCGATGGTCTTTTCGTCGTGAGCCTGATTCTCAGCAAAGCCAGCAGCTTTTGCATCGTTAGCAGTCCAAGCGGGGTAAGTAGCGGGGTATGCCCAGTTGATGGCAGCAGTACCGAGGTCGGTCCACTGAGCAGCGTCTGCGTTAGCAGCGTCGAACTCGTTAGCACCATAAACCTCGAAGATAGTAGGATAGTCGTTTCCAGTATAACGCTTTGCGAGTTTTACTTCGAGAGCGCCAGATACGGCTTCGTTAAGAGTAGCTACGAGATAGTGGTTCTTAGTGAATGTCGGAGTGAATTCACCTGCAGACCACTGAGAGTGGAAGTAAGTGTTGAGGTTAGCATCGTTGAGTGCCATGTAAGTACCTTCGCTATCTTCCTTAGCGTTGCTATACCAGTTGGTGTGTTCTTCGTCTACGCCCGGTTCTACGAGGTAGCCATCGTGAGTGAAGTCTTCGTCAGTACCAGCTACAGAAGAAGAACCGTAAACGATACCCTTGTTGTAGGCATTGAATGCAGTAGAGAATACATCAGCCAACTTAGAGTTGAGCGCTTCTTGCTTAACCTGTGCTATCAAGGTGTTGAATGCAGACTCGTCAACAGATTCGAATACGAAGTGGTTACCTGGATCAGTATCAGATGTCCAGTTGAGCACTCTACCATCGGGGTTAGTACAAACGATTTCTTGTGTGCCCTCGGGCTGGAAACGGTAAGCAGACTTGCTTACTTTGCCATCGTGAAGAGTAATGAAGTTTACTGCAGCATCGCCGAGGATGTAGTGTCCGTCCTTAGCAGTCTTCTGCATGTAGCCTTCCTTGCTGACGTTGTAGAGAGTAGCAACATCCTTACCGTCAGCGTTCTTAGAAACAGTTACGCGCCATACGTAGGGCACCAAGTCTGTAGTAAGTGTGCCATCGTATGAAATGTTCTTACAAGAAGCACGATTTACTGTACCTGAAGTCTCACCATAGAGATACTGCTTGGTGTCGCGCATGTCGTGGATGAGGTAGAGACCATTAGCCAAAGGAATCTGAGCAGCTTCTACAGCTTCGAGAGTGCTCTTAATCTTAGTGCAAAGAGCTTCATAGGCTTCGTCAGAGAGGGATTGTTCCTGAGCTGCAGTAGCTTCGGTGAAGACATCCTGAGCAGCCTTTACGAGGTCAGCAGGGTAAGTACCTCCAGTAGTACCAACAGTGAAGCGGTCAGAGGGAGCGCCTTCGCTGTAGTAGAAGTCGTAGTAAGCATCAAACTTCTCCTTGCCTGAGAGAAGGGAGATTGTGCGAATCTGCCATACATTGGTGTCGTTGTAGATAGAATAGAATATGCTACCTGAGTAGTGACCAATGAATTCAGCGTGAACATTACCATCTTTGTCTGTAAAGATAGTGTTTGCACGAGCAAGTACGAAACCAGCCTCGTTTGCGAAAGCTGTGGCCTGAGTAGCGTAGTCAGTAGCACTTGTAGCGTCTGCAATCTGGAACTGCTTACAAGTGACCTTCATGGCTTGGCTTGCATCAGTGGTAGTGGGGAACATCTTGCCATCAAATGGGTTATCTGATGTGTCCTCACCTTCACCGCTACCATCAAAGGCAGGTGCAAGTGCGTGATCCTTGAAGTAGAGGCCTGTCGACTTCTGCTTGAGAGTGTAAACATTCTCTCCGTTGTTGTCTGTACCAGCAGCTTCAAGAACGAAGATCTGGTCTGCGGATGTAGTGGTGCTAAAGCCAGATCCATTGAAGAATCCGCCACCACCATCATATGAGCCCAAGGCTTTCAAGACGATGTCCTTTCCAACGAACGAGTTAACGTCGCTGAGAGGGTCACTCACCTTGTAGTCTTGCGCAACCGCAGAGGTAATTCCCGCTAATGTAAGCAGGAACAATGAAAGGAAATAGTTGTAAAACCTTTTCATTTGCGTGAGTAATTATTAAAGTTAAACATAGAATTGAGTTCAGATTTAAGAGGCGCATGCACTATGCACCCTTGCTCCGTAAAGAGCTAATGCTCCATATTACGCGGCAAAGATAACGTTTTATTTTGCAATGTAGCAATCTTTTCGCATATCTTTTTTTAGGATTTAATAGTTTATAAGGATTGATGTTGCTAAGAGAGGTATGCAAATTAAGTGTTTCCTATCTGCAATTACGCATATTCTGTATATGAATACGCGCATTCTTTAAACAAACGAGGCTGTACAGCTCTCTGTACAGCCTCATTTAGGACAAGAACATAACAATCTATGTATTCTACTTAACTCGGTGCAAAGATACGGCGACTTCCAGACCTTGCCAATACCTATATATGGGTATTTGTGGCTTTTCTCCGTTTGATGCGCGCCTTTTTGCTCTTTGCTGCGGCTTCAACCTGCTTAGTACTGCGACTTCAATCCTGCTCTTTGTTGCGGCTTTAATCCTGCTTATTTTAGTTTGTATCCGAGCGAGATAAGGGCGGAAATGTTGCGCGAGCCATTGGTATTGAACTTTGCTAAGCCGAAGTCGGCTTCCAGTCCGAGGGTGAAACTTGTGGGGAATTGATAACCCACAAAGGCTTGTATGCCGTAGTCCCAGCGATGGGTGCCTGGCTCATTGAAGGTCTTCTTCTCGTAGTAATAGCGATCTACGCCGCTTTGCTCTGTGTCGCCTTTTGTCTTCTGTTTACCGCTCACACCATAGGCGGCGTATGGGCCTGCGCTCAGTACGACGTAACGCGACTCTCCTGTGCGCCAGAAGTAGGAGAAGAGCAAGGGAAGTTCCACGTAGTTTTGCGTGGCGCTGCGGTTCATCGTTGCGGTGAGGGGGGCTCCAGTGTCGGGGTCGTACATCTGCTGATGGTCGTCGTCGAATACGAAGACGGTCTCGTTGGGGTCTTTCCATCCTTTGCCGTAGATTTCGAGGCCGGGAGTGAAGCTCCAGTGCTGATTAAGCTCTATTTCGTAGCCTACGCCAATCTTGAATGCGCCTACGGCTTCGGCTTTCCCGTAGTGGGAGGAGAGGCCGCCGCCAAACTTGAAATGTACGCTTTGTGCGTTCAGGCTGAGGCTGAACGCACAGAGCAGGAGAATGAGGAGAGGGTGCTTGATTGTCATGTTGAGGGGGTGGGAATCCCTAGTATTTCTAGTGATTCTAGTATTTCTAGTGATTCTAGTATTTCTAGTGATTC
>CALEKA010000028.1 GCA_937898715.1 uncultured Prevotella sp.
CAAAATTCCGACTTTATACAAGGTTATACAATACGGCTTGTATGGGATGCTTACTTTGTTTTTAACACAACAAAGCCGAATGCAGAGATTGAATTTAATCTTCTCTGCACCCGGCTTTATCTAATTCATAAAGATTGTGCTAACGTAAAATGTCATCTTGCATTCTACGAGGTATGCTCATGAGACGGCTTTCATCAAAATCGCACTTACGCATTATTCTTGCACTCAATCCTGCGATTTTTCTTGCGATTCTTCCCAAGCATTCCATTCCTTCAACGCTTGTTGCCAATCAGTCTGTTCGTTGGCAGGAGCATCTGCTTGTTCTTGTCTGCGCTTCTCTTCATCGCGTGCACGATCTCTTGCTCGCTTCTCTTTCATCGCAGCAATAGTCTTGTCGTCAAGGATGATGATGGCTTTGCGCTTGATAGCCTGCTCGAGTTCTTCAGGTCCAAAGGCTTTCCCTTGTTCATTGAAATCAGAAATATTAAACTCGTACTTCGTTCTCAAGTCGTGTCGAATGAGTTTCTGACCAGCTCTGTTTGCGGCATTCTTTAGTGCGAGCAAACGGCTTATTTCATTGATTTCAGTCTGCGAGAATTTATTTCGTCCCATAATGGCGTTAGAAGAGGAAGTTTCTAAAGTCGTTGAATATGGCAAAAGCCATGAGAAGCAATAAGAGCGTCATGCCCACCATCTGAGCTCGTTCCATAAACTTATCACTGGGCTTACGTCGTGTGATAACTTCCACTAAGAGGAAGAACACATGGCCACCATCCAAAGCTGGAATAGGCAGAATATTCATAAAGGCAAGCATCAACGAGATGAAAGCCGTGAGTTCCCAGAATCTGCACCAATCCCACGAAGTTGGGAAGAGGCTACCAATAGCACCAAAAGAGCCAACACTCTTAGCCCCATCTGCCGTGAAAAGATATTTCAAGTCGTCTACATAGCCTGCTAAGACTTTCCATCCATGAGAGAAACCTGCGGGAATACTCTCAAAGAAACCAAACGTGCGCGTTACTTCCTTATATTCACTCTTGAAAGGATTGTACCAAGCCACGCCAAGCATATAATCCTTATCAAGTTGCACCTTTACGGTATCTATAATGCCAGTCTTAGCATGCTGCACAATGAGTGTAGCATTTCTCAAGCGCAAGCTATCTGCATGAGAGCACGACGCCAACACGTCATCGAGCGTGCCGCGTGCTTGATTGAAATCATTTACGGTATTGAAAGTTTTTCCATTAAAACCTATAATCTCATCTCCTGGCAGGATTCCCGCTTTTGCTGCGGCACTCTTGGGGACCACGCTATCAACCTTAGAGGGAACCAACACATCGATGAAGCGGGGTTGTTGCTTAATCATCTCAAGCATATTGAGATTACCAGGCATCGCAATTGTCACCTCTTTGCCTTGGCGAAGCACTGTGGCAGAATGCGCTTCGCTTAAATCACGAAAGACGTTTCCGTCAAACTGAGTAAAGATCTGCTTGTCAGTCTTCAACAAGATATCTCCATCACGAAAGCCCAACTGTTGAGCCTGCTGACTAAACTTGAAGCCGTGCGTAATATTGCGCATGGGCACGTAAGTCTCTCCCCATGTAAAGAGTACCGCTGAATAGATTACAAAGGCTACAATAAAATTGACCAATACGCCGCCCACCATGATAAAGAGGCGTTGCCATGCTGGCTTGGCGCGAAATTCCCATGGCTTCACTGGCTGCTTCATCTGTTCCTTATCCATCGACTCGTCTATCATACCAGATATCTTGACGTAGCCTCCTAAAGGTAGCCAGCCCAGGCAATAAGTTGTGTCACTCTTCTTGGGTTTAAACTTGAAAAGCGTAAGCCAAGGATCAAAGAAAAGGCAGAATTTTTCTACACGAACTTTGAATAACTTGGCAAAGAAGAAATGTCCTCCTTCATGTAAGATAATAAGGAGAGAGAAACAAAGGATGAGCTGCAAAGCTCTAATGAAAAATACTTCCACTTTGTATGATTGTTCAGTTAATGTTTAATGATTGCTTATAGCGTATATGAGCCGACTCTACTAAAAGCTATAATTACATCGTCGTATACTTTTCTCTTAGAAATGAGAATGAAGCAACATGCAGCATAACTTTTATGATCTCCATGCTCAAGTTACCTAATTTCTTGGATAGCCTTATCTGTGAGTTTACGCACTTGAGCGTCAGTAGCAAACAAGTCGTCAAGTGTGGGATTCTTTATAAAGTCGGCCTCACGCATGATACGCTCAGTCACATCGGCTATATCTGTAAACCCAATGCGAGCTTGGCGGAAAGCAAGGTTGCTGATCTCACCTGCTGCATTCATGATGCAAGGCATATTTCCTCCTTGCTCAATAGCCTCGTAAGCAAGGCGCAAACAAGGGAATCGCTCCATATCGGGCTTTTCAAAATGAAGGCTACCCAACTTGAACAAGTCAAGGCGTTCTGATTGTAAAGGCAAACGTTTCGGAAAACTGAATGCATACTGTATGGGGAGTCGCATATCGGCAGTGCCCATCTGAGCGATAACTGCGCCATCGTCAAACTCTACTGCCGAATGGACAATGCTCTCGGGATGTACCACCACTTGGATATCCTTAGGTGCTACTCCGTATAGCCAATGAGCTTCAATCATTTCAAAGCCCTTATTCATCATCGTAGCGGAGTCTATCGTAATCTTAGCCCCCATCTTCCAATTAGGATGCTTTAGGGCTTGCTCTGCTGTGACATGGCGCAAATCTTCTGAAGAGTAACGGCGGAATGGTCCACCTGAAGCAGTGAGCAATATCTTGTGAATATGATTATTGCCTTCTCCGTTGAGACATTGAAAGATAGCAGCATGCTCACTATCGACTGGCAGAATAGCCACTTTATGCCTTAAGCAAAGTCCTCGGATGATTCCACCAGCTACTACCAGTGTTTCCTTATTGGCCAAAGCCAAAGTCTTCCCTGCTTCAATGGCAGCTATTGTAGGACGCAAGCCAGCAAAGCCCACCATCGCTGTGAGAACCATGTCGACCTCATCATTCGTTACCACCTGAGAAATGGCATCAGCTCCTGCATAAACTTTTATGGGAAGATCAGCAAGAGCATCCTTTACTTGGTCATATTTTGCTTCATTGGCAATGACGACAATATCTGGACTAAACTCCCGCGCTTGCTTTATGAGCAAATCTGAATTATTTCCGGCTGTAAGTACACGCGCTTCGAACTGATCGGGATGCTGCTTTATAACATCCAACGCTTGTGTGCCAATCGAGCCTGTCGAGCCTAATATGGCAATATTCTTCATTTCTATTTATAGTCTTGACTAAAGAATCTATTGATTGAGTTCCATAAGTCCTTCTGGTATCTCAAGCTGTATTGTGCGTTCTCTCAAATCATAATTGAGCAAAAAGTCATTATGGAAGGGCAACATAATCTCCTCACCATCTTCATTCTCTATTGTGAGCAGAATATTGGTCGAAGAGTCGTCAACGTGAGCAATCGTGCCAATCGGCTTATTTTCCTGATTACTAACGCTGAAACCAGTCAAAGCTTTATATGAAGAAAGGACTCCATCCTCTTCATCGTCGGGCTCTGGCAAATGGCATTTAGGATAGTACACACCATGTCCTACCAATCGGCGTGAATGCTCCTCATCATCAATGTCTGCAAACTTGACAATCGCGGTATCGTCATTCTTGAATCGATATTCTTCCCAAAAGAAAGGCACAAGAATGCCGTCCATATCAAGCACCAAATATTCGGCTGTACCACGGTCGAAGCAATCGTCGGTGAACGAAAGTTCCACTTCTCCGCGCAGCCCGCGACACTTACTGATAAATCCTATTTTGAAAACTTCGTCGTTGCGAATCATTATTCTGGAGTTTAGGCAGAGGATTAATAGGTTCTATAATTTCCATTGGATATCAACATCTCTGAGCAACATTTAGGCATTGCGATGAAATGCCATAATTCTCATCGAAAAGAAACCTATGCTCAATCTATGCGCTTGATATTAGCACCCAGTTTGTTAAGGCGTTCTTCTATGCATTCATATCCTCTATCAATCTGCTCTACATTGTCAATCTGACTCGTACCATCGGCACTCAATGCGGCAATTAACAGAGCAATACCCGCACGAATATCAGGAGAAACCATTCTGCGTCCGCGAAGGCGAATTTTATGGTCATGTCCCACTACAACTGCACGGTGAGGATCGCACAAGATGATTTGGGCTCCCATCTCAATGAGTTTATCCACGAAGAAAAGTCTACTCTCAAACATTTTCTGATGGAACAAGACCGTACCTCGAGCTTGAGTAGCCACGACAATGAGTACGCTTAACAAGTCTGGAGTAAGTCCAGGCCAAGGCGCATCGGCCAACGTCATAAATGAGCCATCGATAAACGACTCTATCTGATAATGCTTCTGTGTGGGGATGAGTATATCGTCGCCTTTTATATAAAGCTTGATGCCTAAACGGCGGAATGCTTCTGGTATGATGCCCAGTTGCTTCACACCTGCCTGGCGTATAATCAGTCCATCGCCCACCATGGCACCCATACCGATAAACGAACCGATTTCAATCATATCGGGCAGTATACGATGAGTGGCCTTACCGAGTTCTTTGACGCCGACGATTGTAATTAAATTCGATCCGATGCCGGAGATTTGCGCCCCCATCTGATTGAGCATGTGACAGAGTTGCTGTATGTAAGGTTCACATGCCGCATTGTAAATGGTCGTAGTACCCTTAGCAAACACTGCAGCCATGATGATATTAGCCGTTCCAGTGATAGAAGCCTCATCGAGCAACATATAAGTACCCTTCAGTTTTGGGGCTTCTATGTGATAGGTTCCCGCTTCTTCATCGTAAAAGAATCGAGCGCCAAGTTTCTGAAGTCCATAGAAGTGAGTGTCAAGTCGGCGTCTGCCTATCTTATCTCCTCCGGGCTTAGCGATGGTTGCAGTGCCAAAACGAGCTGTGAGTGGACCTATCAGCAATACAGAACCACGCAGGCGTGAGCAACGTTCCAGGAATTCAGTACTTCTCAAATAATCGAGATTGATATTGTCAGCTCGGAAGGTGCAGTCTCCCACGCCGTTCCAAGTAGTGGTTACTCCCATTTGTTCGAGCAGGGCAATAAGATTGTTCACATCCAAAATATTGGGAATATTCTGAATGCGTACATCTTCTGCCGTAAGCAAAGTAGCACAGATTACCTGTAGAGCTTCGTTCTTGGCTCCTTGTGGGGTGATTTCTCCTTTTAGGCGGTGTCCGCCTTCTATAACAAACGTACTCATAAGAACCTTGGGATGAGTTTAATGAGTGAATATATGCAGGATTAAGTTAATGCTAATGATTATTACGCGTTTTTCCGACTCACAGCACAAAATGAGATAGACTGTCATAGACTGAGTCAGATAGGAAATACGCCTCGCACTTATAGCAGTCCCTTATTTCTTCTCGTTCTGAATCTATTCTCGCTGATTTGCATCAGTTGCTGACCAGGCTCTTCAAAGTCAGGACATACTTTTCCCTCAGTATAAAAGCTTATGTCGCGTGCCACCTTTGAGTCCTCCACACCATCACCTTTCCAATCAGCCAAATTGCGTTTCATACGATTGGCAATAAGCCGAGTAAGTTCATCGCGCTCAGCGCCATCGGGCATGGTGCGAAGTTCTTCCATCGCGCGTTCTACCAATCTTCCATAATGGCGCAAACGTATATAGCCTTTCGGATACGAAAGTTTCTCGGGCTTCTTCATACCGTTGCGATGCTCTGTGATCTCAAAAGGATAGTCTATATCGAGCTTGTAGTCGGCCATATAGGCTAAGTGGTCCCATATCTTATGCTGATAGTCAGCCACGTCTTTCATTTTCGGATTCAGTCCTATCATAACGGATACAATCGCTTCAGCATAGTGCTGACGTTCTTCTCGATCAGTAAGCGTTAATGCATAGTCCACCATATCCTGCACCAAGCGTCCGTATTCTGGGAGACGTAGATTTTTGCGTGTAGAATTATAATCAATGGGCATCCCCTCCTTGGGGTGAGGAAGTTTTATTTCAAATTCGTTGTTGTCGGACATTATTTGTCTTGTATGGTAAGAGTGAAACAAACATACTCCTATATTTAATAAGGAGCAACGCACCTTTTATGAGAAGGCACAAGTCAGAGTCTTAAGAGTCGAGGCCCTTGTGCAGTCAGGACTAAAGCAGCTTTTTACTCTTTGTTGCAACGAACTCCTTCAAATAGAAAGGTTCGAAATAAGCCACATCTTCATAGCTTTCTGTTGCCATAGCTTTCTCGGCTAAGGGTATCATATTATGAGCCTTAGGCACAATTCCTTTTACAAAATGAGCATTAGGATGCTTAATCACATCGGCGCATTTGTCGGCACCATTTCCCATAAAGTATACAGGGCGCTGATCCAATACTTCTTTAAAGGAATCAGCATCAATCACAAGAGCCTGAGTGGGCTGTTTTTCCCTAAGAGCACGATCGTAGAGAGCGCAATAGACTTCCATACGGCGTGCATCAATCATGGGGCAGAGCCATGCATCTTCTGGAAGTTCTTCTTTCCCTAAGAGCACGGGCACGGTGAGTAGCTTCAATGTTTCAACAGAAAGGAGTTTCGCATCTCTTCCGTATGCCACGCCCTTAGCTTCAGACACACCGATGCGTAATCCCGTGTAAGAACCTGGACCCTTGCTAACAGCCACCGCATCAATAGGTATGGCATGACTATCGGCAAACGACACTGCACTTTCTACATAGCCTGCAAGCACTTGTGCATGTGAAGGTCCCTTCTCGTCTATTTCTTCGTACAGACATACGCCATTCTCCGACAATGCTACAGAGCATACTTGCGTAGAGGTCTCAATATTTAGTATACAGGACATTTTCTTTATCGTATTTTAGTATGCAAACTTACACAAAAACATTGAGACAAACGAAAGAATAAGAAAGAACATACCTTTTCGCACCTTATATTATTATTACTTTACTGATTACAAACCCGTACTTTGGGCAAAAAACAAGCACTCAGCCAAAGTATAGGTATTGTCCACTACCCTATTTACAGGGTAAGATATACGATAAAAATGATGGAAGCAAAAGAGCATGCACGGTGTCTATAAGCAATTAGTAATGTCTTCTGTAAAGGATACTTCCATCATTCGTGCGATAAAATGAAATACCGCAACAACATCTTAAAAGAAGATGAAGTTGCGGTATTTTTTCATTACGACGAACGACGTTTGTCCACAAGCTGACTTATCACTTATTCTTATGTCGGTTGGCTCTGCGCTGACGTATCTCTGCTTTTTTCTTAGCAGAACCAGAACCATGCAACCCTGTGATGTAAGTCTTCTTTTTTGCCTTTGTCTTGACTTTCGTAGTATCAGCTGGCTTCTTCAGCTTTGCCCCTTTGAAAGTAATGCCCACGGTCATGGCCTGTGTGATTTCATCATCGGATGCTTGGCGGGTTGTAGTCATAATTTTTTATATGAATCGTTTGTAAAAGATAAGCGTGCAATAATTCTGCACGGAATATCTCGATATCAATGGTGGAACAGACGAATACCTGTGAAGGCCATTGCCATATTGTACTTATTGCAAGTGGCAATCACATGATCATCGCGTACACTACCACCAGCTTGTGCTACATATTGCACACCGCTCTTATGAGCACGCTCTATGTTGTCACCGAAGGGGAAGAATGCGTCTGATCCAAGAGCCACATTCGTGTTCTGAGCTATCCATGCTTTCTTTTCTTCCATTGTAAGTACTTCGGGCTTCTCAGTAAAGAACTGTTGCCATGCTCCATCAGCCAATACATCATCGTGATCTTCCGAGATATAGATATCTATTGTATTGTCACGATCGGCACGACGTATCTTTTCCACCCAAGGCAAGTTCATCACCTTCGGATGCTGACGCAGCCACCAAATGTCGGCCTTATTGCCGGCCAAACGCGTACAATGGATACGACTTTGCTGACCTGCCCCGATACCAATAGCTTGGCCATCCTTTACATAGCATACAGAGTTCGACTGCGTATACTTCAATGTAATGAGCGCAATCTTAAGATCACGCTTTGCTTCTTCTGTAAAGGTCTTATTGTCTGTGGGGATATTATCAAAGAGGGTGTCGCTTGAGAGGTCAATCTCATTTCTTCCCTGTTCGAAGGTGATGCCAAACACTTGCTTATGTTCTATTGGAGCAGGACGATAGTTGACGTCCATCTTGAGGATAACATAAGTGCCCTTACGCTTTGAACGCAAGATTTCAAGTGCTTCAGGCGTATAGTCAGGAGCAATAATTCCATCGCTCACCTCGCGCTTGATGAGCAAGGCTGTAGCTTTATCACAAGTGTCGGACAGAGAGATGAAATCGCCATACGACGACATTCGATCCGCACCACGAGCACGCGCATACGCTGTGGCAATGGGCGAGAGAGGTTCCTCTATATCGTCGACAAAATAGATTTTGCGAAGTGTGTCGCTCATGGGAATGCCAATGGCTGCACCTGCTGGAGATACGTGCTTAAACGAAGCCGCTGCTGGCACGCCTGTGGCGGCACGAAGTTCGCGAACGAGTTGCCAACCGTTGAGCGCGTCAAGAAAATTGATATAACCAGGACGTCCGCCCAATACTTCTATAGGAAGTTCACCTTCTTCGGCGTAGATACGAGCTGGCTTTTGGTTGGGATTACAACCGTACTTAAGAGAAAGCTCTTTCATTGTGTTAAGATGGTATGATGTATATGAATGTTTGACGAATTACTCTGAGATGGTTACTAACGAATACATACTTGGAGAATAATGACTTGGGAGTCTTAGTTATCTAATCCAAGAAGAAGAATCGGCAAACAGATAGGCTATTGAATCCTCATCTTTGACCATTCTATCATTCCTTGGCTTAGCTCACTACTCTACAATTCCGCATTCAGTCCACTGCTGAACAACGTTTTCAGCATCAGCCAGTGCTGTATCGGGGTTCACCTCATAAGCTTCGCACAAGAGGTCGGCCAAACGTTGAGCATCAAACTTATCTTGGCCTACAGCTTGCCACAAATAAGCAGCGGTTTCGTTGAGCGAAATCATTTGATTGAAGTCTACGTTTTCTATACCCGTAGCGAGAATCACCTTCTCACCACAAATATCGCGTAGTTCGAATCCTTGTTTTACTTTCATAAGCTTCTGTTTATGGGTTCTTTAGAATAAGTCGGCGATAAATGCCCAATAGTATACGACGCATAGGAGTAAGCGCAAGCCATACAGACGAATAAAGCTTCCACTTGCGTTCTGTTACGAGATCGGGAGTCTTACGTCCTTTGCGATAAAAAGCTGTAGCTATGCCTATCACTTGCGTGTCTATACAATGCTCTACACCTTTTACATTGCCATCGCCCTTAAGCGTGAGCTGATTGTCAGTACGGCTTATTACGCGATGAAGTACATACTGCTTAGGCTCTATTTCTGCTAACACGACATCGCGCACGCTAATAGCTTCAGGGGTGATATGCTCTATCTTTACAATATCACGATTGTTGTCAAGAAAAGGACGCATGCTGTATCCTTTCACTCGAAATGTAGCAGTTTTACCCTGTTCTATCGCACGCTTAATTTCGGAGATGAGTATATCGTTGGGTACTTCTATCTTGCGCGTTTCCATGATGGATTGCTTACTTATGAGAGATGGTGCGGTAGCTCAATTGCGCAGCTTCCTCGTCTGGACGGCATTTTAGGTAAAAAGCAGGCACACGCTGTACCACCATCTCTACGGTATGTGTGATATGATTATATGAAGGTTTATCCCATATCATGGTAGAACATGATGAAAGGATTGATGCAAATGCGCGGAGGGGCGCTTCGCGACTGATTTCATTGTTTGGACTTTGTTCTAATCGCAAGAAAGCACCTACGGGCATTTTTAGATTGCGATAACAAGGAGTCTTACCACTCCATGGAGTTCCGTAGACGAGTGCTTGACCATCTGCCGGTATGCGAACAGCGGGGTTATCGTCATTGAGTAAGTCAGAACCAGGGATAAACTTGCGCCAAAGCGTAGAGTGTGTACTCTTGCCAGTTCCGCTTTTTCCAAGAAACAGATAGCCATATCCTTTATTCATCGTAACAGATGCATGCATCAATATTGTATCATAATAGGATGCTGAAAAGGCAAAAGCTATCATCATGGCATTGCCGAGGCCAAAGCTATGGTCGCATTCTTCGCCCAACAGCGCGATGTCGCAATGACTAAAGTCGGCATTCGTCTTCATAGCACATGCCAAGCGCCCCTCAACTGTGCTGATAACGACTTTATAACCATCCTGCAATTGATAGATGGCATGATTTGTTCCTCCACAGTCGAACTGTCCTATCTCCTCTCCCTCAGCTTCAGCATTCACTGCACCTTCACGAATGGTCGCAACAAGGACGACCTTTCCGTCTGGTCCCTGTGGTAAATAAAAAGGAGCATAGGAGGGAAGCAACTTCTTAATCAATTGCTTATCGTTAGCTTGAATGGCAAAACATAAGTCGGCCACCTTGAAATAAAGTGTTTCCAATGTGATCAGTTATATAAAGATTAGGGATTGGACAATCTGAACTCACTAATAGGAATTTCTATCAGTCTTACATGTGCATCCTTGCTCGCGTTGCGCCGCAACTTGAGATAGATTTTTTCAAGTTTGTTTCTATTCTTGTTGAAGAACACAGCACAAGTATAGACCTTACCCGTTTCCTGATCCAAGAAAGTCTTCATCTTGTTAGAGTAAGTCTGACGATCTTCAAGAAATTTCGTATTCTTGTCTATACTACCCTCTTGCAGAGGTTGAATTGACGAAACGTAATTAACAGAATCGTTAAAGCAAGTTCCGTAAGTAAAGGCATAAATTGTGTTGCTCTTCTTTTGACCAAAAGCATTACAAGTCATGAGAAAAGTCACGCTAAGAAGCGCCGTGAACATCACGGAACGTTGAGAAATAAAGCGTTTCATTGTGTTTCTATTTGCAATTTGCTGACAAAGTTAGTGCAAATCGAATGCAGAAAAAAGCGAAAGACGAAGTTTTTTGCTTTTTTCTGCTGAGGTGCCGCCTTACTTGACGAAGAAAAGTTAGTGCAAATCGAATGCAGAAAAAAGCGAAAGACGAAGTTTTTTGCTTTTTTCTGCTGAGGTGCCGCCTTACTTGACGAAGAAAAGTTAGTGCAAATCGAATGCAGAAAAAAGCGAAAGACAAAGTTTTTTGCTTTTTTCTGCTGAGATGCCGCCTAACTTGACGAAGAAAAGTTAGTGCAAATCGAATGTATAGCAAAGAGGGAAAGACTTATTTTTTCAAGTTTTCTCTAAAGAAAGTCTTCTTTAGAGAAAACTTCAGTTATTTTTCATTGCAATAAGATAAGCAATGCCGATTTAAAGAAAGGAAAAACGCTACAAGATCTCTGATAATTACTTTCATTAGTACATTGCTATTCCACTTCTCTAAGTACATTATTGTTGGTCAAAGAACTTGTGTAAGGTCTTCTAAAGATGAGCATGCATGTTATCGTACACCGACCGATGCTCGTGCGTACACCGACCGATGCTCGTGCGTACACCGA
>CALEKA010000029.1 GCA_937898715.1 uncultured Prevotella sp.
ATGCAAAATAAAAGCAAGCTTTCATTTTGTATTGCACTCGGTTTGCACTATCTTTGCAAAACGTTTGATGCTGGCAATAGCTATAATATGGCAAAATGTCAATATCAGACGTTACTTTTTATAAGGATGCTATTATCTTAAACTTGATTATAAGACACACAGATCAATCAAAAGAACACTTGATATAAACTCTATAAGATGAACATAAAGTACATTTTACCCATGGTCGCTCTTGCTGCAAGTTCTGCATGGGCACAACAAGACAAACTTACTTCTGGCATTGACAAGGCCAATATGGACTTGACAGCAAAGCCAGGAACTGATTTTTATCAGTATGCCACGGGCGGCTGGACAGCTGCTCACCCACTCACTCCTGAATATTCTCGTTATGCGCAGTTTGATGCTTTAGCAGAAAACAACCGCAAGCAACTACGCGAACTGATAGAAGAGATGGCGTCTAAAAAGCATGAAAAAGGTTCACTGGAACAGAAGATAGGTTCTCTCTACCGCTTAGCAATGGATAGCGTACGACGCAACAAGGAGGATTATGCTCCAATCAAGGCTCTCTTGAGCGAGGTTCAAGCCATTGATTCGCGTACCGCTATACAATATGAGATGGCAAAATTGCAGTCATTGGGAATCTCCAACTTCTTCAGCTTCGGATGTGATGCCGACTTGAAAGATGCTAAATGGAATCTAATGCAGATCAACCAAGGAGGCATTTCTATGGGTGAGCGCGATTATTACTTAGAGAACGACGAGCCTACTAAGAAGATCCGCGATGCATATCGTCAATACGTCAAGAATCTTTTCACCATGACAGGTATGACGGCTGACGAAGCTACGAAAGCTATGGAAGCCGTATTGAAGATTGAAACTCGCATTGCCACAGCTTCGTATAGTGCTACAAAGCAGCGCGACGTAGAGGGCAACTATCACAAGATGTCATACCAGAAACTCTTGACCGACTTTCCCGGAATCGATTGGAGTACACAATTCTTACTTAGCGGAATCCCCGCGTTCAAAGAAATCTCTGTCAATCAGCCCGAACCCATACATGAAGTAGAAAGCATCTTGAAGGAATGCTCAGTAGATGAGCTTAAGGCTTATCTCTACTTTAAGGTAGTAGACGATGCGAGCAATGCACTGAGCGATCGATTCCGTCAAGAATCTTTCAATTTCTACAACCATACCATGGCTGGCGCGGAGCAGGATCGTCCGCGATGGAAACGTGCAGTAGCCTCAGTAGAAGGAGCTCTTGGCATGGCGGTGGGTAAACTCTATGTGGAGAAATACTTCCCTGAATCGTCAAAGCAACGCATGATGGAATTGGTCAAAAATCTACAGGTTGCTCTCGGCCAACGCATTGACCAACAGAAATGGATGAGCGAAGAAACGAAGAAGCAAGCTCATGAGAAACTGAATAGCTTCTACGTAAAGATAGGCTATCCTGATGAATGGATGGACTATTCTAAGCTTGATATCGATGATTCACTGAGCTACTACGAAAACATGGTACGTGCCACACAATTCCGTAGCAACTACTACATCGAAAAGCACGTCAACAAGCCAACCGATCGCAACGAATGGCTTATGACCCCTCAGACCATCAATGCTTATTACAATCCTACGACCAACGAGATTTGCTTCCCCGCCGGTATTCTACAGCCTCCATTCTTCAATGCTGAAGCTGACGATGCTTGCAATTATGGTGCGATTGGCGTGGTAATCGGCCATGAGATGACGCACGGATTTGATGATCAAGGTGCTCAGTTCGATAAAGATGGTAACCTGAGAAACTGGTGGACAGCCAAAGATAAAGCAGAGTTTGAGAAACGTACAAAGGTAATGAGCGATTTCTTCGACCACATCAAAGTGCTTCCTGATCTTCACGCTAACGGAAAACTTACGTTGGGCGAGAATACAGCAGACCATGGTGGCCTAAACATTGCCTTTCAAGCACTTCAGAATGCCATGAAGCTTCATCCTCTATGCAATAAGGACGGATTTACTCCCGAGCAACGTTTCTTCTTGAGCTATGGTCTTATCTGGGCAAACAATACGCGTGAAGCCATGCTCCGCCAGCTTGTAAAGACCGATCCTCATGCACCCGCTCGTTGGCGTGTAAATGGTGCTCTTCCTCACATTGACTCTTGGTACAAGGCATTCAACATCACGTCAAAGGATCCTCTATTTATTCCAAAGAAAGATAGAGTAAACATCTGGTAAAAAAGGAATAACGATATCAACCAACTTAGCAAGTCTTGTGGTGAGAGCTACTACGACTTGCTAAGTTTTATACGCATTTTTATGAAAGAAAACATCACAAAAGCAGACGAATCAAAGGAAGTGTCTCTTCCCGAGAACGCGTTCCGCCCACTAAAGGAGGGCGAAGAATACGAACCGCTCATGAAGCCTTCGAAGCAATATCGCGAAGTTACTCCGTGGTCGCTTATATGGGGCTTGCTCATGGCTGTCATATTCTCTGCCGCAACGGCTTATTTAGGACTTAAGGTGGGTCAAGTCTTTGAAGCAGCCATTCCTATCACGATTATCGCAGTAGGTGTGAGTGGTGCCACACACCGCAAGGATCCTTTAGGAGAAAACATTATCATCCAGAGTATTGGTGCTTGCTCGGGCATGATTGTAGCAGGTGCCATCTTCACATTGCCCGCATTGTATATCTTACAGCATAAGTATCCTGAACTCTCAGTCAATTTTCTTCAAGTATTTCTCTCGTCAGTACTTGGCGGTATTCTTGGCATTTTGTTCTTGATACCATTCCGTAAGTATTTCGTTAAGGACATGCACGGAAAATATCCATTTCCCGAAGCCACAGCTTCTACACAAGTGCTCATCTCAGGTGAGCGCAGTGGCTCACAAGCTAAGCCACTCTTGGTGGCAGGTATCGTAGGCGGATTGTTTGACTTTGCTGTTTCTGCTTTCGGCACATGGAATGAAAACTTCACTTCTCGTTGTTGCTCACTCGGAACGACCATCGCTGATAAAGCCAAACTTTTCTTTAGCATCAATACAAGTGCTGCCCTATTAGGTATGGGCTACATCGTGGGTTTGAAATATGCTGCTATTATTTGCTTTGGTTCGATTGCCGTATGGTGGATTATCGTACCCGGTATAGCTCTGATCTTCCCCGATCTGAATGTTGCGGAAGGAGTAACAGCTGCTGCGGCTTCTCCCGAACAAATCTTTGGTTACGCCAAGAGCATCGGTATCGGTGGCATTGCGATGGCTGGTATTATCGGTGTGATTAAGAGTTGGGGTGTAATCAAGAGTGCTTTTGGTCTGGTAGGACAGATCTTCAAGGGTGGGCATGATGAAGCTCACGTAGAGCGTACGCAGCGCGATCTTTCTATGAAAATCATCGCTATTGGATCCTTGCTTACGATTATAATAACAGCTCTGTTCTTCTATTTCGACGTAATGGGAGGCAACTTGCTCTTTACCATTGTGGGCATTGTGATAGTTGCTATTATTGCTTTCCTCTTTACTACAGTTGCAGCCAATGCTATTGCTATTGTAGGCTCTAATCCTGTAAGTGGCATGACGCTGATGACACTCATTCTCTCATCTATCATTATGGTGCTCGTAGGCCTTAAGGGCACGGGTGGCATGGTAGCAGCTCTGATTATGGGTGGTGTGGTATGTACGGCACTTTCATCAGCAGGTGCATTCGTTACCGACTTGAAGATTGGTTATTGGTTGGGAGCTACGCCCAAAAAGCAAGAGACCTTCAAATTCCTTGGCATTCTCGTTTCCGCCGCAACCGTAGGTGGTGTAATCATGATATTGAATAAGGCTTATGGTTTCACTCCCGACAATTCTGACGTAATGGCAGCTCCTCAAGCACGTGCCATGGCTGCAGTGATCGAACCCTTGATGAGTGGACAGGGAGCACCTTGGCTTCTCTATGGTATAGGTGCCGTTATCTCTATCGTCTTGACGCTATGTGGTGTGTCCGCATTAGCTTTTGCCCTGGGTATGTTCATTCCATTGCAACTCAACTTACCGTTGATCGTAGGTGGTTTGATTAATTGGTATGTCAACTCTCGCTCTACCGACGTAAGTCTCAATCAACGCCGAAACGAGAAAGGCACGCTCTTAGCATCAGGTTTTATTGCTGGTGGTGCGCTGATGGGCGTTGTAAGTGCAGGCATGCAGTTTGGTGGGCTGAACTTTGCCAATGCTGCTTATCTCGACTCACCCATCTCTCAGATTGTGTCACTCATCGCATACATTGCCTTGATCATCTACTTAGTAAAAGCTTCCATGAAGGCTTAATACGTAAGCATCCCATACAAGCCGTATTGTATAACCTTGTATAAAGTCGGAATTTT
>CALEKA010000030.1 GCA_937898715.1 uncultured Prevotella sp.
ATACTGCAAGGATGTATTACTTATTACTTTTTACTTATTACTTGAATACTGCAAGAATGTATTACTTATTACTTATTACTTGAATATTGCAAGAATGTATTACTTATTACTTTTTACTTATTACTTAATTTACTCCTATTTCCCTATGCTCTGCACGCTTCGTCTCACATTCTTGTTAATCTCCACAAAGAGGTATTTGGGGCGGTTTTCTCTCACTTGTTTCTCTACGCGCTTGTATTCTGCCATGGCGTATTGTTTTGATTTCTCAAAGGTGAGTTTCGACATCTGACTCTGCGTCTTGCCTGTGAGGGTAGAGTCGAGTTTCTCTTCAGGGAAATAGTCGTCAAGATCGACGTCGCCTATCATCGTCGTTTCCAGAAAGGAAATGTGCTTGCGCTGAGCGTCGGTATAATATCCCACAAACATGTGTCCAGGCTTTTGCACCAATACGGGCGTAATGTTGATGGCACGCAAGAGCGAAGCGAAAAGTACGCTACCATCTACGCAGTTGATCTGTGAAGAGTTGATCGCATCTTCAAAGGTTCGCACACGTTGCGAGTAGACCAGATTGCTCGACAGACTGGAGTATGACACCGAGCTATAACGAAACTTGCGTTTCTGCAGTACGTTCCATAGCGCATACACCTGTTTCTCTACCATGGCAGAGTCGCCTTGGTAGCCCAGGAAGCGACGTATGATGCGCGTGTTGAGAGCCTCGCGCAGTATGCCGTCAATCTTGGGATTCTCCTCGTTGACGTAAGCAGCAAAGAAGAGTCGGGTGCTCACATACTTTGTGCCTCCGCTGGGGAGTTGCTCCGTATAGCCGAGCAGGCATTCATTGATGCTCCTTACGGAGAAAGTGCGCACTTGTTGTCCCCAGTCCTTACCATTTACCTCTACGTGAGCTACCACGCTGATAGGTTCAGCTTGTTCGTTATCGCGCAGCGCATCGTAGCGCCAAAGTATGTCGGGATAGATGGTGTAGTCCGTATGCTCCTTAGGCAGTACGAAGGTTGATATAGAACGCGCATAGAAAGGCGTCTCGTCGAGTTCTACTCTTACTACTGTATTGGCCCTTCCACTTCGCAATCTGATGCCGATGCATGCCTTAGGATTGCCCACGTAGTTGCCCGCCATGGGTTTGATGATTTGGGCGTCAGTAGTAGCCACGGAGAGAATGGCGGAGGGGAAAAGATTGCCCCCCAACTGGTCGACCACCTCGTAAGTATCGACAAAGGGCCGACGGATTACTACATACGTGATGGCACTGGCAGCCGAGCAGAGTAGCACGACGGCCAGTGCCATACGTAGAAGTCGTTTTGTTAGCACGATGGACATAGGCGTAATTTTATAGTTGGGAGTTTGGAGTTATGTTTGGAGTTTTGAGTTTTAAGTTAAGTTTTGAGTTTTGAGGTTATGAGGTTATAATATTGCCTTTGCTTGTTGGATTTCAAGAAGTCTAATGGTTACTTTATAACCTCATAACCTCCAACCTTTAAACTAACCAAGAAGTCTAATGGTTACTTTATAACCTCATAACCTCCAACCTTCAAACTAACCAAGAAGTCTAATGGTTACTTTATAACCTCATAACCTTAAACCTCCAAACTAACCTCCAAACTAACCTTCAAGCTTAAAAAGTGGTGATCGTATAAAAGTAAAGCACAGAAGCAGGTATGGCGAGAAGTGAGGAATCGAAGCGATCGAGCATGCCGCCATGACCGGGGAGAATGTGTCCACTATCCTTGATGCCGAGTTGGCGCTTGAAGAGACTCTCAACCAAGTCGCCCCATGTGCCAAATATGCATACGATGAGTCCCAGTCCCATCCATTGCAGAAGCGAAAGTTGTTGCTGATTGAAGTACCACAACACGACAGCCACCACTATGCAGAGTATGCCACCACCTATGCTGCCCACCCACGACTTGTTGGGCGAGATACGCTCGAAGAGTTTTGCGGGGAAGCGCTTGTGAAGCAGCGAACCACAGCAGTAGGCTCCCGTATCGCTCGTCCAGAGGAAGAGGAATATGCTCAGCGGGTAGATAGGTACGAATTGGGTATGATTGGTCATCGGATCGTAGCGCCAAGCCAGCACGTTGAGCAGAGAAAGACTCAGAGCTACGTAGATCTGCGAAGCAAATGCATAACCCCAATTCTTTAGCGGATCGGGCTTCTCCAGATAGAGTTCGCTCACGAGGAGATAGATAATTGATATAAGATAAGGCACAAAAGCCTTGGAGGGTACGAGGTCGGCACAGAAACCGCTGAAGGCTACGAAGAGATAGACCGCAGCCACGGTGTTGATGAGCAGGTTGACCGAGGCACCTGCGTAGCGATTAACGTTTGTCGAAAACTCCCACGTGGTGAGAGCCGTGATGAGTGCGAAGAGCACCGTAAATGATAGGGGAGAATAAAGCGTGCCGCCCACAAGCACTGCCACGAAGACAATGCCTGTGAGGGCACGCACAATCAGGTTATTCATTGTGAGTGGTGGGTTTGTCAGTATTTTCTTTAGCCGAAGTAGAATCTTCTATATCTGAAGGTTCTGCCTTGGGTGCGCTCTCTGAGTCAGTAGTGCCTTTGCTCTCGGCATCGTGGGTGCTATTCTCTGCATCCGTTTCGGTGGGGGCAGAGGTTGCTGATACTTGAGAATCTTTAGCCTGTGAGGTGGCATCGGTGTCAGCCTTCTCAGCCTTCTCAGCCTTTTCCTTCTCAAGTTTCTTAGCACGCTCGTCTGCTAACTTGATGGCTTCTTCCTCCATCAACACGTCGGCACGGCTACGCCACGGACGTGGACCGAAGATATGCTCCACATCCTCTGTGAAGATCACTTCGCGTTCTACCAAGAGGTCGGCCAACTCCTTGTGCTGAGCTGCATGCTCGCGCAGAATATCCTTAGCACGTGCATACTGTTCGGCTATCATGTTCTGCACCTCCTGATCGATGAGTTCGGCAGTGTGTTCGGAGTAAGGCTTCGTAAAGTTGTATTCACCCTGCGCATTGTAGTAGCATACGTTGGAGAGCTTCTCGCTCATACCCAGATAGGCCACCATGCCGTAGATGCGCTTCGTTACGCGTTCCAGGTCGTTGAGTGCACCGCTCGAGATGTGTCCGGTAAAGAGTTCTTCGGCAGCACGACCGCCCAGGAGCGAGCATATCTCGTCGAGCATCTGTTCGCGCGTAGTAATTGTGCGCTCTTCAGGCAGATACCATGCAGCGCCCAGAGCTTGCCCGCGCGGAACGATCGTCACTTTCACCAGTGGGTTGGCATACTGCAGCATCCACGATACCGAAGCATGACCCGCTTCGTGGATGGCAATAGAGCGTTTCTCGTCTTCTGTCATCACCTTAGAGGTCTTTTCCAATCCACCGATGATGCGGTCTACAGCATCGAGGAAGTCCTGCTTACCCACCTCCTTGCGGTTGTGGCGGGCTGCGATAAGAGCAGCTTCATTACATACATTGGCAATGTCTGCTCCCGAGAATCCTGGCGTCTGGCGAGCGAGCATCTCGATGTCGACGGTATTGTCGAGCTTTAGTGGCTTCATGTGAACCTTAAATATAGCCACTCGCTCAGAGAGTTCGGGCAGGTCGACATGGATCTGACGATCGAAACGTCCAGCACGAAGCAGTGCGGGGTCGAGTATCTCCACACGGTTGGTAGCTGCCAGCACAATCACACCCGTATTGGTGCCAAATCCGTCCATCTCGGTGAGCAACTGGTTGAGTGTATTTTCGCGCTCATCATTTCCGCCCATCGTGGGGTTCTTACCACGAGCTCGGCCGATGGCATCAATCTCGTCGATGAAGATGATACACGGAGCCTTCTCCTTGGCTTGTTGGAAGAGGTCGCGCACGCGGCTTGCACCTACGCCTACAAACATCTCTACGAAGTCGGAACCAGCCATAGAGAAGAAGGGTACGTCGGCCTCGCCTGCTACGGCTTTGGCAAGCAATGTCTTACCCGTTCCCGGAGGACCTACGAGAAGTGCACCCTTAGGAATCTTACCACCCAGTTCGGTATACTTCTGCGGATTCTTGAGGAAGTCTACGATCTCGCGTATCTCCTGCTTAGCGCCTTCCTGTCCTGCCACATCCTTGAAGGTGACATGAGTGGCGTTTTTGCCATTCTTCTCAAATAGTCGGGCCTTGCTCTTTCCCACGCTGAAGATACCGCCAGAGGAGCCTCCGCCGCCCATGCGGCGCATGAGGAAGAACCATAGGAACACCATGATGACGATGGGCAGGATGCTTGAGATGATACCCGAGAAGAAATGGTCGTTTTCCTCGTAGCGCACACTTCCCTTATAACTTGAGTCGAGGAAGTTTCCTATGGTGCTGACGTCGGGGTATTTTGTACTGATCGTAGGCGCAGACCCAGTCTGATCAGTACCGAGATGAAACACATCGCGCACCTTTTCGGGGCGTACCACCAAGTGAGCGTTGCCATCCGTTTTATTCACCACCACTTCTTTAGCGTAGCCTTTCGCCACGTAATTGCGGAAGGTAGTATAGTCTACTTCCTTATCGATGCCACCCGCCGAACTTTGTCCGTTCTGAGAGTACATCAGATAGAGTAGACCACCTATGATGAGGATGTAGAGCCATGACAGGTTGAATCCTGGCATCTTCTTGCCAGGCTTATTGCCGCCAGGCAACATATTGTTAGGTTGAGCCATATTATATAATAAGGAATATATTGGGGTTAGGGTGTAGGGAGGTTTAGTCGAGGTCGGCTATCTGCGTGATCTCGGCGTCGTCCCAAAGGTTTTCTAAGTCGTAGTGCTCGCGAGCATCGGGCACGAATATATGCACCATCACCGTGCCATAGTCCATAGCCACCCATTCGCTGTTAGCGCGTCCGGCGATGGCAGCGGGGTTCTCGCCAACGTGTTTGTGGGTAAACTCCTCTACGGAGTCGGTGATGGCGTCGACCTGCTGAGGCGATCCGGCGGTGCAAATCACGAAGTACGAGCAAGGAGCCGTGATGATGTGTCGCAAGTCCACCGTTACGATGCTGCGTCCTTTTTTCTCCTGGATTCCGTCGATGATAGTATTGACCAGTTTCTGTGTTTCTTCCATGTGTGGGGATTGTATTCAGTATATAATGTATAAATGCGTATGAGTAGTCTTATGCAAGAAAAGTGCCAATGTGAATGCACTCTTTCTTGAAAGCCACCAATGACCTTGCAGAGCAGAATCGTGCAAGGTGAATGCAAAGGTAGTGTAAGCCCGGGGAAACGCAAAGCAAAATCCCATAAAAAACTAAAAACCATGCGCTGCATAGCAATGCGTCCGCCCCAAGCATACTCTTATAAAATGGAAAATACGAAGCGTATTTCCTTTATATAATGCGTTGGCGGAATTTGTAAATGGATTGACAAGTTAATATGTGAACAGGTAAGTTTGTCGAGTCCAATCGTCCTTTTTTAAACAAAACTAGTAGTCTAAGATCTATTTACTTGTTAGCTTGTCAACTTGTTTACCCGTTAACCAAGAATTCCGCCAACGGGTTTATATAGGAAAGAATAAGTGTAAAAGCTTCCTTTATATGGGGAATATATGGTGTAATTTTCTCTTCTCTGACGAAAGAATTCTTACTTTTATAGGCATAAATGCTATAAAAATCTTACCTTTGTGCACAAAGTCGGGGTTAGGCCCAAAAAACCTTAACATTAGCTTGAAAGAGATTAGGCAAATGTAGTCGCGTATTGGACACATTCTCCTTCTCTCCATCCCCGATCCTCTTTGTTTATGAAACATGCCATTGTATTTCAGGCACAGCCTAACCTCATAAAGGCAGCCCACAGTGACATAAAGTAGTCGAGAATTTATGAAGCTGGATTGCACGGATTCTCAGCCTACAACCAATGCATCAGCGTGCTTTCAATCCTTAGAAAGCCACCATTTGCCCAAAGGTAAGTCCGATTCTGAACCAGACGCTCAGGCTGGCTCAGAGGTAGAGGTGTATACTCAAGTCTCCCCCCATTCTTTATCCAAGACAGCAGTTGTTCAGGGCTCTTGTTCTTCCGAAACATCGGTACTTGAGAAGTCACTTGTACATAAGCATCGTACAGCCCTTCAGCCCACTCCCTGGTGCTATCTCTTCGTGCATCATAAGAAGGTAGCCGCCTTTGAGGAGCAATTCCGCAGAGATAATCTCACCTTCTTTATCCACACCAGCATAAAGTATGTACATCAGCGCGGTAATGAAAATCACTTTTCACGCATCGTCTATCAGACCGTAAGCGGCCTAATATTTATAAAAGGACGTCCACGCGATATTCAGTTCTATCTCGATCAACACTTTCCCCTCCATCACCTGTGCCGCAATTGTAGTACAGGTCAAGCCGCTGTGATTCCCAATAGTCAGATGGAGCCATTCATGCGAGTGGCAACCGCTGATCCCGACCGCATACGTTTTCTCCTTCGCCCCTTCCTCTACTATTCCCGAAATCGCACCCTCCTACGTATTGTTTCGGGCGATTATGCTGGATTGGAAGGCTATGTCATACGCATTGCTCGCGACCGCAAACTCGTGATGGACGTTGGCGGAATGAGCGTAGCCATCGGTGGTGTACACAACGAACGCTTTGAGGAAGTCGACAAGAATGCTTCCAGCCGCCGTGAGCGCGCTACCTACTATAAGCGCAATCTCCACGAGCGCAATGCCTTCGTTGATCGCTATTTCCATCAAGTCAGATCCCCGCTCGACGTAGCCCCGCAAGCCGATAATATCAACCTTTTGCTCCATCAGTCGCTCTCCGACCTCCGCGAGGGTCGTCTCGATGCTAAGGATACGTACGACACCCTATCATTTATCATCGAAGAGATAGGCTACTATTACGCTCCCGTCCTTGATCAACTCACCACGCATCTTGCCCCCATCCTGCAGTCGGGCCGCTCCGTCATGCAAGAGCTCTCCCGGCTCATTCAGCACCCTCAATTCTCTCCCGACGTTCGCCTCCGCCTCCAGTCAGAACTCGAAGAACAGTGCTCGAAGTATGGCTATCTGTTTGAGTAGCACAAGCGTTGAGAGTCTTATTCAAATGCCTTTTTGGTTGCAAACGAAAGTTCGTAAAAAGTTCCCAAATAACCATATCGTAATTTGTTGAATAGATGGAATTTATCTAAATTTGCGCAACACATCATCCAACATTAAAGAATAGCGTTATGCGACAGACTGAAGAACGATATATCAGTTTGCTGACCGACTTCGGTTTTAAGCGAATATTTGGCACTGCTCCCAATAAGGATTTGCTGATTGACTTCCTCAACTCTCTCTTCAATGGTGAGCAGGTGATCAAGCATGTCACGTATCTCAATAGCGAGCACGTAGGCGATGTCTTTGCCGAACGCAAAGCCATCTTCGATGTGTACTGCGAAAACGAGCATGGTGAGAAGTTTATCGTAGAGATGCAGAATGCTTACCAGACTTTCTTCAAGGATCGCTCCCTATATTATGCCACGTTCCCTATACGCGAACAAGCATCAAAAGGAGAAAATTGGAACTTTGAACTTCAGCATGTGTACGTAGTAGCCTTGCTCAATTACGAGATGAGCGACGAAGCTTTCTCCGCAGATACGATCAATCACGATGTAGGACTGCTCGACAAGCAAACCTATCGCGTATTTAATGACAAACTGACGTTTAAATACGTAGAGATAGCAAAGTTCAAGAAGAATGAAGATCAGTTGGTCACCAACTTCGACAAGTGGCTCTATGTGCTCCGCAACCTATCGCGACTCGATGCCCAACCTTCGTATCTGAAAAATGAGGTGTTCAACCGCTTGTTCAAAGCCGCAGAAATCGCCCATTTCTCCAAGACCGAACTCAGAGAGTACGAAGACAGCCTAAAAGCCTACCGCGACATAAAGAACTCCCTTGATAGCGCAGAAGCCAAAGGAATAGAAAAAGGCCTGGCAGAGGGATTAGCAAAAGGCCGAGCCGAGGGCATGATTGAAGGAGAAGAGAAAAAAGCAAGAGAAATTGCGGGCAAGATGAAATCAAATGGCATTCCCGTAGACGTTATCATGCAAATGACAGGCCTTTCAGAGGAAGAAATAAGCAGTTTGTAAGAAAGTAGACAACAAAGTATATCCCCATCCGAGTGGCGGCACAAGCGCAGAGCGATACTGCGGTGGGGAACCTATTTTAGGATGGACTCTATTAATCTGATAGTTAGCATACCGACGTACAACAAGTATACGCACGTCAGATTAGACCTATTTATTCCGCAGGATTAATAGCACCATCCATCAATAAGAACTTAAATAATCGACAAAGGCGAGCACTGAAAAGTGTCCGCTCCCTGTGGTGTACCCTAAACACAGGACACTAACTTATCATACGATAAAGCCGTCCGAGCAAACAACAGAGCAAATCAGCATTGATCGGATGGAAAAAATCAACGCATCTCTTATATACTTAATAGCAGGCAGACACAAGAAAGTGTCCGCCTCATTGTCGTGTCGTGTATGATAAGCGAGAGTCTCCAACGATAAAACCAATCAAACTATTATATGAGCATATTTGCAGGTAAAACCCTTATGATTACCGGAGGTACAGGTTCCTTCGGTAATGCCGTATTGAATCGTTTCCTTCGTACCGACATTGGCGAAATCCGTATTTTCTCGCGCGACGAAAAGAAGCAGGATGATATGCGCCACGAATATCAAGCAAAGTATCCAGATGTAGCCAATAAGATAAAGTTCTTTATTGGCGATGTGCGCAATCTTCAGTCATGCCGCAATGCCATGCCGGGCGTAGACTACATCTTTCATGCCGCAGCGTTGAAGCAAGTTCCCTCCTGCGAGTTCTTCCCCATGGAGGCCGTACAGACCAACGTGATTGGTACGGACAATGTGCTTACTGCCGCCATTGAAGCAGGCGTAGAAGCCGTAATTTGCCTCTCCACCGACAAGGCCGCTTATCCTATCAATGCCATGGGCATTACCAAGGCTATTGAAGAGAAAATAGCCGTGGCCAAGAGCCGCTATTCTGGCAAAACGAAGATTTGCTGCACGCGCTATGGTAACGTAATGTGCTCGCGAGGTTCAGTCATCCCTCTTTGGATAGACCAAATTCGCAATGGCAATCCCATCACCTTGACCGAACCTAAGATGACGCGTTTCATCATGTCGCTCGAGGAGGCTGTCGACCTTGTACTCTTTGCCTTTGAGCACGGCAAGAATGGCGACATTCTCGTGCAGAAAGCCCCCGCTTGCACCATCCAAACGCAAGCTGAGGCCGTTTGCGAGCTCTTCGGTGGCAAGAAAGAAGACATCAAAGTCATTGGCATCCGTCATGGTGAAAAGATGTATGAGACCTTGCTCACCAAAGAAGAATGTGCCAAGGCCGAGGACATGGGCAACTTCTACCGTGTGCCAGCCGATAACCGCGGCTTGAACTACGACAAGTTCTTTAAGGAGGGCGATACCAAACGTGCGGAGATTGAAGAATTTAATTCTGACAACACTCGTCGCTTGAACCTTGAAGAGACCAAAGCAAAGATTGGGGCTTTGGAATACATTCAGAAGGAATTGAACGGCGAGGGCAACTTCGTACAGTAAAAATATATACGTGAATAGCAAGTTTTTTGCACTACGCGCGGTTCTGAAGCATTAATTATAATAGAACATTTTCAGTCGCGAATTACCACAAATTATTCATGAATTTAAAAAGTAAAGAATTTGTGATTAATTCATGATAATTTGTGACTATTCCCCAGTCCTTTTGTGACAAAGAATTGAATATTAATTATCCATTAATTCTATTCTTAAAAAAGGAAAATTAATGATGCATTAATGTTCAATTAATGGTCATTAATGTTGAAAATAAACCGCGAAGCGGAAAAATGTTAAGTGAAAACAATGAAGATTTTAGTTACAGGCGCCAAAGGTTTTGTAGGAAAAAACCTCTGCGCCCAACTGAATAATATAAAGGAGGGCAAGGCACGCTGTTATGGTGACCTGCAAATAGACGAAGTTTTTCAGTACGACCTTGACTCCACCCCCGAACAACTCAACTCGTGGTGCAAGGAGTGCGACTTTGTGTTCAACCTTGCCGGTGTGAACCGCCCGAAGGACAACGACGAGTTTATGAAGGGCAACTTTGGCTTTGCCTCCACCTTGCTCGACACCTTGAAGGCGCATGGAAACAATTGTCCCGTAATGCTCTCCAGCTCGCAACAAGCCTCATTGACAGGACGTTTTGGCAACAGCGAATACGGCCGTAGCAAGAAGGCAGGCGAAGACCTCTTTTTGGAATATGGCAAAGAAACGGGTGCAAAGGTGTTGGTATACCGTTTTCCCAACCTTTATGGCAAGTGGTGTCGCCCCAACTATAATAGTGCCGTAGCCACCTTCTGCAACAACATAGCCAACGACTTGCCCATCACCGTAAATGACCCTTCGGTAGAACTCGAACTGCTCTATATTGACGACCTTGTAGACGAAATGATTCACGCTTTGAAAGGCGAAGAGCATCATTGTGAGTTTGAAGGGCTTGAAGTACTTCCTTCAAAAGAAGGCCGTTATTGCTATTGCCCCATTACCCACAAAGCAACGCTTGGCAAAATAGTAGACCTGCTCCATCAGTTTGCCGATATGCCACGCACGCTGCTGATTCCCGAAATACCTGCCGACTCATTTGCCAAGCGTCTGTATAGTACCTTCCTCAGCTATTTGCCCAAGGACAAGGCAATATTCGACCTGAAGATGAATGTGGACAATCGGGGTTCGTTTACTGAATTGGTTCACACCCTAAACTGCGGACAGGTAAGCATCAACATCTCTAAGCCTGGCGTAACGAAAGGTGAGCATTGGCACAACACCAAGTGGGAGCAGTTTATTGTAGTGAGCGGTCACGGACTGATTCAACTCCGCAAGGAGGGTACCGACGAAGTGTTGAACTACGAGGTGAGTGGCGACAAAATACAATCCGTCATCATGCTCCCTGGCTATACTCACAACATTATCAACCTTTCCGACACCGAAGACCTTGTGACCGTGATGTACTGCAACGAGGTGTTCGACCCGAATAAGCCTGATACTTATTTTGATCAAGTGAGGAAGTAACGAACACAGATAGCTCAGAATTAACAGATGTTCTATTTTAAGGAGGAAACATACAAGATAAATGGTGCTGCCATGAAAGTGTACAACACGTTGAGACATGGTTTCTTGGAAGCGGTCTATCAAGAAGCTCTTGAAATAGAGTTCAAAAAACGAAACATTCCGTTTGAAAGAGAAAAGGAACTTACGATTTCTTATGATGGTGTAGAGTTAAAACAGACCTATCGTGCAGATTTTGTGTGCTACGGTAATATCATTGTTGAACTTAAAGCCGTGTCACATTTGGACGATGCTCATCGTAGTCAAGTGTATAATTATCTCTGTGCTACGGGTTATAAAGTAGGTCTCCTTTTTAATTTCGGACATTATGATGGTCTTGAAATAGAACGTAAAGTAAAATAAAACCGAACACAGATATAACAGATTGCACAGATGTAGCTAATCAAAAATCTGTGAAATCTGTTTTATCTGTGTTCGAAAGAAAATAGTGTATGACAAAGCAACCCCAATTTGACTATTCCGACATAAGTTTCAAGAACAATGGTAAATTAAAGCTCATTATCGTCGTCGGCACTCGCCCCGAGATCATCCGCTCTTTTTAATTTCGGACATTATGATGGTCTTGAAATAGAACGTAAAGTAAAATAAA
>CALEKA010000031.1 GCA_937898715.1 uncultured Prevotella sp.
GGACTACTTGACTAGGCTTTTACAGACGAACGCATTTTGATGCGTCTGCCCTGTGTACATTTTCAAACGGCAAGATGCTCATTTGCAAACGGTATAACGTACATGTAGAGACGGAAACTTCATTGGATGAAACATGCTTCTACTGCTTTCTGTAAGATAGTTACTAAAGTTTTGGATTTAGGATGAGCGGGCTGAAAGCCCAATGAAATCCATAGCCCAAGGCAAAGCCTTGGGTAGGAATTAAGCGGTAATGATACGCCCTGTAAGGGCAAAAGTAAGGACAATGTATTAGTACTTTTGCCCTTACAGGGCGTAACTACACAGTCAACAGGATACCCAAGGCGTTGCCTTGGGCTATGGAATTCATTGGGCTTTCAGCCCGCCAATACTAAATCCGGAACTTTAAGATAGTTATCGGTATAGCATAACATTCAAGCGAACTTGTTCATTGTATTGCACTCAGTTTGCACTTTCGCTTCGCGCAAGATAGGCGGCACTTCGGCAATAAAAACAAGCAAGCTTGTTTTGTATTGCACTCAGTTTGCACTATCTTTGCATACTGAAATGGACCGCATATCACACTACACAAATATAATAGCCCGTTATTTCAAGGCATACTCTCATAGATTGATCTCTCTGTGGGTAGTAAGCCTATGCTTCGTATTATTCTTTGCTTCTTGTAGTAGTAAAAAGTTCCTTCACACAGGAGAGTATACGCTTTCTGATGTCAAGGTGAAGGCTTCAAGCAAACATTTCTCTACAAGCGAATATAAGAACTATGTGCGTCAACTACCTAATGCTAAGTGGTTTACGCTTTTTAAAGTGCCCTTGGGCATCTACTGTCTGTCGAGGGCTGATTCTGTAAAAGGGAATAAGGGATTTTCTAAACTCTTAAAGAATATAGGCGAAGCGCCAGTAATCTATGATACAGCGCAGACCATTTACAGTCAAGCAAGTATCAGACAAGCGCTCAATAGCAAGGGATATCTACATGCCGAGGTTGACACGGCTGTGACCATCAACAAACACAAAGTTAGCGTGACTTATCTACTCAAACCGGGCATGCGTCACTATATACATACGCTACGATTCCAATTTGACGATGAAAGCCTTCATAAGCAATTCAGCCTCGACTCAGCTGCCACGTTGATACGCAAGGGTATGCCATTAGATCTCAACAAACTGGCTGAAGAGCGCTCAAGAATCATCAAAGCACTCCATGAACGTGGCTACTACTTTCTCAACAATGACTATATCTCATATGATATCGATACGATCTCTGGATCGCTTGAAAGCGATGTAACGCTACGTTTCCGCAGACCAGAAAATGCACTTCCCAGCAAAGTCTATGTGCAACAGAAATTTAGAAGAGTCAACATCTCGGCCGACGATATTACCTCGATGTCTGAAGGAAAGAATCCAGACACGCTATACTATCGTGGGCTCAACTTCGTATATCGCGACAAGCAAAGATTCTTTAAGCGTCTGTTTGTCTCACACATAGGACTTCGACCGGACAGTACTTATCGGGAAACGCAAGTACAAAACACGTATAGTGCACTCAATGCGTTGCCTATCACGAGCTATACTACTATACACATAGAACCCGTGCCAGGAACAGACTCTTTACTCGACTGCAACATCCACGTGCAACGTAACAAGCCTCATAGCATCGGACTTGAGCTTGAGGGCACCAATACTTCGGGCGACCTTGGCGCTGCTTTGGCTTTAACTTATAGCAATCGTAATCTTTTCCGAAGTAGTGAACTCCTTACTCTTAAGGTACGAGGTGCCTACGAAGCTATTACAGGACTTGAAGGTTACTCTAATCAGAACTACATGGAGTGGAGCGCTGAAGCCAACCTGCGCCTCCCCACTCTGTTGCTACCTTTTGTGAGCATAGAGAAGAAAAGAGAACTTAAGGCTGCGTCTGAGGCAAAAATCATGTTTGATACGCAAGACCGCCCTGAATTTCACCGCCGTGTGCTCACCGCTGCATGGTCGTATGCATGGAATCATTCTGGCAAGTCTCGACTTCAGCATCATTTCGATATGCTCTCGATCAACTACGTATATATGCCTTGGATATCAGATACTTTCAAACGTGATTATTTGGAAGGAAATGATCCACATTATTCCGTATTGCGCTATAGTTATGATAACCTCTTTATAGTACGTACTGGCTACAACTTCACCTATAATTCACTGCGCGATGCTGCCAATATGCCTACGGGACTTTACCAGACAAATGGCTTTCAAGTGAAGTTCGGAATAGAATTGGCTGGCAACGTGCTATACGGACTCTCAAGGGCTATTCATGGCAAGAGAAATAGCAACGACCCCTATAGTCTGTTTGGCATCGCCTATTCACAATATGCCAAGATGGACTTCGACTTTGCTAAAAGTGTAGTGCTTAGTGAGAAGAATTCCTTGGCTTTTCATGTGGGATTCGGCATAGGCCTACCCTATGGCAACTCCACTATTCTGCCTTACGAAAAGCGATACTTTGCAGGGGGAGCCAACAGTGTGAGAGGTTGGAGTGTCAGAGAGTTGGGCCCAGGATCGTACAAAGGGAAAGATAGTAAAGTAGATTTTGTCAACCAAACGGGCAATTTGAAACTTGACCTCAACATTGAGTGGCGCACTTTTCTCTTTTGGAAACTTCATGGTGCCTTCTTTATTGATGCGGGCAACATATGGAATACCCGTTCTTATCCCGATATGGATGGTGCACTATTCAAATTTAATAGTTTCTACAAGCAAATAGCCGTTTCCTATGGCTTGGGTATTCGCTTCAACTTCAACTATTTCATACTTCGCCTTGACGGAGGTATGAAAGCTATCAATCCAGCTGTACCTTCAGGGCGACTTCACTATCCCATCAGTAAGCCCAACTTCGGACGAGACTTTACGTTGCACTTCGCTGTAGGTCTTCCTTTCTAAGCCGATAGCACATAGCTCTTCCGCACTTCAATAGGGAAATCGTGAGATTCATGATGCTCTTTGTTTGGTAAGAGTGGAAGAAGCAAAATACTCTTATATCCCTCTCAAAATAATAGAAATATAATACAATCGCATTCATGCTTCAATTTATATCATTAGGTTCTGGCAGTTGTGGAAACTGTTACTATATCAACTCTGATGGACATGGTCTGATCATCGACCTTGGAATAGGCATTCGATCCTTTAAGAAATTGTTCTCAGACTATGGGCTCAAAATAGCACAAATACAAGCAGCACTCATTACACACGACCACACCGACCACGTAAAAGCTATAGGTGCACTTTCACGTGACTTCCACATCCCCGTATACACCTCTCAAAAAGTGCACGATTCGATCATGCGCAACCATTACGTGTCGAAGAAGATTCCATTGACACTTCAGCATGTCATAACACGCGGGGAGACTTTCGAGATAGGACCATTCAGCGTCACCTCGTTTGGTGTGCCTCACGATAGTGCCGATAATAATGGATACATCATCCGAGTGGAAGGAAAATGTTTTGTTATACTTACTGACGTAGGGCATTTCACAGAAGAAATGCCTAACATTATTCACCAAGCCACCCATCTGGTGATTGAGTCGAACTATGATGAGAAGATGCTCCGTGCTGGGCATTATCCTCTGCGCTTGCAGAATCGTATCAGTAGTCCGAACGGACATATAAGTAATGCAGAAACAGCTGATTTTCTTGCCAAAAATCTCAACAAGGATCTCATACGCAAGGTTTGGCTATGCCATCTTAGCGCAGAGAACAATCTTCCAAGAATAGCCTATAATACGTGTGCTGAGGCTCTATTGCAAGCAGGTTTTGTTCTTGAAGGAGAAGAAAAAAATATCGACCTCCAAGTATTAGCTCGCCGCACGCCCTCTCTACTTACTACATTAGATTAATAGACATTATATAATTATGAGAGAAAAGAGATAGTGAATGCTGAGATTTATATAGGCTGAATTCAGCTTCATTAAAAGACAACCATCAATATATAATATATATATATGACTTACCTTATCACAAGCATTGTAGGATTTATCCTCATTTCTGCGCTTTCATTTATTGTCGGTAAGAAATCAAGCAGGCAGAGCGATTCTACATCAAGTGAAATTCAGAATAAACTCGCTGACTTGCAGCATCAACTTCAAAGCAAAGAAGAGGTCAATGTCAAGCAAGCGGAAGAGATTAAGCAGCTTACAGCTCAGTGTGAAGTGAATAAAGCTAAAGTTGCTGACCTCAGCCAACAGCTGCAACAGAAACAAGCAGACTGCGACCAACAATTGGCTCAGTTGAAAGATATTTACGAGAAACAAATGACTCAGCAGCTTCAGACGCTGCGCGAGATGAATCAAAAGCAAGTGGAGACCCAGTTGGGCTTGATTAGAGAGCAGATGAAAGCCACTTCAGAGTCGGTACTTAAGGAACGACAGAATGAACTCAACGAGCGCAACCAAGAGCAAGTAAGCAAAATCATAGATCCATTGCAACGCAGTTTGAAAGAGATGGAAGAGGCATTCAGCAAGAGCAAAGAGCAGCAGAAGGATGCACTCACACGATTGGACGAAAGCATTCAGCAAAATATGAAGCAAAGCGCTACCTTGGGCGAAACAGCTGACCGGCTTACACGTGCACTCACAGGTGAAGTAAAAATACAAGGAAACTTTGGAGAATTAAAACTGAAGCAGCTTTTCGAAGACCTTGCCCTTAAAGAAGGTGAACAATACGACACACAGCAAACACTAAGAGATCGCTATGGGAAAGTACTTAAGGGAGACGATGGTAAGGGGCTCATACCCGACTTCATACTCCATTTTCCCAACAACCGTCACGTAGTAGTTGACTCCAAAATGTCGCTTACTGATTTCGAACTTTATATGAATGCTCCCGAAAATAGCGTTGAACGCAGCGAGCACTTAAAAGCGCACATCAATAGCGTAAGAATGCAAGTGAAGCGATTGGCGAAAAAGGAATATTCCAAGTATCTGCCAGAAGGATACAATCGACTCAACTTCGCTATCATGTACGTACCCATCGAGGGCGCACTCAATCTCGCTCTACTCAATGATGCTTCTTTGTGGCGTGAAGCATATGACGAAGGGGTATTAATCCTCGGTCCACAGACGATGTATATGAACCTACGAGTGCTCGAAATGATGTGGACGCAAGTACGCCAGCTCAATAATCAGCAAAACATGATTGATGCTGCCAATCAGATAATCGAACGCGTACAGGAGTTTGGCAAACGTTATTTGGATGTGGAGTCGAGCATGCACGATGTAATTAAGAAGATGGATTCTCTTAAGATTATCACAGCCGATCGAGGCATCAGCATTATCACTGCTGCCAAGAAACTCGTTGCTGCGGGAGCTAAAGAGAGCAGTAAAAAGAAAAAACTCGGTGACTTGGAAAACCGCATTTTCATTGACGATGATACTACAGAAATGCTGACATCAGACAGTAAGTAACAAATATCGCCTTTCTTTAATGCAAAAAACAAGGGCTACGCTTTAGTAATCAAAGGAATTTAATTACTTAGGCGCAGCCCAATCTTTTGCATATTTTGTTTCAAGGGATTCTGAGAGTGAAATCGCTTTATCCCATCATGAGGTCGCTCATAATATCGTCACTTATCATGATGCTTTCTTTAGATATTCGTAGATAGCCGTCCGCCAGAATTAATCTGCCACTATGAAGATGTGGAGTAGCACTCTTCATCAAGTAATCGTATCGTTCTTTCCCAAACTTACTCAATACTCGTCCCACAGAGAGCCCTCTCTGTGTGCGAAGGGACGTAAATACTAATTCGTCATATTGCTCATCAATCGAAAGTGATTCCATTTCGTGTGAAGGCTGTCCAGCAGATTTGACATAATGAGCGAGGTCGGGCAGATTGTAACGACGTAAGTTGCCATGGAAGGAGTGCGCACCTGGTCCGACTCCTATATAAGGTGTACAATTCCAATAGCCAGAGTTGTGACGAGAATGATAACCAGGAAGAGCAAAGTTGGAGATTTCGTAATGTTCAAAGCCGCTCAATTGGGCCATTTTCATTAATCGCTCGTATTCATTGACGCTTGTCTCTTCAGTTGGTAGAGCAAAATCTCCCCGTTGAAGCATACGAGAGATGGCAGTGCCAGGTTCTACACTGAGCGCATATGACGAGAGATGGCGAATAGGAAGCGAGAAGGCTTTATCCAAATCGGCAGAAAACATTTGCTCTGTCTGACGAGGAAGGCCATAGATAAGGTCTATGCTCACATTGTCAAGACCCTCCTTAGCAAGCGTTTCAACTGCATGAATTGCTCCTAAAGCATCATGACGCCGATTGAGCATTCGCAGTACTTGGTCATCAAAACTCTGAACGCCCAGACTCACTCGATTAATTCCAATGCTCCTTAAGTCTCTCACTAAAGCAGACGTTATGTCGTCAGGATTGGCTTCAAGCGTAATCTCGGCATCCGTATCTACTATGTATTGTTCGTGAATTTGCTCAAGTATCGCATTTATCTGATCCACTCTAAGGCGTGAGGGAGTTCCTCCGCCGAAGTAGATGCTTGAAATAGCATGAGAGGGTATCTCGTCCGCGCGAGTCACAAGTTCTTGACACACTGCACGCACGTATTGATCCTTCCATTCGTCAGTCTGCGTAGTAGAATAGAAATCACAATAGATGCAGCGACTTACGCAAAAAGGGACGTGAATATAGATCATTCCCTTATCGCTTGCCTTGTTGCTATCAGTCATCAATCTTCGCTTTTAAGAGTCGGGAGGTGGATCTTGTAATGCACAGCAAGGATTCTTGCCAAGACCACGAATGCACCACATATTAAGCCTGAAGACACATTGCCAAGTCCCATTTTATAACAAACAAAGTAAGCCACACCACCTACCACGCATGCTAAAGCATAAATCTCTTTTCGGAAGATAAGTGGCACTTCATTGATAAAGACATCACGGAACACACCTCCACCAGCTCCTGTCAGCGTGCCCATTATAATGGCAGTCCAGAAGGGGAAACCTGCAGCCAAAGTCTTCTCTATACCTGTTACGGCAAAGAGAGCCAAACCAATCGTATCGAAGAGAAACCAAGTATTATTTTGCTTCACTAAGAACTTGCGGAAAGCGATTACCCACACCAAGCCAAAGGCTGTGCAGATAAGATAGAAAGCATTGGTCATCCAGAAGGGAGGCTGACTCAGCAGGAGATCGCGCATTGTTCCACCCCCAATTGCTGTAGTAAGACCTACAACGTAAGCACCGAAGAGATCAAAGTGCTTAGCTGATGCCAAGCGAATGCCTGATATAGCAAAAGCAAGTGTTCCTATAAAATCAAGTATTTGTACGAACATATGTGTATGAGATGATGAGAGATGTCTGGCCGTATATGAGTTGCGATTTTTTTGTAGGATTATAGCTGTAGACTGACAATCAATTGATTTTTCCTTAATTGACCACGCTTTGGGGATTTCCATCCGCAAAAGCTTGAATGTTACGAGTCACGATGTCTACGATACGCTGAACTGTCAGAGGGGTCTTCCACGCGATGTGTGGAGTGATATAAGCATTGGGGGCTTTCAGAAGAGGACAATTCGCAGAAGGTGGCTCTTGTGTAAGCACATCCGTGCAGTAAGCTCCAAGCGTTCCTTCGTGCAGAGCTTGTGCCACATCTTGTTCGTTGATTAAAGCACCACGTGCTGTGTTGACAAGGAACATTCCTTTTTTGGCGTGCGAAAGTAGAGATGCGTTTACAAACTCTCGATTCCTTTCCGTAAGTGGGCAGTTCAGACTGACAATGTCGCATGTTTGGAAAGCTTGCTCCAAAGAAATAGGAGTTACATATTCAGGAAGTTCACTCTTTTGTTTGCTTGTTACGGCATATATCTCTATGCCCATCGGATGCAAAAAGTTAGCAAAAGCTCTTCCTATATGACCAAAGCCAACGATAGCTGCGCGTTTTCCTTCCAAGTCAAGACGTGAGTGCATCGTATAGCAGAAGTCTTCACAACTACACCATTCTCCGTTTCGATTCTTTTCGGTATAGAAGCCTACATCATTGGCTGCTTCGAGCAAAAGCGAAAGAGCCATTTGTGCTACAGCTTGCGTAGAATAGTCAGCACAGTTGCACACAGGAATGCCTCGCTGACGAGCGGCTTTGATGTCAATTTTGTCATAGCCCGTAGCTGCCACGCAGATTAATCGCAGATTGGGTAGTTTTGCTATATGTTCGGCTGTAATAGAAGTTTTATTTACGATGATTACTTCGGCATCATAGCTTCTCTCCACTACTTGCTGGATTTCTGTGCGATCGAACACTCGGAATTTGCCCAATGCTTTAATGGGATCAAGAGTAGAGTCCGACGTTTGAAGCGTATATCCGTCTAAAAATACAATATTCATAATGCTTTTATTGATAAAGGGTAATCATTAATAATCACCCGCGCTGATTTTACTTTCTATATATAGGAGTGATGCAACCCACCAATTGCCAATATCGGCTTCCTACGGGCTTATAGTACACGAGAAAATCGTACTCATTCTCCGTCTGATAATAGTCTCCTTCTACTATTGCAGTAGCACTACCATTTTTAGCGGGAACATCTTTGCAAAGATACATATAATTATAGTATCCACACTTTAGCAAAAGGTTGGCTTCGTAAGCCTGTGTTTGTTCGTTGTATTTCATCTGGTACTCATTAGAGAGACCTGTTGTGGCCCAACGACCATTCACGTAGATCGATTCTCCACTGTCTAATCGTGGCATTGACAAACTAAAATGTGTCACTACATAATCCGCCAAGGTCGAAGCATCTCCCCCACCCTCATAACGAGTCAGGTAAAGCCCATCTTGGTCTTCATCATAGAGATAGTTCTTCCTTGGAGTATCTTGCTGCAAGGTGTAATGATAGAATGGATCTATCCAACGTATACCATCTCCATGCATTCCAGGATAGCGAGTGGAAAGGATCTCCATCTTGCGATATTCATTACCTGCGGGGAAAGTGAGTTGACGCGTATGTTCCCAGATCAGATTATCACCATTTTGTGCTGTATATGAGGGATTGAGGACGGCATTGTCCCATCGGCGATTTTGAAGGACAAAGAGTTTTAACTCGCTTCTTGCATCACGCAATGTTAGGTTGCTCGCATCTATTCTGAGTGAAATCTGTTGATGCGACTCATTGTGATCAATCTCCGTGTCAGTGGAACAAGAAGGATAGATGCCTACCTTTGTACTTACAACACCAAAATAAGTCTTGATTACAGGTTCCATATCTCCCTCATCATTTTCTCTACTCACCGTAATGCGGTAATTCCCAGAAAGGAGCGGTCGCATATGAGCATTAGGAATAGAGAGTGAATAATGCGTATAAAGCACGGTGGTATTCTGACTATATTCATAATCAGTAATGACCTCTTCGTCAGCATCCGTTCTCACATAATCACTCTCAAAGAGTTCGTCCGAAGGTATCCCATCCGCATCGCAATGTTCTATTCGATAAGTATAGCGAGTGTATTCATGCGTCATGTCGTCAAACGAGAGTGTCAACACATCGCTCTTATCCATATCAAGCACAGGAAAGGCTTCATACTTCCCATTTATGGCAGTAAGTAGAGTCTTAATATTAGATGCTTGAAGCGTAGTTTTTCCTGGCTGCGCTTGCAAACCGAGCAATAGAAGTGATTGCAAGAAAAAAAGAATAAGATAAGACTTGAAAGTATGCATGATAAGCGCTTTACCGATTGTAGGTTTGATTTCTTTTCGAAACATTCATGATATGCTCTAATAGAACTATATCACGAGAATACCTAACGAAGTTTGATCGCAAGAATGCAATCAATTGTATCGTTAACAAATGCATCGTTAAGTATGAAGCATGTCCCGTCCTTTGCCTTTTTGTCCTTCCGAAATTCTATCCGTTTCCCCGTATTCAGAGCAGTTACTTTACTGATTTGTGAAGAAGCAATAGGAAGAACCACTGACGAAGGTTTTTCACTCGAGAGCATATGGACATAAAGCGTATGATCCTTTTTATTATAAGTACTTACAATATCGTTGCCCACACGCACCCAACCTGCTGTAGTGCCATAAATGCTCTTTCCTGCCACTCCACCAAGCCACTGGCCTATGCCTTTCAATCTGTCGAGCGAAAGAGCTGGCAATTTTCCATCTGGTTGCGGTCCTATATTGAGTAGCAGATTAGCTCCTTTGGCTGACGTGCGTACCAATAATTTTATTAAATCAGAAGTAGATTTGTAATTCTGATCCTTTACCTTGTAGCCCCACATGCCATTCATCGTCTCACACGTTTCAAGAGGCAGCGTGCTAACGCTTTGTCCGGAAAGACCAGCTTTATTTTCTCCAGGAATATCACGCTCAAACATTTGCATATCCTCACCATCAAAGGGAGTCTGATGATGATTGTTGCCGATAAGGCATGCGGGCTGAAGTTTGTGAATCAACTCGTACAACTCCTTCAGTTGCCAATTAAATGGTTCCTTATCGCGTTCATGATCCCACCAACCATCAAACCATATGCAATCCACCTTACCATATTGCGTGAGCAATTCAGTGAGTTGGGCCTTCATGAAGTTGAAGTAGCTTGGCCATGAAGCTTTTTCGGGGTCTTTTCCCGTATGAATTCCACTAAATCCTGTGGGATAGTCATCACGCGTCCAATCTATTAGTGAATAATAGAGATGAAGCCCAATGCCCTGACGGTGACATTCATCAGCAAGTTGCTTGACGATGTCCTTCCCATAGGGCGTATGCATAATATTATAAGGACTTTGCTGCGTGTTCCACATAGAAAAGCCATCATGATGGCGAGTGGTGAAACATATATAGCGTGCACCCGCATTTTTAATCGCACTCACCCATGCTTTAGCATCAAAGTCATGCGGATAAAAAGCATTTGCGGCTTTAGCATATTCATCACGATTGATGTCATCGTCCTGCATATACCACTCTCCTTGAGCAAACATACTATAGATGCCCCAATGGAGGAATATTCCAAAACGATCGTCAGCGAATTGAGCTCGAGCTTGCAGATTGGATGCAGTGGGCACATATAATTGCTCGTGAGTACTCTGCGCGTGCATATCTACAGAACACATGGCAAATACGGTGCACAGGCAGCACTTCAAGAATATCTTCATACGAAAAGGGTAGTTAAAATGATGAGCAAAAATACTATTTTTTACGTACACTTTCCTCGTGGACTGCATAGTTTTTTGTAATTTTGTGCGCAAATAGAATCAGTTGGCTGGCTTGTCGTGTGCATTTTCATAGACAAGGGCATGCGACATCTTAATCTTTCTGTTAGGTCTTGTGCCTGGAAAGAGCCGCATTACCCATTGTCTGCTTGAACAATGCAGGAGGAAAGTCCGGGCAACATAGAGCACTCTGCTTCCTAACTCGAAGTCGTCTGTGAAGGTGGATTCGTGCAGAAGAAAACAACCGCCTTTGTCTCTTTTCATACAGACAAAGGTAAGGGTGAGAAGGCGAGGTAAGAGCTCACCAGGCATGTGGTGACACATGTGCTGTGCACATCAGAGGTTGAAAGTTCATGTATACTAACGTTTGAGGGCTGCTCGTCCGATTATGATAACTATTCATATCGTTAGAGGGTAGAACGATACAGCTTGTTGGTGACAGCAAGCGCGGATAAATGACAAGCGCTACAGCAAGTCCTTGCTGTAAGTACAGAACCCGGCTTATAGGCCGACTGATTCTTTTTCTTTTTCCTTTTCCTTCCTTGTCATTTTTGTTTACGAGACTTTATAACCAATCAAACTACTTATAGACTCTGTATATAATAATCAAAGCGACTTTGAATAAATGCGCGAGTACTCCGCTTGAAGTGCTCGCGCTAACTTATCCAAAACTAAATCATGTTTTTATAAAATAGAAAATATACTGACACTCAGTATAATCATGAGTTTTTATCTAAAGCCAAGAGTTCATCACGGAGTTGAGCAGCAGTGATGAAGTCAAATGCTGCAGCAGCCTTCTTCATAGCCTTTTGCAGACGTTCACGTTTCTGTGAGACAGACTCAGCTGTATCTACAGAAGCACTTTTACCATAAACAGTTGCAGGTTCAGCAGCTTGAGGAATTGACTCAGGCATAGGCGTTGTATAAGCAGAACCATTTTGCACGCGATGGTCTTCCCCACCCTCTTTGGCAGCTTGACGCTGACGTTGCATTTCTACGAGGTCATTGCTCTCTATAGGTTTAATAATCGGACGAGGCACCATATGGTGAGCCTTGTTATAAGCTATTTGCTTGGCTCTGCGACGATTGGTCTCATCAATAGTTTGCTGCATTGATTGAGTGATTTCTTTGGCATACATGATCACTCGTCCGTTGACATTACGCGCGGCACGGCCAGCTGTTTGCGTCAGTGAACGTGCAGAACGTAAGAAGCCCTCCTTGTCTGCATCAAGAATAGCAACCAAAGCCACTTCAGGAAGGTCAAGACCCTCACGAAGTAAGTTTACGCCAACAAGCACATCATAAATACCACGGCGAAGATCTTCCATGATTTGTACACGTTCCAAAGTGTCGACATCGCTATGAATATAGGCTGTATTTACATCATGCTTGAGCAAATATTCAGTGAGCTCTTCTGCCATTCGCTTTGTAAGAGTGGTAACGAGTACACGCTCGTTTTGCTCCCGGCACTTGCGTATTTCCTCCATAAGATCGTCGACGGGATAGTCTGTATCTCGCACTTCTATGGGTGGGTCGAGCAATCCCGTAGGACGTATCACTTGGTCTACGACGACGCCTTCACTTTCTTGTAGTTCGTAGTCGGCAGGAGTAGCACTGATATAAATTACCTGTTTGGCTAATTCATGGAATTCCTCAAACTTAAGCGGACGATTATCCATAGCTGCAGGCAAACGGAAACCATAGTTTACCAGAGATTCTTTACGCGAGCGATCACCCCCATACATAGCACGTATTTGTGGTATCGTAACGTGACTCTCATCTATTACAATCAGGAAATCCTTTGGAAAAAAGTCTAACAAGCAGAAGGGGCGGGTGTCTGCTGCACGACCATCAAAATAACGAGAATAATTTTCTATACCCGCGCAATGGCCGAGTTCTCGTATCATTTCAATGTCGTATTCCACGCGCTCTTTCAATCGCTTTGCCTCCAACGTTTTACCCATTTCCTCAAATAAACTGACTTGAGCTACGAGGTCGTCTTGTATCTGCCGTATGGCCAACTCTTGTGTTTCCTTGGAGGTAAGGAAGAGATTGGCTGGATATATTTTGTATTCGTCGTAGGTGTTGAGGCGAGTACCGCTGATTGAGTCAACCTCCTCTATACTATCTATTTCGTCTCCCCAGAAACAAATTCGAATAATCTCATCAGAATATGCCAAATAGACGTCGACAGTGTCGCCCTTTACTCTAAAGTTTCCAGCCTTAGGTGCAACATCATTACGCGTATAGAGACTACCAATTAAAGCATTAAGCAAAGCCTGCATGGTCATCGTACGTCCTACTTTGAGCTCAACCACATTCTCATAGAATGCTGCAGGATTGCCCATACCATAAATGCACGATACTGACGACACGACGATCACGTCCTTTCTTCCTGAAAGCAAAGCAGAAGTCGCTGCTAATCGGAGTTTGTCAATATCCTCGTTAATAGCAAGGTCTTTCTCAATATAAGTGTCGGTCGATGCAATATAAGCTTCGGGCTGATAATAATCGTAATAGGATACGTAGTATTCCACAGCATTGTTAGGAAAGAACCCTTTAAATTCCGAATAAAGCTGTGCTGCTAATGTCTTATTATGACTCAAGACCAATGTAGGCTTGTTGACATTCTTAATCACATTAGCCACTGTAAAAGTCTTTCCCGATCCCGTCACACCAAGCAACACCTGTGCGGGTGTGCCGTGAAGCACACCTTCCGTAAGTTGCTTAATAGCTTCGGGCTGATCGCCCATAGGGCTATATTTCGATTGCAGTTCAAATTCTTTCATAAGTGCGCAAAGTTAACCATAAGTCAGCAAAAATAGAGGATGTAAAGCGCTTCTTTTTGAAATTGATAAAGCTTTTACAGATTTTTGTTTTACATTTGCAAGCCGCAAGAAACGAAAGTCACTTATATGACTCAAGAATCAAACAAAAGGTATCTTCTGCACGTACAGCAAGCAGACCGCGAATCACGTGGCAAGCCTGTCATAACTATTGTGTAGTTGCAAGCCATTGTTTTCTTACGATGATACACAGATATTAACTAAACGACATAATGATTACATTTTCTATCTGCTTAGTAGCCCTTGTCTTGGGCTATCTGTTCTATGGACGCTTTATAGAAAAGGTCTTCGGACCCGATGATCGCCCTACCCCCGCTATAACGCGTGCCGATGGTCTTGACTTTGTAAAGATGCCTTATTGGAAAATCTTTATGATTCAATTCCTTAACATCGCTGGTACAGGACCAATCTTTGGTGCCATTATGGGCGCTAAGTTTGGCCCCGTAGCTTACCTTTGGATTATCTTTGGTTGCGTGTTTGCAGGAGCTGTTCACGACTATTTATCAGGCATGCTTTCCATTCGCAATGAAGGCCGCGATTTACCATCACTTGTGCGCAAATATTTGGGAGGTACTACGGCTCAAGTACTACTCGTTTTCACCATTTTACTGCTTGTCATGGTGGGCATCGTCTTTGTATACAGTCCAGCTGAGATATTGGGTAATATTGTTGGTTCGAAGGTGATGTGGATGGCTATAATCTTTATATATTATATCATTGCGACTTTGCTTCCCATTGACAAGATTATTGGAAAGATTTATCCAATCTTCTCGTTTTCTCTACTCTTTATGGCTATAGCCTTGACGGCTGTTCTCTTTATTAAAATGCCGACTCTGCCTGAGTTGTGGGATGGCATCAGCAATATGGGTAAACAAACTCATCCAGGAGTATTCAAAAGCGACATTTTCCCAGCCCTGTTTATTACGATTGCATGCGGCGCTATCAGTGGATTTCATGCTACGCAAAGTCCGCTCATGGCTCGTTGTATGGCTTCTGAACGCAAAGGACGCCCTATTTTCTATGGTGCAATGATTACAGAGGGTATTGTAGCATTGGTGTGGGCTACAGTTTCAATGTGGTTCTTTTACGATGCACCATCTCCCGGTTATGAGCAAATAGCCGAAGCTTCCTCTTCTGCCTATAGCACTTCTGCCCCAATGGTAGTAAAGTTGGTTTGCCACGATTGGCTGGGCACTTTCGGTGGAATTCTTGCTATGCTCGGCGTTGTAGCTGCTCCTATTACAAGTGGCGATACTGCTTTACGTTCCGCTCGCCTCATCATTGCCCAAGCTATTAAGCTCGATCAAAAGCCAATAGCACATCGCTTATACATCTGTATTCCGCTATTTGTAGTAGCTTTCCTCGCTCTATTGTGGCAAATTGATAATCCTGACGGATTCAACACCGTTTGGCAATACTTTGGATGGGCTAATCAAACGCTTTCTATATTTACTCTATGGACAATTACCGTCTACTTGGCTTTACATAAGAAAGCTTTTATTATCACACTCATTCCTGCTTTCTTTATGACTGCCGTATGTACATCGTTCATAGTTGTTTCGCCCATTGCACTCGGACGTCCAGCATATGTAGGTTACATCGTAGGAGGACTTGCAGTATTGATATCGCTTCTATGGTTCATACGTTGGCAAAAGCGCCTAAAGAATAATATTGGTCAATAAGTATAATTCATTTACCACTTCAATTAAAGCAAAGAACTTCCCTAATGCCTCACTCAGAAGCATTGGGGAAGTTCTTCTTTATAGGGATATTAATTTTGAATTTGTGATCCGCTGATGTGTATATAATTGCTCTTTAACTCGTACAGAACCTCTTATATCACACAATTCAAAAACAGGGTAATAATGGCAGTGTTGATTAAATCGACAAACATAGCTCCGATGATTGGCACAATCAAGAAGGGCTTTACTGAATAATGATATTTATAGCATACGGCGCTCATGTTGGCCATCGCATTAGGCGTGGCTCCCAATCCAAAGCCACAAATGCCAGCTACTAATATCGCAGCATCGTAGTCCTTCCCCAAGAGGCGGAAAGCTATAAAGTAGGTAATCAAAGCAATCAGAACCACTTGAGATACAAGGATAGCAATCATAGGAAGAGCAAGGCTTTGTAGTTCCCAAAGTTTTAGGGAAGCCATGGCCATGCCTAAGAAAATAGAGAGGCATATATTACCTACGCTTACAATCTTATCAAGTTCCATCTTGTCCGCCATATGCACGGCTTCCGCTATATTCCTTATGATAGCTGCAGTAACGAGCGCTCCAAAATACGTGGGGAATGTAATTCCCGTCATCGCTAATAGTTTGCTCATCAGAGTGCCCAAAGCCATTACGAGGAGCAAAGCATATGTAGCACGCGCGTATTGCTGGAATTCTTGTTCGTTGCTACTTACGTGTTGAGCATGACCTGCGGGTGAAGCTTCATCACTCTCAAAGCCTGCCATAGCTGGATCTATCGTATAGTCCTTCGGTTCCATCTGTTCCGATACGAGTTTCTTTTGAATCAATCTCTCCGCAATAGGTCCACCAATTACAGAACCCGCAATCAATCCAAACGTAGCAGCAGCCATTGCCACTGTATCCGCTCCCGATAACCCCATACTTTCGAGCACATGGCTGAATCCGCCCGCAGTACCATGACCTCCAGCCATAGAAATTGAACCTACAGCCATGCCCACCAACGGATTTACATCCATTGCTTTCGTTATGCAAAGCGGAAGAATATTTTGCGAAAGGATTACTACGACAAGAAGTATCAACATCATGACCAATGTCTTACCCCCTTGACGCAACACTCTCAGGTTTGACTGAAAACCAACCGAAGTAAAAAAAGCTAACATAAAAGCCTCCTTAAGAGTACCATCAAATGTTATCTCTATGCCACAAAAGGAATAGAGTGCTAAAGTAATTAAGGAAAAAATAATACCACCTGATACAGGAGACGGAATGCAGAACTTTTGAAGCCATCCTATCTTATGTGTTAAAATCATTCCGACCACTAAGGCCAAAGCACCTACTCCAGCCGATTGCAACATATCAAGCGTCAACGTGTTAAGCATAATCTTCGTTTTTATGATTTTCTACGAGGGCACGAAACTCTCAATTCTTCATTCCTTTAGTATGATATACAGAATCATTCTCTACTTATAATAGAGAAATCTAAAACATCATACAAAAGTAATAAAAAATATTCATTCTATTTACAAGTTGTACTAATAAAGTGTATTTCTTTTACTTTTTGAAGATATAAGAAGCATGTATTCTTTCATTCAGTATAGTCCATCGTACAACGATAAAGCCTTTTCTTTATAGTGAAATGATAGGTGAACGACTATCACAGTGTATTTTTTACACAAAGTGCTTGCGTGATTTATAAATACTTCTTACCTTTGTATTGTATCTATTACGCAAGAATAATAACAATATACGATAATCAACACCTTTATAATACATTTTCGTTATGAACAATCTCCTATTAAGCGCCGCTATTGGCGACATTTCCGGTATGCCTTATGAATTCCAAGGAAGAACAAAAAACTATGATTCCATCAACATGCTTCTGCCACAAAATACGTATACAGACGACACCGTCTGTACGTTTGCTTGTGCTGAATCCCTGCTTCTCCATAAAGACATGGCACAGACTCTTCGTAAACGTGGACGTGAGGATTTCCATCGTGGATTTGGTGAACGCTTTGCGCAGTGGCTTTGCGCTTCAACACTTCAGCCCTCTTACCACTCTTTTGGCAACGGAAGTGCCATGCGTTGCTCTGCTGCAGGATTTATGGCAACTTCAGAAACTGAATGCATCGAATTAGCCACGCAGACGGCTCTTCCTACGCACGATCATCCTGAGGGTATTAAAGGCGCTGTTGCTACAGCGCTTACAATCTTTTACGCTAAGCAAAGCAAACCCAAAAGCTTTATCCGTCAACACGTGCTGCAAAAGTATTATCCTTCCTGGACTTTCTTAGCATATTCTGACATAAAAACTACATATCAATTCAATGAGACTTGCCAGGAAACTGTACCAGCGGCTATTATTTGCTTCTTAGAAAGCAGAAGTTACGTAGACTGCTTAAAATTGGCCATTTCTTTAGGAGGAGACGCAGATACCTTGGCAGCTATTGCTGGTCCTATGGCGTACGCACATTTCAAATATATGCCGCAGGTATTAATTGACAATGCCAAAAAGAAGTTACCAGAATGGATGCTTAAAATCAACGATGAATTTGACAAGGCTGTATCTTGCAGACGCGTTTACAATCAAAAAGAATATTTAAAGTTTACCCCAGAGCACATCACATCTCTTCAGCCCAATGAAGTTTTTGTCTTTGGAAGCAATCTTGAAGGTATGCATGGTGGAGGGGCAGCGCGTGTAGCGCGTAATCGTTTCGGAGCAATTATGGGACAAGGCGTAGGTCTGCAAGGTCAAAGTTATGCCATTCCTACCATGCAGGGTGGCGTAGAAACAATTAAGCCATACGTAGATGAATTTATTGAGTTTGCACGTGAGCATCAAAATATGTTCTTCTATGTTACACGAATTGGCTGTGGTATCGCAGGCTTTCGTGATGAGCAAATAGCTCCACTCTTTGCCAGAGCGCTTGCATTAGACAATGTATGCTTGCCTCGTAGCTTTGTAAATATACTCTCGTTCTAATTGTTAAATGACATAACATTACCTTTGTAATCAGTGATTCAAGTTTCGGATTTAGAATGGGCGGGCTGAATCATCGTGCAAGTCGAATGCA
>CALEKA010000032.1 GCA_937898715.1 uncultured Prevotella sp.
TCTCTTATAACAGATTTCGTGTACAGGTGGAGAATATGGCGAGCGTGTATGGTAGCGGTAAGGAGTTGTGGAAGGCGTTTGAGGAGGTTTGTCAGATTGCTGCTGGTGTGTATAGAAAAAATACGAGGGGAAGGGATAAATTTGCTATGGCAGTGGCTAAGGGTGTGACAGGTGCTAAGGTGACGGCTCGAATCTTTACAGCTTTTAAGCAGTTGACGTCGTATCCAGCTTACTTGAGCGAAGCGAATCCGATATACTTGATAAGGAACTTGGTGAATCCTATGGATGCGTATAGTGCTTGGAAGTGGAGCATGGAGAATCTGCCTCAGCTGCGAGAGAGATGGCAAGGAAGATTTGCTGGCGATCCGATCTTGGAGAGCAATAGAAGCGAAGGTGGCGGTCAGAAGGTATATGTGCTTGACGCGAGCAGTGGTCTTGGTCTTGGTACAGAATGGATGAGGGAGAATGGTATCGATACTGAAGATGTAGAACCATATCCTTCTGAAAACAGAATTGCACCTACCTATACGAGCTATGGTGATGTGAGAAAGAAGTACGATTACATTATCAGTAATGCGGTCTTAAACGTGATACCCGATGATTGGTGTGCGGATCTGTTTCACAATATGGCAGACAAGCTGAAGGTCGGTGGCAAGTTAGTGATTAATGTGCGAGGTGCTGAGTCAATTCGTAAACAAGGCAAGGAGGGTGAGACTCGCATTACGCTGGATGATACTTCGGAGATACTTGTATTGCGTCCTGATGGTAGCATTAAGGCATATCAGAAAGGCTTTACGAAACAGGAATTGAAGAATTGGTGTGAAAAAGAATTGGGTGAAGGTTATTCGGTTGAAATAGCGAATAATAAGAACGCTGGCGGTAGTTATGACACTGCTGTGGTGGTGACCAAAAATAACGAAAGCGGCACTATAGGTGTCGCTTCCGAGGCGGGCCATCCAAGCAGGAGTGCTCAGGCCTTGCCCAGTTCAAATGCAAAGTTAGACATAAAACAATACTATACCAAGAATCTGTCAGAATTTTTTAAAAAAATAACAGAGCATGGTATGGGGGCGCATGAGTTCTTGTATAATGTCGCAAAAGCGTTTGGCTTTGATAAGAATAATCTTGATAAATCATTCTATCAAGATTTAAACAACTCTATTGGGATCCGTATTTCTAATCATTCTGCAAGTACGGAACGCATATCTTAATAGGAACAAGAACGATGAAGTATATTGTTTGGTCGTGAAGCTATCTAATCATCGTTTCAAGTCAAGAAAGGATGTTAATGACCTTGAATATATTTACTATCTCAGTCGCTATTGGCTGATGCTCAAAACCGCATGGGTGATGATAATCGTGTGATTGCTCATAATGCTGAGGTGGATTACCAGGCTTATCGGATCTTGCAGAACTATCACGATGGCATTGTGAAGAGTAAGGGTGAGGAACAGGCGCTACGCCAGGAGCTGAAGAAGGCTAAGGAGGATTATGACGCGAAGCGGATGAGCTTTGACGATTACGTGGAATTCCGTGAGGCTACAGAGAATGCGATACGTGAGAATAGGATGGATCGCATTGAGGCTTATAGGGACGTGATTGCTGCACATCTTAAGATTCAATTAGTATAAAGTTTGAGTTATCATTCGCCTAAAAGACCTTCAATATCCATTTCTTCTGCGAAAGTGCGTGCTTTCCAATGGTAGTATTCTATGTCAGTACTTCTGAGAGGATGAGGAATTGTCGATGATGGAATTGAAGCAATAAGATGATTGTATGTCTTAAGCATTTCTGGCTGAGAAGCGAGTGAAGGCTTTTCAATCTGATTGAGCATATGAAGTGAAACTTCTGAAAGGTTTAAAGAATAAAGCGCTTGAGCAGTTTTGACTTGTAGTCGAGAGAGTGCAATGGCACTGAGATTGTCAGACGAAAGGGCTTTGAGTAATAATGAGAGTTGGAGCGAACTGTCGTGTAGGGAGCATTCAGCAAATCCTTCCCATGCGTAGTAGGCATGTGGAAGCATTTGAGCCAATCGGGTGTAGACATATCTTGCATTTACGACATCCTCCATCCAAAGGAATACTTTCCCTAAATAGCGGAGAATGCGTGTGGGAGTAGGGCTCTGTTTGAGTGCTTCATTGCAGAAGCCAATAATCCACTCCCACGTTTGCTTATTTATGGTGTGGGGAGGGCATACTTGTTTGAGACATTGGATGAGTGCTCGTTCGGCAAGTGCATATGTGGACTGACGAGATATAGATGGAGGAAACCAATCCTTAGTTCTAAAGTTATTCAGATTCCATGTGGCCATCAATGCTAAAAAATCGTAGCTGTCGGGCTTATCGGAATGCTCTAATAGGGAAATAGCCCAACTTAAGACGCGCGACAGGCATTCTGACGGACCACCTTGATTGTAGCTGCGAATGTATTGTAAGAGTGCTTCCCATTTCTCTTGCTCCGTTTGCGCCTGCTGGATTGTACGCTCGAGTTGTGGAAATGCACTCTCTTGCAGTATATGCGCGGCCTCTCCCTTATGCGCATTGCTTACTTTCGAAAGGAATTCGGACGCAAGTGTAGAATTATTCTCTTTAGCCAATTCGCGAAATGTACGATAAAAAAGTGAGGGGATAGAGGCATATTCGGTTTGAATTTCGTCAAAGTCGTCTTTGCGAAATGCAGCGGTGTTCCAAAGCGCGACAAATTGAGAAAGCGAGAATGATTTCGTCTGCTTATATAGACTAAGCGCGTAATGCAATATTTGTGAGTGGAGTAGGGAAGGACGTTCGTTTTGAAGTAGCAGGTATTGGTAGAGGATGCGTTTCTGCTGTGGAATGTTGATTCTGCTGTGGTTTTGTTTTAAGAAGAATAGCAATATCCATCCGTAGAGTTCTTGTAATGCCCAGTGAAGTCGTTGTGGTACGATACTATTGTCGCTTGTGATTTGTCGGTAGGCTGCGGCAGCATTCTTCTTCGAAAGTCTGTAGTACTTCACCATTTCTATGCCTTGTGGTAGTAGTTGCATGGCGACTTCTCTGTATGCTCGTCGCAAGATGGGACGGTCCTCGATAGGAGTGGTCAGAAGCCATTCCATTTGCTTCATGATAGATTTTGTACAATCTGTCTGTTGCAAAGGAATGCTCCATTGTTCACACATATCGCGTAAAACCCAGAACATGCGCATTCTGTTCCACGAATCATTGCTGCACTTGATAGCTTCAATAGCTTCGTCGTAAGCTTCGAGGAGTCGGCCTTGCTTTCGGAGAATTTTTATATCGAATACTGACATTCTTGATAAAAAAGGCTGCCTTTAATGTAATTGATAGAAGATTAGACTATCCATGTCGGAGCAGAGAATCATCTCGGTAGATGTGAGCCGCTTGATATGATAGTTGGAAGCATTTCCTCGAATGCCAAGTTCTACAAGAGATGTAGTATTTGGATCGGTAATCAGACTATCTCTGTCGCGGAAGTGAACGTAGGTACTGGTGATGCTGAGCCGGTCTTCTTCGTAGGCGAATCGGCATATGGTCTCGCAGGTTTTTCCATTATACTGAAGACCTGACGTGATCTGAAGCAGTTTGAGCTGGAAATTCCAATAGATCTGATTCTCCATCTTGTTGGTATAGAGCGTATAGTGGGCATCGTCTGTAGAGGCTTTGCTATAACATTCCTTCATGCGCCATCTACCATCAAGATTTCCATTATGAGAGACTTTTGAGCAAGAACCGATCATTCCTAAGAGAATAATGCATATAATAGAAAAGAATGAAGAATGTTTCATGCGGTGTGTGAGGTTGTAAGGTGAATGCGTGCGTAAGTGAAGATCCTTATTTTTTACCGAAAAGTCCTTGCTTGGCGAGTGTGAATTGGAAACCTGTGTTATTGCCGGTAAGGTCACCTCGATCGAAAGCAAAAGCAAGTCTTGCACTCCATCCCGAAAGATTGAGTTTTCCGATACGAGTGGGAGCGTAACCACACTCGATGAGCATACTATTGGATGTGCGAGTGTGATCGAAAACTTTGCTGTATGTGCCGAGACTGCGCTGATGAGTGTAAAGCAGACGATAATGAATGTCGCGAGTGGGGTTGCCACTAATACCTATATGATGAGCTTTAAATCGCGTGGAGAAGAATGTCAGATCATTCTTGTTTCCGTAAAGCGGTGATAGGTAAAGCGGATTGCCCATGGCTTGTCCCCAATGTTGCCAACCTATGTAGATGTTGTGTACATAATATCCGTCGGCTCCGCTAATCTGGTCGGGGATCGCGTCAGTATGGTCATGATAGACGGGGCCGCTCTGATATGTGGTCTTGACATACTCATAGGTCATGGCGTCTATAAATCTGTTCTTGGGTAAATGAGCCTCGACTCCTACCATGCCGTCAAACCATCCGTATTGAAGAAACATCTCTGAATGGTCTTCGAAGTAGTGATCGTAGTAAGCGCTGATACTCCAATCTGGTGTGGTCCAGCTGAGGCGTGCTAACCAACTGCCTAACATATTGCCTGTGGAGTTGGCATAGCCTTCTCCATCGGTGATGTCGCCACCTCCACTAAATGTGGCATGAATGAAATCCTTCAGACTCGTGCCCAATTTTGTGGGAACATTATAATCGCCTGCATTGCTATTTAAATTGTAGGATGTACCGCCAAATTGTGTGGCCATTTCTATGCCTCCTTCAAATACTAAGGGAAATTTGCGTGTATTACCTATGCGCATGTATCCCGCTTTGGTATGAAGCAAGACTTTCTTTATATAATGTTGGCTGTAGGGTTTCGCTATGCTTTCTTGGAAATTGCCATCTGTCATCATGCCGTAGCTGATGTGTCCACGGATGCCTACGATATCGGCCTTTTTGCTAATATTCCAATAGTCGGGAAGTTCTAATCTAATGGCAGGAACGGGGCGTGCATTGATGCCCAAAGCTTGTCCACCTGTACTAAGTTCTGCGTTTTTTAAGGCCAAAGGTTGTTGCTTAGCCCCTATGGTAAGTCTTGTTAGCTTGTATTTTAGTTCAGCGTAAAGCTGTTGCACCATAAAGGCGCTTGCCTGATTGTATCCTACTGCTATGTCGGCACCATAGCCAATACTCCATTTGCTTAAAGAGTCCTTTTCAGTCTGCCGAGATATGGCCATACGGAACATTCCGTTGGACCGATCTACGGATGAGAGTCCGTAACGATTGGCAGTGAGCCAAAATGGAGTCTTGCCATGAGATAGACCTGTCTCGGCCGAAATGCTATAATCTATATCGTGTATTGCTCTCTCAGCTGCATTTTGGGCATGACTTCGTCCTTGTGGAATGAAGTAAAGTAGGGCAATGAGGGCCTTTGATGATAGTCTCATAATCGTCTCTATTTAGAATGTCCCTTACTGCGCTTGAAGTCTGAAACGGGGCGTGAGTAGTGACCTTTCTTATTGGGGCTTTTACGGGTGTTATTGGATGTGTGGCTCTGCTTGTATTCGTCTGTCTTATACTTTTTGCTTTGCTTCTTTTCTGTATTTTTCCTACGTCCGTCTCCTCCCTTGTGCATGGGAAATGCATTCGCAGATGTTATTCCAGAGTTGGATGGGTAAAGCCGTCTGATAAGGTCAGGACGTCCCATTTTTCGTAGCTCTGCTATAATCTTTTGTCTTTCTTCTGGCTTGTACCAGAAGAAGAACATTCGTTGCTTTAGCTTCTCTTGTGGTGTGTGGGCTGAGAATACTTCTTCAAGAGTGTAGGGATGGTAACCAGAATACCATGTGTCGGTAGAGACAGTCATAGGAGTAGGCGTGAAGTCTTGCACTTGTTCGAGTTGGAAGTCCATATCGCGGGTCTCTGTTGCGAGTTCAGCCATATCCTCTTCTGTGCATCCTGGATGTGAAGAAATGAAGTAGGGAATGATTTGTTGGCGAAGCCCTGCTTCTCGGTTGATGCGGTCGAAGATGCGCTTAAACTCGTGGAAGAGTTGGAATGAAGGCTTACGCATGAGTCGGAGCACACGGTCGGAAGTATGCTCAGGTGCTACTTTAAGTCGGCCAGATACATGATGGATAATCAGTTCCTTGGTGTATTCTTCTGCTGCTTTACGTAGTTCTGGGTCTTTGTACTGATTAAGCAAAAGGTCGTATCTCACACCGCTACCAATGAAGCTTTTCTTTATGCCAGGTAAAGCATCGACGGCTTTGTAGATGTCGAGCAATGGGGCATGATCTGCATTCAAGTTCGGGCAAACAGAGGGATTGATGCATGATGGGCGCTTGCATTTTCCACAGAGTTCCCGATTCTTTCCGTGCATCTGATACATGTTGGCTGATGGGCCGCCTAAGTCGGAGAGGTAGCCACGAAAATCAGGCATATTTATAATTTGCTTGACTTCGCGCAGAATGCTTTCCTTCGAACGGCTCATGATGAATTTGCCTTGATGGGCAGATATTGTACAGAATGCGCACCCACCGAAACATCCGCGATGGATGTTGACAGAGAATTTGATCATCTCGTAAGCAGGAATGCGCTTGTTCTTGTACTTGGGGTGGGGCAGACGGGTGTATGGGAAGTCGAATGAACGGTCAATCTGCTTAGTCGTCATGGGTGGATAAGGCGGGTTGACCACTACATAGATGTTTCCCGTTTTTTGCAATATTCGTTGTGGATGCAACTTGTTGCTCTCTTCCTCTATATGTCGGAAGTTTTCAGCAAAATGACGCTTATTTGCAAGACAGTCTTCGTGAGAGTGCAGAATGATATCGTCGTCGCAGATGCCCCGTGGAATGTTTTCTTCACTTTGCAGCGTAACAGTTTGCTTTATGGGAAACTTGCGCATCAAATCGTTGAACTGCTCTGTAGTACAAAAGGCCTCTTCCACGTCGTGGAGAATGTAGTGATTGATGTTCTTACAGATATCAGTCATAGGCAGTTCTCCCATGCCGTAGACAATCATGTCGGCCCCACTATTGGTGAGGATGCAAGGACATAGCTTCTCTTTCCAATAATCGTAATGCGTAACTCTTCGCAAAGAAGCTTCAATGCCACCCAATACTATGGGCACGTCGGGATAAAGTTCTTTAAGAATCTTAGAGTAGACGATAGTGGGATATTCAGGACGCATGTCATGACGGCCGTCGGGAGTGTAGGCGTCTTCCGAACGCAGTCGTCGATTGGCCGTATACTTGTTGACCATCGAGTCCATACATCCTGGAGCTATGCCAAAGAACATTCTTGGACGTCCTAACTTCTTGAAGTCGCGGTAATCGCCGTGCCAGTCGGGTTGTGGAACTATGCATACACGATATCCTTCCGCCTCGAGGAGCCTACCTATTACGGCTGCTCCAAAAGAAGGGTGGTCAACGTAAGCATCGGCTGAAAAGAGGATGATGTCGGCGACGTCCCAACCGCGTAGGTCCATTTCTTTACGTGTTGTAGGAAGCCAATCTGTTAATTGCATGCTATGAATGGGGAGATGATTGTTGATTTTTACGATAGTGGCTCGTTCTGCCAAAAGAACTTTATGAATGGTAGTCGTTCATCAAAAGGAACGATTCTACAATAAAAGAGGAAGACAAGCATTTTGCTGCCTCTTGTAAGAAACGAACTGCTTGTCCTTCTCCTTCTTTTAGTTGTACTATAGCTCTGTAAGAATGCAGAGAAATAGTGTTATGCTTCATGTTGAACTTCTTCGGACAATACAGGGTGAGACACTTCCCACTCGTGATAAGCTTGAATAAGGTTCTTCAGACCAAAGGCTTTCATCTTGTCGTGGTAAATCACGTCGATGCAAAGGTCGAGCAAGTCCTTTGTATTATCAGAACTTGAAGCAATGAGTGAGCGAATGTTGAGCTTGAGCTTGTCAAGCTCTGCTTCTGTAACGTAGCCAGTAGAATTAATAAGTCCGTTGAATAGGTCGTATTTACGAATGGTGTTCATATTCTGGTCGGTTACGTTCATGTGGCGTGTGCCACTCTCGTTGAGTTGAATGTCGTACATGATAGATGGATTATAAAGTAGTAAAAAATTATTTTTTTGTTTGTGATTTGGCTGCCGCATAGGCTTTCTGCCAGTCTGTATTAAGACAGAAAGGTGTGAGTTCTCCACCTTCGTTGATGTAGGACATCGTGGTTTCTTGGTCTTTGTCGTCAAACATAGGATTTGATACCGACGCGTCCATAAATAGCATAATTTTTTCCTTTCGTTTATCTTCGTTCATCTTTTTGCTCTTAAGAATTTCGTCGAAAAAGAGCGTAATGAACTCTGAAAGATAATAAGCCTGCGTATCGAGAAAGGCAGAAGGGACGGAGTCAGTCTCTTCGAAAGCCTTTTTCTTCATATAGATAAGGGCTGTTCGTTTAAATTGTGCTATTTGGGTCTGTGTAAAGCTACTTGTGGGAGAGTTGACTATGCGTGTGGCGTTGTCAAGTACTATATTATATACGTCTTGTGCTCGCCCAGTAGCGAAGCAGCTTAACAGTAAGACAAGGGTTGCGAGGAAAAATTTGTTCTTCATACTGCGTCTGAGTATTGGTGTTTTGTAAATGAAGGGCTATTTGTCGCAGCGACTAATGCACTCTGTCTGCATTTTGCTTTACAAAGGAAGCCCAAGAGTGAGGTACATTCTCATTTCGTTCTGGTCGTCCACTTTGTAGGAAGTGGCAATAAGCTGCGCCGAGGGCGTCGGTAGCATCGAAGAACGGAAGCATGCTTTCATTGGGAATATGAAGCATGCGCTGTAGCATGGCAGCCACTTGCTCTTTGCTCGCTTGCCCATTGCCCGTAATGGCTTGCTTTATCTTTAGAGGTGCGTATTCGTGGATCGGAACATCACGACTAATAGCCGCGGCAATCGCTACTCCTTGAGCACGCCCCAACTTTAGCATGCTCTGTACATTCTTTCCAAAGAAGGGTGCCTCGATGGCCATCTCATCGGGTTTGAATGATTCGATGATGCCAAGAACACGCTCATAGATGCGCCCGAGCTTGAGGTACACGTCCTTACATTTCCTCAGATCTATCACGCCCATTGCTTCCATGGAAACCTTGCGACCACTGATTTTGATGACACCATATCCAAGCACGTTTGTGCCAGGGTCAATGCCGAGAATTATCTTTTCAGGGATTGTCATAGTGCAAAAATACACAATGAAGAGCAAATCTAAGCATTTATTTCTGCAAAATTTTCCTATTCTAATATTAACTTGTATATTTGCATCATGCAGTAATTTGCAAATTGAAGATTTACGCTTACACAATAAACTAACAAAGCAATGAAACGTTTATTATCTTTCCTCTTTGTCGCAATGGTCAGTACGATCATGATGGCTCAAGCTGTAATCAAATTCGAAAAGACTACTATCGATTTTGGTACTTTCAATGAGAATAAAGTGCAGGTAGGAAGTTTTGTATTTACCAACACAGGTGATAAGCCTTTGGTAATCCAACAGGCTTATGGGTCGTGTGGATGCACTGTTGCTACTCCTCCTAAGGATCCTATTGCTCCAGGTGCAAAGGGTGTAATAAAGGTGTCATACAACGGCAAAGGAAAGTTTAAAGGCTTCTTCAAAAAAGCCATAACAGTCCGTTCAAATGCATCTAACTCTATCGTACGTGTCTATCTGCAGGGCAATATGCTTGTAGATGAGTAGTAGAGGACGCCTCCAATCCACTTATCCCTTTTCAGTACGGGATAAAATAAATAGAACCATTTCCATTATTATACGTACAGTATATGAATAGCAATAACTATCTTGTCGTTTTGGCTGGAGGAGTCGGAAGTAGATTCTGGCCAGTTAGTAGTGAGTCTTTACCCAAGCAGTTTCTTGATATATTGGGCTGTGGACGCACTTTGATTCAGCTTACTTTGGATCGCTTCAAGGGCCTCATTCCGATTGAAAACGTTTGGGTGGTTACCTCAGAAGATTATAGGCATATCGTGGAACAACAACTCCCCGATATGCCTAAGCAGAACATATTGTGCGAACCTTGTCGTCGGAACACTGCTCCGTGCATTTGCTACGTAAGTTGGAAAATAAAGAAGCAAAATGCAAAAGCTAACATTGTAGTGTCGCCTGCCGACCATGTAGTAATGGATAAGCAAAGTTTCCAAGAAGCGGTAGATGACTCCTTATCGTTTGCTGCTGAGACGGATGCTGTGGTGACGATAGGCCTAAAGCCAACTCGCCCTGAGACCGGCTATGGATATATCAAAGCTGATCTGAGTTACTCTTCTTCGCGTAAGCAAAATATCTTCCGTGTGGATGAATTTAAGGAGAAACCGACACTTGAAGTGGCAGAGGAGTATGTGAAGCATTCCAATTATTTATGGAATTCTGGCATATTTATATGGAATGTTAATACCATTATCAATGCTTTCCGTGTATACGAGCCTCAGATTTCCGAAATCTTTGAGGATTTGCTTCCGGTATATGATACAGAGCAGGAGCAAAAGGCCATAGATGAGGCTTATCCTAAGTGTGAGAACATTTCGGTGGATTATGCCATTCTTGAGAAAGCAGAAGAAATATTCGTATTCCCAGCATCCTTCGCATGGAGTGATTTAGGCACATGGAACTCTCTTAGAGAGCAGTCGGAAAAGGATCAATATGGCAATGTAAGCATAGGTGATAATATAAAGCTCTTTGATACTTACAACACGATTGTTCACGCCTGTGGTAAAAAGGCCGTCGTAGTAGAGGGCCTTGATGGTTACGTAGTGGCAGAGAAAGATGACAAACTGCTTATCTGCAAGCTCTCTGAAGAACAGCGCATTAAGTTGTTTCATTAATTTGCCTGTTGAAAATTCTTGAGGGGGTTATAAGTAGATCCGTCGTGAAGAAGAGAACGTGAAGATCGCTTGAATAATGTAAAGCCGATAATCCACTATTAGTCACCTATCTCGTTAGCATATACAGGGAAAACTTTATAACTCCATAATATCAGAATTTCAAACCTCAACATAGAGAGGAAGAATGTTTTCAAGTACAATCTTAACATGGTATGCGCAGCACAAGCGTGACTTGCCGTGGCGAAATATCTCCGATCCATATAAAATATGGGTGTCGGAGATTATTTTGCAACAGACTCGTATTATTCAAGGGTATGATTACTATGTGCGTTTTATAACAGCCTTTCCTACTGTAGAGTCATTGGCAGACGCAGAGGAGGATGAGGTAATGCGCCTTTGGCAAGGATTGGGATATTATAGTCGAGCTCGCAATATGCATGCGGCAGCCAAACAGATTGTGGATGCAGAAGGGTTTCCTACGACGTATCAAGGTGTAAGAGCTTTAAAGGGTGTGGGAGACTATACGGCAGCAGCCATATGTTCTTTTGCCTATCACTTGCCCTATGCAGTAGTCGACGGAAACGTGTACAGAGTGCTGAGCAGATATTTCGATATTGATGTCCCAATCGACACCACTAAAGGAAAAAAATATTATGCAGAGCTTGCACAGTCCTTGCTTCCTAAACACAATGCTCATGATTATAATCAAGGACTGATGGATTTTGGAGCTACTCAATGTGTGCCCACCAATCCAGATTGTGAGCATTGTCCATTAGTGGAATCGTGTGCAGCATTGGCTCATGATGTGGTGGAAGAGCGTCCTGTGAAAACGCATCGAGTGAAAGTGCGTGAGCGCTTCTTCGTCTCCGTCAAAGTCGTTACTCCCAATGGCGTGTGGATTCATAAGCGAACGAATAATGACATATGGCGTGGTCTGTATGAATATGTGCTGTTAGAATTCCAGCAAGCGCCGAATTTCTTACAATTGGAAAAGGCGGCTTTAGCGCATCATCTGCCCAAAGGAGGTACGTGGTCCGTTGTCAAAGAAAAGGTGCGCCATGTACTGACTCATCAGGTGTTATGGACGGATTTCTATCAGTTGGATTATAGTGAGAATATCCCTTTATTCCCTCCATATATATTAGTAAAGGAAGATCAATTAGCTGATTATGCTATGCCGCAGTTGCTTCAAAATAGATATTAGAGAGGCACAGGCATATAAGGCATAAATACAGAAAATCTTCTTTCTATCGAATCAAAAAAATAGCATAACAATACTCAATAACCAATCAATATGGCTCGTAAACGCAAACCCTTACCCATTCTGGAGAATGTGACCATCACGGATGTTGCAGCAGAAGGAAAGGCTATAGCTAAAATAGATAATCTTGTAATTTTCGTCCCCTATGTAGTTCCGGGTGATGTAGTTGACTTGCAAATACGTCGTAAGAAGCACAGCTATGCTGAGGCAGAAGCCATACGCTTTCATAAGTATTCGGAGAAGCGAGTAAAGCCATTCTGCCAGCACTTTGGTGTGTGTGGTGGATGTAAATGGCAATGTCTTTCATACGAAGATCAGATACACTATAAGCAAAAGCAGATTGTGGACAATCTGACACGCATAGGAAAGGTAGAATTGCCCGAAATCAGTCCCATATTAGGAAGTAAGCATCAGACGCATTACCGCAACAAACTGGAGTTTGGCTTTTCAAATAAGCGTTGGCTTACCGCAGAAGAAGTAGCATCGGGCAAGAAGTTCGATGTGATGGATGCAGTAGGATTTCACATACCTGGCGCATTTGATAAGATTCTTGACATAGAGTGTTGTCACTTGATGGACGATATCAATAATCGCCTTCGTAATGGTATTAGAGCGTTTGCTTTGGATCATCATCTCAGTTTCTACGATATCAGAGGTGGTCACGGATTACTGCGCAATATGATGATACGCACGTCGGCCACTCATGAGATTATGCTTCTTATGCAATTCTGCATCCATTCAGAGGAAGAGCGGGAACAAGCCATGTCGGTGATGGAATATATCAAGACCTCTTTCCCTGAGGTAACCTCTTTGCTTTGGGTAAATAATCTAAAGTGTAACGATACGATAGGTGATCTTGACATTCAGACTTATCACGGCACGGATTTTATCTATGAAACAATGGAAGATTTGCGCTTTAAAGTCGGCCCCAAGAGTTTCTATCAGACCAATACGGAGCAAGCTTACGAACTTTATAAAGTAGCACGCCATTTTGCTGGTCTAACTGGTACTGAACTAGTATACGACCTCTACACTGGCACAGGAACTATTGCTAACTTTGTAGCTCATCAAGCCAAGCAAGTGATCGGTATAGAATATGTGCCCGAAGCTATAGAAGATGCGAAAGTCAATTCGCAAATCAATCATTTGGATAATACGCTATTCTATGCGGGCGATATGAAGGATATTCTTAATCAAGACTTCATCGAAACTCATGGACGTCCTGATGTAATAATTACGGATCCTCCTCGTGCAGGTATGCATACCGATGTAATTAATACCATACTTTTTGCTGCTCCAAAGCGAATTGTCTACGTCAGTTGTAATCCCGCCACTCAAGCGCGTGATCTACAGTTGCTCGATGCAGACTATAAGGTCATGGCCGTGCAGCCCGTTGATATGTTTCCACAGACTCACCATGTAGAAAATGTGGTGCTGCTCGAACGCAGACAGAAATAAAACTTTCAGGCATGATCACGGTACATCGGCACAATCCTTTGCTACGAGGCAAATTGATGGCGTTTCAGCAGTCGGGTGATGCTCATGCTATGGCTCGATTCCTATCAGAACTCTCTGTGTCCGATTTTCGAAGCGCGGGCTATTTGCTATCGGAGGAAGTCCTTCCCGCAGCATCGGAACGTACTTACTGGGCTTTCTTCGTACAGATCGTTCCTTTGCATCCTAAAGCTTATTTGGGTACATTCTTAAAAGCCGCTGTCAGCATGTATCGTAAGCAGCTGCTGTCGCTTTCTGTTGAGGCTTTGCAGAAGTTCGCTATGCAGTGCACGCCTATAGATCGCAAGAAGTTGCTCGAAACGCTCTTGCCCGTAATGCGCTCTTCAGAAGAGGTGGCTACGCTTATCAATGTGTTTTGTCCAGAAGAGACCGACGCTTCGCTTATCTATCTTATCAAAGCTCATACTCCGCAGACTTACTATCAACTCTTTCAGCGAATGAAGAAGGTTGATGCGCAAAAGGTTCGCTCGTGCGTGATTTCGCTTATGAAGCATAATGATGCACTATCATTTAATATGGCAAGTCTTGTGAAGAGATACTTTGATTTACCCAACGTGCCAGGCACATTCTCCTTGCAGGTCAACGACTATGAACTCAGTCGGTTAGATCAAGGGTATGAATCTTTCGCCAAAATGCTTAAGCGGTGAAACTCGAAAGAACGCGATCGATCAATATATGAACTATCAATTCGCAATTTAAAATTGCCTATACTCTCAATAACAATGAAACAAATTTTACCTGTAATTGCAGCGACCTTCTTGCTTTCCATGCCTATGGTAGCTAGAAAATCCAATCCTAAGTCGCCTGCAGCCACAGCCCAACCAGCAAGTGTCACTCAGAAAGGACTATTCACGGTGACAAAGACTGGTACGGACTATTATTTCTCTATTCCCGACTCTTTGCTCGGCAGAGAGATGCTTGTTACGGTACGTTTTACCTCAACTCCTGCTGGTACAGGAAAGTACGGAGGCGAAATGGCCAATGAACAGACCGTCTATTTTGAAAAATCTCCTGACGGAAAACTCCAAATGCGTTCGCGCTTGCTCATCAATAAGGCCGACTCTGTAGATAAAATCAATCGTGCCATCGTGATAAGCAACGAAGACCCTATTATTGCATCGCTCAAAGTGGAGTCGCACGCTAATGGCATGAACAAGGTAAAGGTTACTAATCTCTTCCTTGAAGATAATGCTGCTTTAGGTGTCTACTCTATGCTCAAGCAACAGCTCGGATTGCAAGCACCTATTGTCGGAAGTTCTTATATAGAAAGTATCAAGACTTTCCCGATGAACACGGAAGTGCGTACTGTGAAGACGTGGATGTCTACGGGAACAAGAACTGCTGCAGCTTCTAACACAGGCAAGGTGACGCTCGGTCTCAATGTTTCCTTTGTACTTCTTCCCTCTAATCCTATGCCTCGTCGTCTGTTTGATCCTCGAGTAGGCTATTTCACGGATGATTTTACGTATTTTTCTGACAATCAGCAACGCATTGAGCCTAAGCGTTTCATTACTCGTTGGCGCTTGGAGCCTAAGGATAGTGCTGATGCAGAGAAAATGAAACGAGGCGAATTGGTGGAACCGAAGAAGCCTATCATCTACTATATTGACCCCGCCACACCGAAGCAATGGCGTCCGTATCTCATTCAGGGTGTAAACGATTGGCAGAAGGCATTTGAGAAAGCAGGATTTAAGAATGCTATTATGGCTAAGGAGTGGCCAGAAAATGATTCCACCATGTCAATGGAGGATGCTCGCTATTCATGCATCCGCTATTTGGCTTCGCCCATAGAGAATGCCTACGGACCTAATGTGCACGACCCGCGTACTGGTGAAATCCTTGAAAGCCACATTTGTTGGTATCACAACGTGATGACACTTGTGCACGATTGGTACATGATCCAAGCAGGTAATCTAGATGAAGCTGCACAGAAGATGAAGTACGATACCGACTTGATGGGACAGCTCATCCGTTTTGTCTCTTCTCACGAAGTGGGCCATACGCTTGGTCTTCGTCATAATTTCGGTTCTTCATCGACGGTGCCTGTAGATAGTCTTCGCTCTCGCGCTTTTGTAGAAGCTCATGGCCATACCCCTAGCATTATGGATTATGCCCGCTTCAATTATGTGGCTCAACCTGAAGACAGCATTACGCATGCAGGCATATTCCCTCGCATTGGTGACTATGACTGTTGGGCAATAGAGTGGGGATATAAGCCTATGTGGAATGCTTACGACGATGTAAGTGACCATTGGGAACTCGAAAAACTTACTACTGAGCGCCTCAAGGGCAACCGCCGTCTGTGGTTTGGCGATGGTGAAACTAATCGTACAAACGATGCGCGTTGCCAAACGGAAGACTTGGGCGATGACGCCATGAAAGCGAGCACTTATGGCATTATGAATCTGAAGCGTGAACTTCCTCAGCTCCCTACTTGGACTTATCAAAGCGGTGATATCTATGGTAGTAACCTATCAAGTATGTATACGCAGGTAGTCAACCAATTCTTCCGTTACTGCAACCACGTAATGCGCAACTTGGGAGGACTTTATTACGATTATAAGACGGTAGACCAAGCTGGTGCTGTCTATACTGACGAACCGCGTGAGAAGCAAGAACGCGCTCTACAGTTCCTTGTAGAGAATGTGGTGAAGCAGCCGAAGTGGCTCATCGAACCATCTTATCTCAATCGCCTTGTGCCCGATAGTCAGTCTTACCTCAATCGTATTGGCTCACGTTTGGTTTCGGGAATGGTATCTGACGACCTGATTGATCGCTTGACTCGCACTTATCCTGCCAGCGACTATCTGCCAGCTCTCGTGAAGCATATATTTGCTTCAACGGATGCCAACGATTCTTATAGCCAAGCATTACAGCGTACAGCAGTAGAAGGCTTGATTTCTTATTTCAAGAGTAATCCCAATCGTCCCGCAACGGGCGTAGTGTTGCAGCAGCTCAGAACTATTCAGCGCTTGTGCAATGCTCGTCAGGCGAATGCTCATTTCGCGGCTTTGGCTGATATGATCGATCGTGCTTTGGTTGTGAAGTAAGTAATTTGCCGCAATAAGAAAGCAAAGTGACTGCGCTTGACTTTCTCCATTCTTATGGTGATAGTCAAGCGCAGTCTCTTTATGTTTTGAAGAATAGTCTCTTCAGCAAAACAAAGGGATGATAACCCACACAAGTTGGGCTCTGTGACATTTGCTACCTGATATGATGCTTAATCGTTTAATAGGGTTGCAGCCTTAGATGATGCCTTGTGCTAACATAGCGTGAGCCACCTTCATGAACCCAGCAATATTGGCTCCTTTCACGTAGTTGATGCTGCCATTAGGCTCTGTACCATATCTTACGCATTGATCATGGACAGCAGCCATAATGGCATGGAGTTTTTGGTCCACCTCTTCAGCACTCCATGAGATGTGCATGGCATTCTGAGTCATTTCCAGGCCAGAAGTTGCTACACCGCCCGAGTTGACAGCTTTGCCTGGGGCGAATGGAATATGGTGAGCATGGAAGTAGTCGATAGCTTCGGCAGTGCATCCCATATTGCTCACTTCTGCTACAAATTTTACACCATTCTCGCTGAGAGCTGCAGCGTCATCTTCATTTAACTCATTCTGCGTGGCACAGGGTAGAGCAATGTCAATGGGTTGTATCCATGGTTTCTTTCCTGCGTAGAAGGTGGCTTCGGGATAGCGTTCTGCATAAGGCGCAATGATATCGTCGCCCGAAAGGCGGAGTTCAAGCATGTAGTCAATCTTTTCGCCACTAATGCCTTGTGGATCATACACATAACCATCTGGACCGCTTAATGTTACCACTTTTGCACCAAGCTCGGTGGCTTTCTTGACTGCGCCCCATGCCACGTTGCCAAAACCAGAGACAGCAATCGTCTTTCCTTCAATCTTCTCACCAAAGTCGGCCAACATCTGCTTCACGAAGTAAAGCGCACCATAGCCAGTGGCTTCGGGTCGAAGAATCGAACCACCAAACTCCAATCCTTTTCCTGTAAACGTGCCTGTATGTTCATGCGTCAGTTTCTTGTACATGCCATACATGTAGCCCACTTCGCGTCCACCCACACCGATATCGCCTGCAGGGACGTCTTGGTCTGGGCCTAAGTTTCGCCACAATTCAAGCATAAAGGATTGGCAGAACCTCATAATTTCAGCATCGCTCTTTCCACGAGGTGCAAAGTCCGAACCACCTTTCGCTCCACCCATAGGCAGAGTAGTCAGCGCATTCTTAAAAGTCTGCTCAAATCCTAAAAATTTCAGTATGCTAAGATTGACCGATGGATGAAAACGTACGCCTCCTTTATATGGTCCAATCGCATTGTTAAACTGCACGCGATAGCCCAAGTTGACCTGTACTTCGCCTTCATCGTCAACCCATGGCACGCGGAATGTGATGATACGATCGGGTTCAACCAATCGTTCTATCAGTTTAGCACGCTCGAATTCGGGATGTTGATTGTACACCTCTTCTACTGAGGTTAATACTTCACGTACAGCTTGCAAGTATTCTTTTTCGCCAGGATGCTTTTGCTCAAGTTGTTCAATAATTCTTTCTGTTTTCATGATAAAGGTGATTTGATAGAGGAAACACTCAGCGTCCTCTCAGTTAGGATACTTTACAAAAGTAAGCTTTTTTGTTTGTAATCGCGTTCTTCTATTCCCTTAAAAACCTTATTTGCTGCTTTATAGCATAATAAATGCGACAAAATGACAAGTGTGGGCGTGAAGATGATGTTGCATCCTCACTACTGCATTTACTTTGGGGATCTGTCTATATCAAGCTTCTGCAATACAAATAAAATGCCTACTTTTACAACATGAATAAAGCTTGTAAACCTTTTCTGTAAAACATTTCTTACGTTGTAAAGTCTTTTAGGAAGGAATGTCATGGTAAAGCTTTTTAGTTAAGGTAAACTTCTGGTGTAAAGTATTTTCAGTTAAAGTCAATGTTATCGTACACCGACCGAAGTACACACGTACACCGACCGAAGTACACACGTACACCGAC
>CALEKA010000033.1 GCA_937898715.1 uncultured Prevotella sp.
TAACCACGAATTCCCATGAATTTCATTGCGCGATGATCCTATTTGGAATTAATGATAGATTAATGGGTAATTAATAGAAATGAATGTTTCTGCATCAGAAGATTTCACCCAGTACTGGGGGCGACGCGTCCTCGCGTCGGCGGCAACTACGAAATAAAAGACAAGCCATAAGTCCTGTGATTTGCGCTTCGCGCTTGTCTTGAACATTAATGCTCATTAATTGGACATTAATTTTTTCGTTAATACTTTTCTTCTGTTTTGCTTCGGTCATGAATTACCATGAATTAACCACGAATTCCCATGAATTTCATTGCGCGATGATCCTATTTGGAATTAATGAAGGATTAATGGGTAATTAATGGAGATTAATGTTCAAGCATCAGAAATTATGATGAGCGTTTCCAATCTCATGCCCACGGGATAAAGAAACGACTTTCTTTAGAGAAAACTTACACGTTGTTGTTAGTCTGAATGGTCACTCCAACTCCATTAAAAGCCCTTCCAACTCCATTGAAAAGCCCTTCCAAGTTGGCGTACATCGGTCGGTGTACGTGCGTACTACGGTCGGTGTACGCCAACTTGAAAGGGCTTTTTGCATGATTGGGTCGCAGATGTAGAGAGGATTATACCTTAAATTTAGGATTCCGTCCGCTTATACTTAATTCAAGTTTCGGATTTAGCCTTTCAAAGTCGTGTCCGCACGATAATTCAGCCTGATTCGTGCAAAATGCCCAAGGATATTTCTAAATCCAAAACTCCAGAAATCAATATCGAAAGGGGGATATTAATACGATGATAGAGATGTGGCTAAAGTGAGGGATAGTGAGGGATGCTTACACTGCTATAAGCTGATGATTATCAGCAGTTTCAAAAAAGTGAGTGTAAGAATCGCAGAAAACGATGGAAAAAATCTCTGTAACACGTGCGCGCGAGGGGTGCTTCATTACATTTCAAGACGCTTCGAAGCCTCAGCCTTGAGTAAGCCTTCTGCTTTGACTAAACTTCTTGCTCGGTTATGATGCCGACGCGAGGACGCGTCGCCCCCGGTAATGGCTGAAATGCTTTCATTCCTCTTACTCTAATCTTTCAGCCGAAGTACCGACAATGGCTAAGATTTTCGCCTTTTACGAAAAAAGAGTGAACAGTTTGTTCACTCTTTTTGCTTGTTATTTAGCCCTGCTCTATCTTTGCACTCGGTTGAGAGAATGTGTGTGCATGCAGGGAATGGTGGAGATGGGCGAATATGCGTAATAACCAAGAACGCATGATTCGTAGATCAGCGCTCTGTGGGGCGGCTCTCGTTGCCATAAACGTCGACGGCAGTTACTACGTAGCGGCTATGGCGCAGGGCGGGCAGGGCAAGGGTACACTCGAAGTGGGTCTGACGGAGGTGGGTGGCAAGTAGGCGGTCGCCCAGAATGGAGTCGATGCGATAGACGTTGTAAGTGACTGGCTGACGGCTATTGTCGGCAGATGGGGTCCATTGCAGGCTCAGGCGGAGGCCATCGATGGTCTTGCTCAATACGGGATGCGAGGGCGGTATGCTGTCGGTCCACGTCATGGGGGGCACAAGGGCTTGCTGGGCATAGAAGGAGTTTCGGAGCCAATCGTAGAGTCCCTTCTCATTGGCAAGAAGAAATTTGGTGCGAAAGAAAGCTTGTCCGCCTAAGGCCTCGGCACGGGCCACGTTCATCTGACGACGGATGGTGGTGAGCGACCAGTTCTTCTCCCGCGGACTGAGGAAATAGATGCCCAGGCCGGGCACGATGGGGCGTCCTGCATCGTGTTCTTTCCAATCGGCGAGGAAGGGGTAGAAATGCTTTCCGTCGAAGTACATCATAGGGAAGAGCATGTCCATCCACCCCTCGCGGAGCCAACGCTGCGCATCCTGCGACACTGCATCGCGAGCATTCCATCCGTAAGAAGAATAGCGCGGGAGGTCGGCATACTTACCGACGGGCGAACAGCTGAGTTTCACCCACGGGCGCACCTCCTTGACAGCATCGTGGATACTGCGCACGCAGCGATCAATGTTGGCCGTGCGCCACTGGCTGCGCGACTGCCCACTACGAGCATAACGTCGATAAGTGGCATCGTCGTTGAAGGGGATAGCAGATTCGGGATAGCGAATGTAGTCGAGATGAATGCCGTCTACATCGTAAGCCTCAACGATTTCTCGGCAGATGCGCGCCAAGTAGTCGGCCGTCTGAGGCACGCCAGGGTCCATCATCCACTGATCGCCACAGCGCTGACAGAGCTCGGGATGTTGCTGCGGAAGGGCACGCTTGCCCAGTTGCTTGGCTACTGCCACCTTGCAGATGGGGAAGACTACTACCCAGGCGTGGATCTCCATGCCGCGCCGATGACACTCTTCGATGGCGAAGCGCAAGGGGTCGTAGAGCGGACGACGGCCGGGGGTGCCTGTAAAGATGCCATCCCAAGGCTCTATGGCAGAGGCATAGGCTGTGGTAGAACGTATGCGCGACTGAAAGAGCACGGTGTTGATGCCCGCGGATTGGAGCTCGTCGAGCATGGTGCAGAGTTGCTGGCGCTGAGCCTCAGCTTGTGTCTCCGTGGTGGCGGGACGGTTGGGCCAATCGAGCCCCATCAACGTGGTGAGCCATGCGGCACGCACTTCGTAGCGAATGTTAGCTGATACGGGCGAATGCTGCTGGGCTTTCGCCGTCAGGGAGAATAAGGGGATGAGGAGCAATAGAAGGATTCTATGCATATAGATATGAGGAATAGAGAGGAGACGATAAAATCAGTTCACCTGTTGGAAGAGAGGATGAAGCATGCCTCGAGGCACACCGAGCTTGAGAGCCTGGTTGAGATCGGCCTTGGCAGCATTCTTCTCGCCCAGACGGATGAGCATCTTGGCGCGCTCTATGTAGTAGCCGCTCTCCGTGGGGCAGAGCTGAATGAGAGTATCATAGTCGGCACGTGCCATAGCGGGCATATTGAGTTCTGACTCTACCATGGCTCGCGTAGAGAGTGCATCGATGCTCTGCGGATGGGCTGATACGATGAGGTTGAGCCTGTTGAGAGCCTCCTTGGGCTGACCCATCTTTTGCAGGGTGAGGGCATCGAGGAGTTGTGCATTCTCATTTTGCGGATTCTCGCGAAGGATAGTCTGCAGATCGGCATGTGCATCGGTGAAGAGGCGGAGCTGATAGCGAGCGGCGGCACGGATGAAACGTGCTTTCTCGAGCAACGCGGCGTTCATGCCCTCGAGGTTGGGCTTGTCGAGCACTTGCTGTGCATCGTCGATAGCCTCTGACGATCGTCCCAACTGCAGATTGGCCTCAGCACGTGCCAAGCGGGCATCGAAGTAATTGGGATAATCACGAACGATCTCTGTGAGGCGCTTCACAGCCTCGACATTGTTGCCCCGAGCCATGTCTACAAGGCCAAGGTTGTACTTAATCACGTGGTTACCAGGTGCCGTAGGGCGGAGCTTGAGTGCTTCGTGGAATAGGCGTTCGGCTTCGCTGAGCGAGTCGGCATGCAGGGCATTGAAGGCTCGACGCAAGTTGTCAACGTACTTCACGGAGTCGGCTTGCAGACGTTCGTTGATCTTGAGATCGTCCTTATAATCGTCGACCGTCTTGGAACGTACGCTTCCTCCACGTTTTAGTTCTACGATGGTCTGGGCATGCAGTGCTGGGCGACAAGCCAGGGCGAGCACGGACAGTAAGATCACAGATAGGAGTCTTGGTAACATGCTTCTTATTTCTTGGAAAGAAACACCTCTTTCCCCCACCCCACTGCTGAACGAGGGGGACGAGAGAAAGAGGTTTTTCGATAGTTCTTTACTTTTGAAGGAAGAGCGGGAGTTGAGCCGCTTCTCTTTCTTCTTACTTCTTCTTCTCCATCACGATGGCGTCGATCACGGCTACTGCCGTCACGTTGACGATATCGTTGACCGAACTTTCGAAGTCGGTGAAGTGGATAGGCTTGTTCAGACCCATCTGGATGGGGCCTACCACCTCGCCATCGTCGACGAGTGCCTTGACCATCTTGTAAGAAGAGTTGGCTGAAGAGAGGTTGGGGAAGATGAGCGTATTGACATCCTGACCCTTAAGCTTATTGAAGGGATACTTCTCGTCGCGCAGTTCCTTATCCATAGCAAAGTTGAGCTGCATTTCGCCGTCGATCATGAGATCGGGGCAATCAGTGTGCAGGCGCTTCACCACGTTCTGTACGATAGCGGCGCTACCATCATTGTCAGTGCCGAAGTTGGAGTAAGAGAGCATGGCGATTGATGGAGTACGATTGAAGAAGCGGACGGTTTCGGCCGAAAGGCGTGCTATATCGTAGAGCACGTCCTCACTGGGATGACGGTTGACCAGCGTATCGGCCACGAAGAGGATGCCCTTCTTGGTGTTGACGAGATGCATGGTGCCGAAGTGGTTGTAGCCGTTGCGTACGCCAATTACCTCGCGAGCCACCTTGAAGGTGTTGGAATATTTCGTATAGAGGCCTGTGATGAATGCATCGGCTTCGCCCGTCTCGACCATCATCATGCCGAAGTAGTTGCGCTCGTACATCTTGTCCTCAGCTTCTTGAGGTGTATAGCCATGACGCTCCATCTTCTTGGCGAAGATCTGCGCATAGCGGTGGCGACGCTCATTCTGAGAGTCGTTGCGGAGATTGAGTATTTCGATGCCTTCGAGGTTGAGCTTCAAGTCTTCTGCAATCTTGCGTATCTGCACGTCGTTGCCAAGCAAGATGGGGAAGCAGATGCCCTCCTCCTTAGCACGTACAGCAGCTTCGAGCATAGTGGGGTGAGTGCCTTCGGCAAACACTACACGCTTGGGATTGAGGCGAGCCGTATCGTAGAGATTCTGAGTGAACTTGCTCTCCTGACCCATGAGTTCGCGCAGGTGCTGACGATATGCCTTCCAGTCGGTGATGGGCTTACGAGCCACACCACTCTCCATGGCAGCTTTGGCGACAGCCATACTTACCTCGGTGATCAGACGAGGATCGACGGGCTTGGGAATGAAGTAGTCGGGACCGAAAGTAAAGTTGCGCACGTGGTAGGCACGGTTCACGATGTCGGGCACCGGACGGCGAGCCAAGTCGGCAATGGCACGCGCTGCAGCCATCTTCATATCCTCATTGATAGCAGTAGCAGCTGTATCGAGCGCACCACGGAAGATGTAGGGGAAGCCGATCACGTTGTTGATCTGGTTGGGATAGTCAGTACGACCCGTACTCATGAGCACATCGGGACGTGCTGCCGTGGCATCCTCGTAAGAGATTTCGGGCACGGGGTTGGCCAAAGCGAAGATAATCGGACTGCTGGCCATAGAGCGTACCATGTCCTGAGTAAGCACATTCCCTTTAGAGAGGCCTACGAAGACGTCGGCACCATTTATAGCCTCAGCCAGAGTATGTACATCCGTACGAGTGGTAGCGAATTCGCGCTTTTGCTCGTTGAGGTTGTCGCGATCGGCGGTGATCACGCCCTTCGAGTCGAGCATGACAACGTTCTCCTTGCGAGCACCAAAAGCACAATAAAGGCGCGTACAAGAGATAGCTGCCGCACCAGCACCATTGACTACGATCTTGACGTCTTCGATCTTCTTGCCAGCCACCATGAGCGCATTGATCAGTCCGGCAGCCGAGATGATGGCCGTTCCATGCTGATCGTCGTGCATCACGGGGATGTCGAGTTCTTCTTTCAAGCGCTTCTCTATCTCGAAGCATTCAGGAGCCTTGATATCCTCAAGGTTGATACCGCCAAAGGTGGGCGCAATGGCCTTAACAGCTGCGATAAACTTATCGGGATCTTTCTCGTTGACTTCGATATCGAAAGCGTCTACACCAGCATATATCTTGAAGAGGAGACTCTTACCCTCCATCACGGGCTTGCCACTCATCGCGCCAATGTCGCCAAGGCCGAGCACAGCTGTACCATTAGAGATTACTGCTACGAGGTTGCCCTTGTTGGTATAACGATAGGCATCGTGCGGATTTTTCTGAATTTCCAGACAAGGCTCTGCTACACCGGGCGAATAGGCCAGTGAGAGGTCGGTCTGTGTGCGATAGGGCTTAGTAGGAACAATTTCAATCTTTCCGGGCTTACCCATCTCATGATAGTGAAGGGCTGCCTCCTTAGTGATTTTTACCATTATGCTGTTGTTAAGTTGTTGTGTATGGTTTTTCTATATTTCACAAGCATTTCCTCATACCTTAAGGAGGAGGAGATGTTTACCTTTACAAATAGCCGAGTACACTTGGCACTCGGCTACAAATGTTTAGCAAAAATACTATTTTTGTTTGTAGTCAGTAAGTAAATTGCTATGTTTTTTTACCTTCTGACTATTTTTTGCGTCACTTTGCACAAAGTCTGTTCTTCAGTGCAATGTTTTGACTTAATTTAGAAGCGATAAGTAAGCGTGAAACCGATATTGCGGAATCCTCGGTCGATGATGGCATCGCCGTGTCCAAGGTTGAAAGCCACCATGGGCCGGTAGTCGAGTCCCATGGTGAGAGGCACATCCTTGATGGTAAATCCGAATCCGAGCGTACCTACGGGACCGATGAAAGCACCATCGTAGCCGTCGCATTCATAATGGCCCACACCTCCACCAAATCCACCCCAGAACTTCCAGGTGGCGAAGCGCGGCGTCCAGTTGGGCCACTGCTTGATGTTCCAATTATATACGGCTTGGAAAGCAAAGCCATCGCTTAGATTGAACAATCCTGCGGTCACATCAAGGAAGTTGCGCTTACTGAAGTGATATTGGTATTCGAGGTCGATGGTGGAACCACCTGCGTGGAAGCCAAGTGCGTGACGCGTCTTTTGTGCCTGTGCGCTCAATGCACAGAAGCCAATTGCTAAGGCGAGAAATATCTTTTTCATAAGGCCAGCAGTTTTAGGGGTTATACGATTTCCGCAAATGTAGCCTTTTATGCGCAGCCCTGCATACGCAAAATCTTAAAGGGTGCAAAATATGTTGTACAACATATGCTCGATTGCTCTGCCGTATACGTACTTCACAATTATTTTGTAATTTCGCTCCCAATAAGATCTCATTCGAATCACATTAAAATATATACGCCTTATGAAAAAAACTTCTATCGAGACCCTCGCTCGCGAGGATGCTTTCCATCTTATTGGTAAGGAGTGGATGCTCATCACAGCGGGCACAATGGATAAACACAACATGATGACTGCCTCTTGGGGCGGCATTGGCTGGCTTTGGAACAAGCCCGTGGCTTTCATCTTCGTGCGTCCAGAACGATTCACTTATCCCATGATCGAGGAGAACGAGCACCTTACACTTTCTTTCCTGGGTAACGACGAAAAGATGCGCGAGATATATAACTTCTGTGGTTCAAAGTCGGGTCGCGACTTCGACAAAACGCGCGAAACGGGACTCACTCCCGTACAGACAGAGCATGGAGCTGTAGGCTTTGCTGAATCTCGCCTCACCATTGAGGGCCGAAAGATGTTCCGCAGCGAATTCAAGCCCGAACAATTCCTCGACAAGGAGGCTCTTGAGCGTTGGTACAACGATAAGCCAGGTGGCTCGCTCCATACGATGTACATCGTAGAGATTGAAGGTGTTTACGTGAAGGAGTAAGAGCTTTTACAAACAACGTTTTCTCTATCTTTACCTCATAGGCATTTAATTGGAAATGCACATTTTGGTTTCAGACAGAGATAATAGATAGCTGATTAGGGCAGGATTCCTCGTTTGGAATTCTGCTTTTTTATTTCTTTTGCTTTGACTGATTATATCCAACAACTATCAACGATAGATACACATTTATGTAGACAACAATACAATTTCTTCAGAAGTATTTGTAAAAAAACATTCTACAATTTGGTCAATTCACTTTTTATAGTGATTTTTGCAAACTACGAAGGCAAAATGAGTAACACACTTTTTTATTAAGATTTAAGGGAATAATTTAGAGGTTGCGTCGTATTGACTACCTAACAAGAAAATACGCCCTTAACACTTGTCACAAAACATCCACCAGAAATCAAGCTTATGAAAAGAATCTACTACCCCTTAGTAACATCGCTGCTATGTTGCTCAGTCATAGTATCGTGTAGCGACGATAATTTAGCAGAGCAAAGTAGCACTGCGATAGCATTATTGGACTCGAACAAAGACCTCACTTATGGCAACAATCTGGTAATTGCACAAGCAGACTCGCTCAAGGAACAGCTTATTCCCTTAAACGTCAGTTCCCCCGTTGAAGTTGAAAGCCACAATGGCATTGTCTCCTTTGATTGCGTAAAAAAGGACGGAAAGTATTATTTAAGTCCGAAAATGTTGCAAAAGCAAACCGAGCCCTCAGTGCTTGACAAAGTAACCATTAAAGTGCCCGGCAATGATAGTTACACAAAAGAACTTTATGTGTCAGTACGCGAGCCATCCATTTTGACTCGCAGCACCAATGATACAGAAGAAGCACTTAAGCATCGCGTAGGGCAAATTTTCAGAAATGGCGTTTTCCCCTCATACGGCATAGGCGAGATGGTGCCACGCTACTTAGCACTCGACCCCGTAGTTGAAAATTATGTACAACCCATCTACTCCTTTCAACCACAGACTGTCTTTGACGAAACTTCAGCCAACTCTATTGAAGAAGCCAATGAAAAATGGGGCTTGAAAATAGGAGTTAACAACATCCCAGTAGGTTCAGCGGGCACCGTAAGCGGCTCATTGGGCTATACCTCTGAGACTTCCAAAAAGTACAATTATCAGTACTACATCCGCACCCGTAATTACGAGTGTGCAGCAGCATCTATTGATATTAAAATGGACAGCATCGGAAAGTACTTATCACCTAATCTAAATCGTATACTCAACACCGAGGACTACGACAAAGAACTCTATCCCAATACACCTGAAGGTATCTACAACATTCTCGACCACTACGGACTCTATCTTCCCACTTATTGCATTTTAGGCGCACGAGCCACCTATATACTATCCAAAAAACAAGATCTAGAAACATCAAGCAGCAGCTGGGCAGCTGAAATAACAGGTTCTATTAACAAAGGGAAGAAAAAGGCCGAAGACATACTTAATTTGAACGAAGATCAACTCGCTGCTTACAAATATGCCAGCGAAGGAGCCCCCAGCGCAAGTGCATCCTTTAATTACAGCAATTCCGAGCTGGCACAACAAACCGACATGAGCATTAAGTTCACGCTGATAGGCGGTAACTATGCTACAGCAAAAAGTACTGAAGAATTCTCTGCTGGTAACGATCCCGCGAATTGGGCTGCATTAGCTTATTCTGGTAAGGGACAGAAGGCTGAATTATATCCCCTTTACGACTTGGTGGTAGATAAGAACTCTACTCGTTACAAAATGCTCAAGCAGTACATTGATGGCGACTCCAAAAGCATTGAGGCCTATTATAAGCACCGCAAAGAATTCCTTGAAAAGCCAGAAGCCACACACTGGGTGTTGGCAGGTTTAATGCTGAGAGTCTGCCCCAATGGCACCGACATAGCCCCCATCAAAGCGAAATGTGCAGATGGCGTTGAACGTATATTCTACCCTATGACATTCAACCGCTACCCCAAAAGAGGCGGTGCATACGATGTAGGCGATCAAGGCAAAGTATTCGATTCTCAAAATTCAGCTTTTGGTCGGTGCGTTCGCAGGCGTATGCATGTATGGTATTATGCTTTGGCACTTCATAGCGACTGCCCTGGCATAAAAGGCATTCGCTTTGTAGAAGATGGTAAAGAATATACTGGTTTTAAGAGCATGATGCCCCAAAATGCCAATACGGGCGATGGCTGGCAGTGTAGTACAGATGACTACGTGCTCGTGGTCGACCCAATCGATAAGAACGATAAGACTACAACACCTATCACCTCTTTTGCCTTGACTGATGACGAGGGCAACGTGTTAGCCTCATCAGGCGGCACAGAATATGGCGAGAGCCCTATGTATAGTAAAAACTTCAAATCTTTCTGGTTGGATAAAGAAAATGAGAAGTACCGCACACGCAATGGAGCAAAGAATCCTACAAAATGTGGCATCTACCTCCTGCATTGGATACATCAACCCGACTATTTGAATTACATGTATTCTACCCAGCCGCTTTTGCTCGATCATAAAGCAGAAAACAACTACCAGATAGAGCATCCCATCAACATGAGAAAGAGCGCCTACTAAATAAGAATAAGGAGGTGGAGGTGTAAAGGTACAAATAAGGTATATGTATATACTTTTGCTTTTTCCTCTTTGCTCCAAAGTTACCAAATCTCTCCCACAAAAAAAGGATTTTATATCATGATACGATTAAAATATATGCTTGCGCCAGCCATTATATTCTGTTGTGCCCCTGCCCTTCAGGCCACAACATCTCCGTTGGACCCTATAATCGTTGGTCAAAACCACTCTCCCCGTAAAAAGAATTTGGGTAAGTCTAACATCCAACGTCTTAATAATGAAATAGAAAAAGCCCTTACAACATACAATAAACAAAGCTCGGCGATCAACGAGAACAGAGTTGACAGCATCATTTATAAGGCTGACGGCAATGCTACAAAGACCATTTACACCTACGATAAAGAAGGTAATATAGTTACGGAAACAGAATATTTCAAGTCGTCAACGAGCAACGCTTACATACAATCATCGTCCGTTTACTATGGTCCTGGTGGTGACAAATGCCCCACTTATACAATTGTTACCCAAAATGATGACAATGATGCACTAAGGACTCGTTACGAATATGATTGGACTCAATACGCACCAATAGACGACAAGGTGAATCCATCTCCATGGGATCACAGTACCCTCGTGCAAGAAGAGGTAAATGGACAGTGGAAGACCCTACGGGCATGCACTCCAGAGTTTAAAGACGGAAGGCTCATGTCGCTCACCTATGAGAAACTAAATGACGTTGATGTGCTTGAAAAGGCCTATCATATGGTTTATCAATATGATAGCGAGGGCAAACTCGTCAAAATAAATTACAAAGACTATACAAAAGACGAATCCACTACTTACGACATTAATTACACCGACGATGGCAAATTGCTGCGCTATGGTTTTGAGAACGGTACGTGGTATGCACAATATGAGTATAACGATGATAAATCGTATACTTACACCGAGCACGACTGCAGCAATGGAAACGATATAATTGACTACTCTCTGAAGTATGATTTTGTAAAAGACACACCATTCGACTTTGAAGATAATCAAGAATGGTCGCGCATTACGGAGACGAACCACGATGAGCAAGGCAATGTGACAACTTCTGAGGTGACGATGACCTCATTTAACGATAAAATTACGTACTTTGTGGTGTACACGTTAAACAGCGATGATACCCTATGCGATATGATGGGTGCCACCATAAAGGACGACGACGATAATATCTACGTAGATTATTATAAATACGATGATAAGGAGAACCAAATTGAATGGGGCTCATATAGGCAAACAACTGAATTCATCGACACTTACACCAAGCGCAACACTTTTTATGACGAAAATGGATTGGCGTATTCTGACCAATACACTTACTATCATAATCCTGACATCGCAGCGGTGCGAACTATTACCGATATGCCATCTGATAGTACTTCTCAACGCATTTTCGATATATCCGGACGCATCACTCATCAAAAGTCAGGCCTCATCATTATAAATGGCAAAAAGATGTTCATACGCTCACAACATTAACCTATACACCACATCACTAACTCTTTACTATCACTAAAAGTTTTCTCTAAAGAAAGTCTTCTTTATCTCGTGGGCATGTGATAAAGTATTCACATCTTAATTTCTGAAAGGACAACATTAGGGCTGGATTCCTCACTTGGAATTCAGCCTTTTTTAGATAGTATGTAACGCACAATTCATTACGGCTGAATTTATAGAACCACTTTAATCGAAAGCGGAGAGGTGCTATCCCCGTGTATGGGATTGAGCACCTCTCCGCTTTATCTGTCTGTGCGGAAACCGCAATGCTGCGATTTCGGGGGTGAGACGTTGGTTTAAAACATCTTCTCGGGATATACGCCTTCGTCGCTGAGCTTCTGGAACTTCTCAACAACGCCCGGACGATCCTCGGGATAAGTTACGCCGAACCACTTAGAAGTAGTGTCGAGCACTTCGCAAGTAGCTACGCCGTCCTTGATGAGCTTATCTACCATCAAGGGGATGAAGAATTCACTCTTAGGATTCTCCATGTTCTTCGGATCTGAAAGGAAGGTCTTGAAGAATTCGTTGCTGTGCTTGAAGTAGTCGGGAGTGAAGCCCCAGAAGTTCATTGAAACGGGAGTATTGTCGGGAATAGATACCCATTCATCGTCGTCGCCAAGATACTTCACTACGCCGTCGAAGCGCTGAATCTTAGTGCGTTCTACTACGGAGGTCAGGTGGTGGTTAGCATCGTTTTCGCAAACGCCACGGCTTACCGTACCGCTGTCAGAGAGCGTATTGCCTACGCGGAAGCCTACCATAGCATATTTGCCGGTGCTGCCTTCGGGGAGTTCTGAGAGCCACTTGCCCATTACTTGGAAAGCATCGCGATCATAGAAGTCGTCGCAGTTGATTACAGCGAAAGGCTCGTTGATTACGCTTTCACCCATCATCAAGGCGTGGTTAGTACCCCAAGGCTTTGTGCGGCCTTCGGGACAAGTAAATCCTTCGGGGAGTGCGTCGAGGCTCTGGAACACGAGTTCGCAAGGAATGTGGCCTTCATACTTAGAAAGCACGATACGACGGAAGTCGTCTTCGAAGTCCTTACGGATTACGAATACGAGTTTGCCGAATCCAGCGTGAATAGCGTCATAGATAGAATAGTCCATGATGGTTTCGCCATGAGGACCGAGCTCGTCGAGCTGCTTCAAGCCACCGTAGCGGCTACCCATTCCTGCTGCCAGGAGAAAGAGTGTAGGTTTCATTTGATAGAAAGTATATTTTAATGTTGTTAGATGCTCTTGTTATTGCAATGCAAAAGTACAATAAAAGCGTGAAATGCAAACCATACTTTGCTATTTTTTGCAAGTCGGGGCAGATAAAGCTATAAAATAAAGTTGTGAGAGCCTCCCGTGTCAAGCTTTTTCGGCGGCAGCCTCAGCACAGCGTTCGCCATCGATAGCTGCGCTCACGATGCCTCCTGCATAGCCTGCTCCCTCGCCACAGGGATAGAGTCCTGCCACTTGTATGTGGGCCAGAGTCTGATGGTCGCGCAAGATGCGTACGGGAGCAGAAGTACGAGTCTCGATAGCGATGAGCACGGCCTCATTGGTCAAGAATCCGCGGCTCTTGCGTCCGAAAGCGTTGAATCCATCGATCAAGCGTGAGCTCACGAAGCGTGGTAGCCAGAAGTGAAGTGGCGATGAGATGAGCCCTGGTGAATAGCTTGACTTGGGCAGATCGTAGCTCAAGCGACCATTGACGAAGTCGGCCATGCGCTGTGCTGGAGCGGTCTGAGAGCGCCCACCCTGTTGCCACGTGGCCTTCTCGAGTGCCTCTTGGAAGTACATCATGCGTAGCGGATTCTTAGGATCATTGATATCCTGGTGTGTTTCGGCGAAAGTGCCATCTGCCATGGCTTCGAGCATGAAGGGAGCGAGTTCGCCATCGAGGTCTTCGGGACGGGTTTCGACCACCATACCCGAATTGCTCCAAGCGGAGTTGCGGAGCGAAGGGCTCATGCCATTGACCACCACTTGTTGTGGTCCGCTTGCTGCGGGCACGACGATGCCGCCTGGACACATACAGAAGCTGTACACGCCTCTTCCTCCGCTCTGCATCACGTAGCTATACTCTGCTGCTGGCAGATAGCGTCCGCGGCCCTCGCGGCTATGATATTGTATCTGATCGATCAGTTCTGAGGGGTGCTCCAAACGTACGCCAACGGCTATTCCTTTCTGTTCGAGTGCAATACCTTGAGCATGGAGATGGCGGTAGACGTCGCGTGCGGAGTGGCCTGTGGCCAAGATGACGGGGCCGTAGAAGGCTTCGCCTGTGTTGCACTCCACGCCCTTCACCTCTTCGTGTTCAACGATGAGCCGGTCCACACGTGTCTGGAAGTGTACTTCACCACCACAGTCGATGATTTGCTTACGCATATTCTCGATGATGCGAGGCAAGCGATCAGTGCCAATATGGGGGTGAGCATCGACGAGGATGTCGGGGTTGGCGCCAAACTGACAGAACACGCGTAGTATCTTCTCCACATTGCCGCGCTTCTTCGATCGGGTGTAGAGTTTTCCATCGGAGTAGGCTCCCGCCCCACCCTCGCCAAAGGAGTAGTTGCTCTCGGCGTCTACGCGATGTTCGCGCGATATGAGGGCTATGTCTTTGCGGCGCTCGTGCACGTCTTTTCCACGCTCGAGCACGATGGGCTTCTTACCGAGTTCGATCAGTCGCAGTGCGGCAAAGAGTCCGCCAGGCCCTGCTCCTACCACGACTACGCGCTCTGCGTGGCTCACGTCATGATACTCTATGGGGTCGAAATCCAGTCGTGGCGGTATCTCGTTGATAAATGGTTCGAGCGTGAGGTTGACCATTACCGTGCGCTGTCGGGCATCAATGCTGCGCTTGCGAATGCGCAAGGCATTGATTGTGCGCACGTCGATGTGAAGACTCTCTGCCACGAAGCGTCTCAGACGTTCTTCGTCGTAGGCAATGTCGGGAGTCACACGCAGGGTGATGCTGCGCTCAAGTTTGTCGTACTGAATGGTGTTCTCCACCGGACGTGGTCCAGCCGTTCGCGGTGCGTACTCTTCACGTGGAGCAAATCCCGTGTGAGGCTGACGATGGTCCTTGTGAGAACGGCGTTCTTGCTTATTATAAGAAGGCCGAGCTTCGCGCGAAGTCTCTGCAGTGGGTCGTTCGCGTCGTGCTCCCGGCCGTGCGGGACTAAACTTGCGCTTGCCAGCTTCCGAGGGGCGTCCTCCGCCCACGGCGTTGCGGTTGCGCGGGTTCTGACTGCCTCCGCGCTTATTGTTGTCTCTCATTTTTTTCTGTTTTCTTCATTTGCTTATATGGAAAGGCCTTCTTATCCAAAGAGCTCACGCAATGCTTGCTCTACTCTGCCCACGGGCACCACTTCGATGCCATCTACGTGGGGCAATCCTTTCATATTACCCTCGGGCACGAGTATGCGGTTGAATCCGAGCTTGGCAGCTTCGCTTATGCGCTGAGCGATACGCGTCACGGGACGTATCTCTCCGCTCAGTCCCACCTCGCCAGCCATGCATACGCTGCGCTCTATGGGCGTATCGACATTGCTTGAGAGCACAGAGGCTATCACAGCGAGATCAATAGCGGGATCAGCCACACGTATGCCACCGGCAATGTTGAAGAACACGTCCTTGGCTCCAATCTTGAAGCCTACTCGCTTTTCGAGCACAGCCAGGAGCATATTGAGGCGACGAAGGTCGAACCCCGTAGCGGAGCGTTGCGGAGTGCCGTATACGGCCGATGACACGAGGGCTTGTGTCTCTATCAAGAAGGGGCGTACGCCTTCTATGGCAGCTGCCACAGCTGTACCGCTCAGCTCATCGCCTCCCTGCGTGAGAAGCATCTCTGAGGGATTGGCCACGGCGCGCAGTCCGTCGCTCTGCATTTCGTATATACCGAGTTCGGAAGTCGACCCGAAGCGATTCTTTATGCTGCGCAAAATGCGGTACATATAGTGGCGATCGCCCTCAAACTGCAGTACGGTGTCGACAATATGTTCCAACACCTTTGGACCAGCTATGGTGCCATCCTTCGTGATATGCCCCACGAGGATCACGGGCACGCCGCTCTCCTTGGCATACTTCAGTAGCGAGGCGGCACACTCGCGTATCTGCGTCACGCTGCCTGGCGACGACTCTACGCTCTCCACGCTCATGGTCTGTATGGAGTCGATCACCACGAGTTGGGGTTTTACTTGTCTTATCTGTTCGAACACCTGCTCCACGCGGGTTTCGCAGAGCAGGAGCACATCTGCCGAGGAATTGCTGATGCGGTCGGCCCGCAGCTTAATCTGGTGTTCACTCTCTTCTCCGCTCACGTAGAGCACACGCAGGCCTTGCAGGCGCACTACGGTCTGAAGCAGCAGTGTAGACTTGCCTATGCCTGGCTCGCCACCGATGAGCGTGAGCGAACCTGGCACGATGCCTCCGCCAAGCACGCGGTCGAGCTCAGCATCGAGCGTCTGTATGCGTGGTTCTTCCTGTACCGACACCTCTGATAGGGGAATCGCACGAGCCTTTCCGCTGCCCACTCCGGTGAGTTCCTGCCGGGCTTGTCTTTCGCTGACGGCAGAATTTGTCTCGGGGCGGATGGTCATCTGCTTCATGGTGTTCCATGCCCCACACGACGGACAGCGGCCCACCCATTTCGGGGAGTCCATGCCGCATTCTGAACATACGTATACAGTCTTTGTCTTTGCCACTTTTCTGTTGTTTTATTGGGGAGGGGGAAAGAGAGGAATAAGGAAAACACATTTTAGTCGAGAAGAGCAATCTCTTGACCGCTCAACTCTTCAACTTTTCAACTAATTCTCCCCTCGCTACATACTGCCGAGAGCACGCTTCATTGCCACAAGCTCTTCGCGTATCTTGCGCAGTCGTTGCAGAGCTTCAAATGGTTGTGCCGTGCCCTGCTTGTTTTGCTTGAGCACTTCTCGAGCTGCTGCAAGCTTCAGGCCGCGCACCTTCACGAGGTCGTAGACGATGCGTATCTTTGCAATGTCTTCCTTCGTATACTGACGCACGCCGTTCCCTATTTTCTTGGGAGCAATCTGCTTCGGGAACTGCTTTTCCCAATAGCGCAGGAGGGTCTCGCTCACGCCGAGATGTTGTGCTACTTCTCTGATGGAATAGAAGTATTTTTCGTCGTTGATTACTGTTTCTGGCATAACGTTAGGTTTGGTTTTCGGGCAAAGTTAACATTTGAGTGGGAAAGGGGAAAGGAAAGGGAGATATTTTTCAAGTAATAAGTAATAAGTAATACGTTCTTGCCGAATCTGCTCAGAGGTATCTCAGAATCTACTGGGGGCGACGCGTCCTCGCGTCGGCGATGGCAGGAGCAAGGAGTGAATACACCCACTACTTGCTGAGTAGTGTTGCTGATGCCGACGCGGGACGCGTCGCCCACGGTAGGCTCTGAGTAGAGTTGCTGATGCTGGCAAAGCTGATGCTGGCAAAGCTGACGCGGAACGCGTCGCCCACAGAACTGATAGAGGTTCCTCCCCAGAAATACGCAAAGCGGACCGCCTCCCTCTGTGGGAAGCAGTCCGCCTCATTTTCTTTGTTCAGTAGATAAGTTCTTCTGCTGATAGGTGTGCGTTAAGCGTTAGCCTCTTCTACAGATACCACGCTGCGGTCACGCTGACCACGGTGGAAGCTAACTACACCGTCAACGAGGGCGAAGAGAGTGTGATCCTTACCCATGCCAACATTCTTACCAGGATAGTGAACAGTACCGCGCTGACGAACGATGATGTTGCCAGCAACGCAAGTCTGACCACCCCAAATCTTAACGCCTAATCTCTGTGAAGCCGATTCACGACCGTTCTTAGAACTACCTACACCTTTCTTGTGTGCCATTTCTTTCTAATACTTTAAAGGATTAAGCAATTACGTTCTTGATTGTCACTTCAGTAAACTGGTGGCGATAGCCATTGAGCTTACGATAGCCCTTGCGACGCTTCTTGTGGAATACGAGCACCTTCTCACCCTTTACGAGGGGGCTTACTACTTCGCATACTACCTTGGCGCCTTCTACAGTAGGAGCACCTACCTTCACGTCGCCGTTGTTGTCAATCAACAACACTTTGTCAAATTCAACAGTCTGGCCATTCTCGGCACCGCAGATGTGGTTTACATAGAGCTTCTTGCCCTCTTCTGCTTTAAACTGCTGACCGTTAATCTCTACGATTGCGTACATTTGTAATTATATGTATAAACGGGTTTTTCCAGGAGGCGGACTGCAACCGCAGCCTCTTCATTTAGCCCCGTTGGACTCTAAATCGGCTGCAAATGTACCACTTTATTTTGAGTTACAACGACTTTTGATCTATTTTTTTACTTTTCTCTCTACTTTTATTTTCCTCTTCGGGCAGCTTATGCTACCTTTGCCAGACATTCCTTTATTCGCTAACCCTCTCTCTCATGAAGAAGTCGCAAGAAAACTGGCTCGAGAAGTACCATCAGATGAAACTTTTCATTGAGGAGCACCATCATCTGCCCGACAAGCGAAAGGTGGAAAATCGTGGGCTGCTTAATTGGTGGAAATACAACCGGAAGATGGAAAAAGCGGGGAGGCTCAGCCCTTACTATGCGGAGCTACTTCGCTTGCTTTCCGACATGCGCCAAACGTTGCCCGACAGACAAGAGGAGCTTTTCTGAAAATTTTCACCCGGCAATATGAGTTCTTCTGCCGGTTCTGAATCAAGAAGTTTCCAACAAGTTCTGTGGGGCGGCGCGTCCTCGCGCAGCATTTAGTGATTCAAGTTTCGGATTTAGAATGGACGGGCTGAATCATCGTGCAAGTCGAATGCAATCAAGCTTGCTTGAATTGCTGAGA
>CALEKA010000034.1 GCA_937898715.1 uncultured Prevotella sp.
CAATCCAGCTTGATGTTCTGCTCTCGCCTTGCACTATCTTTGCATAAGATAGGCTGCTTGCATTTATAAACTCGCTAAACTTAACCTATTTAAAACTATAACCTAATACTTTTAGGTACCATGACTAAATTGCATAATTACGACAAGAGCAAAGCAACGAAAGCTTTGGCTGATATATGGGATTTGCTCACAGAGGAACAAAAGTTTTTTTTTGAAGAAAATCTCATTGTAGAGCGTTATAAGAAAAACGAATCAATTTATAAAGAAGGCGATCAGCCCGACAATCTGCTCTGTCTTTTATCTGGTAAAGTGAAAATTTTTAGAGATGGAGTGGGGGGGCGTTGTCTGATTAATCGAGTATTACGCCCAGTACAGTACTTTGGGTATCGTGCTTCTATGGCTGGTGAACCCTATGTGACCTCTGCTTCTGCTTTTGAAGAAAGCTTAATTGCCGTGGTTCCAATGCGAGCTATGTTTAGATTGATGGAGGAAAATACTCGTCTGTGTCATTTCTTTATGCATGAGTTGGCAGTAGATTTGGGTAAGGCAGATCAGCGTATTGTAAGCATAACGCAAAAGCATGTCAGAGGTAGAATGGCAGAAGTGCTTCTTGATATGCTTGATATTTATGGCTACGATAAGGATAAGCAAACGCTGAATTTACATATAACTCGTGAAGATATGGCTAATTTGTCGAATATGACGACGAGCAATGCTATAAGGACTCTTTCAATGTTTTCGGACGAGGGGCTTATTGATGTGCATGGAAGGTGTATAAAACTTCTTGATGTAGATGCTTTGCAAGCAATTTCGGATAATGGATAAGAAATTGTAAAAAGACGATGCTATTTTAGTCAATTTAAGTTCTACAGATTTTGAGGATTTTGTTTCTCAAAATCTGTAGAACTTTCCTAATAGTTGATTTGTCGTGAACATCGTGTGTTGCCGTAATCTAAATACTGGCGGGAGCTTACGGAATCAAGAAGTCGATCTCTTCAGGCATTATTTGTATGTCAATGCTTTGAATCTTTTCATGAATAACACGACCATCGATGCTTACTTGTGAGCCTCCGATGGATGCAAAATGGATGTGTTTTGTTCTCCATACGCGTATGCCTTTGTGAGTTAGAAAACGATTCGTATAAAGTAACCAAAGACCATGAAATATTTGGAAGATGGCTGGTTTGGATACTAAAGTCACGTCGAGCATGCCATTGTAAGGGACTGCACTCGAAGTTTGTCCATAGCCGTGAGCAGAACCGATACAGATACCCATAGCGCGCTGTTTGACGTTTTCTCCACTAAGGCTGAATTCAAATATAGAACTCATTCGTTGGAAGATAAGTAAAAGCGTGGAGATTAGGTAGGAGAGTGATTTGAGTACAAGCAGACTACTTGTGCGTCGCTTAAGGTTGGTTATAGCGGAAGCTATGCCTAAGTTTACACAATTGAGGAAATATAGTTTTTTGTCGTTACTGTTGCTTTTGCTATGGTATTGTACGATACCGACGTCGACCTTTCGGGTGTTGTGACGTATTAAAGCATTGATGGTAGATTTGTAATCATCAGACGAAAAGCCCCAGAATTTAGCAAAGTCATTGCCAAAGCCATTGGGTATAACGCCTAACGTAGGTCGCATTCCTGTAGGCGAAGTGGTGTTCATAATACCACACAGTGCATGATTGAGTGCTGAGTCTCCTCCAACCACGATGATGGAGCTATAACCCGATTTTGTCATCATAGCAGCTAAGCGTTCTACGGAACCGGGGCCTTCGCTCTGTACATAATCAAAGTTGACGCCCACTTCATTAAGATATGAACGAATCTTTTTCCAACGTTTGTGAGTATGTGTGGAACCTTCTTTGGGGCAATATATTACAGCCCATGAATGTGATGGCATAATACAGAATGCTTTTAATTAGAGTGGTTAATAGGTAAGCTTTTCCTAAACAGTGTTATATTAGTGACTTTGGAAATATGAGTGAATGAAGTTATTTGCAATTTCTTCAAGCATTATGAGAATGAATACTTCTTCGGCAGAAATCGTTGTGCTTGATGCTTTTGAAGTAGTGTGTGTGGCTCCTTATTCTAATGGTATATCGGCTTTCATAATATCTTCAGCTTTCATCCAATGAATGTCTATACCGCGTCGTTCCATTCCGCGAAACCATGTCATTTGCCTTTTGGCAAATTGATGAATGGCAATTTCCAATTGTCTAAACATTTCGTCGTAAGTAAGTTTGCCAGTAGCGTAAAGCGTAAGGTATTTATATTCAAGCCCGTAGTAGATAAGATCCTCGGGGGGGATGCCTTCTTTGAGTAAACCTCGTATTTCGTCGATCATTCCGTTGTCAAGTCTTTGCTTCAGTCGAGCAGTGATGCGTGAACGGCGAGTTTCACGATCTACATCTATTCCTATAATATAAGACGAAAGAGTAGGGAAAGGTCGGTCTTCTATAGGACATTGTTTATAATAATCTGCTATTTCGATAGCACGAATGGCGCGTTGTGCAGAATCTACATCGGTTCTATTGTGCAGTTGCTTGTAAGAACTAAGTATGCTTGTGAGTTCTTCTAATGTTTTGTCTTTGAGTTTCTCTCGCAGTTCGGGATTTTGTGGTACGGGTGATAACCTATAACTTCGTAGGATGCTTTCAAGATAAAGTCCTGTTCCTCCACATACAATGACGTGCTTTCCTCTGCTCTTTATGTCATTGTAGGCATATAGAAAATCGCGTTGGTATTCATATACATTGTATTTAGTGCCAGGTTCTGCGATGTTGATTAGGTGATAGGGAATTTGTTGACCATGGACAATATATTCGTCGAGGTCCTTTCCTGTTCCTAAGTCCATGCGTCGGTACACTTGTCTGCTATCAGCGCTAATGATTTCTGCACCGATTTTATAGGCAAGGTTAACGGCTACATTCGTTTTTCCTGAAGCTGTGGGGCCTAAGATTGTGATAAAGTCCATTGTCTGTGTAAGTGATTATTCTGTAAGGATGAAAATTTAAAAAACCGCTGCAATACACAGAGGCATTACAGCGGTTACATTTTACGGTTTACGCTAAGGATTAGCCGTTAACCTTGGCCATGTGAGCGATGAGTTCGAGCACCTTGTTAGAGTAACCGATCTCATTGTCATACCAGCTGATAACCTTAACGAAAGTGTCAGTGAGGTATACACCAGCGTTAGCATCGAAGATAGAAGTGTTAGTGCAGCCGAGGAAGTCGCTAGATACAACAGCGTCTTCAGTGTAGCCGAGTACACCCTTCAATTCGCCTTCTGAAGCTTCCTTCATAGCAGCGCAGATATCTTCCTTAGTAGCGGGCTTTGCGAGGTTTGCAGTCAAGTCAACTACAGAAACGTCCAAAGTCGGAACACGCATAGAGATACCAGTCAACTTACCGTTGAGTTCGGGGATAACCTTACCTACAGCCTTAGCAGCACCAGTAGTAGAAGGGATGATGTTGCCAGAAGCGGCACGGCCACCACGCCAGTCCTTCAAAGAAGGACCGTCAACGGTCTTCTGAGTAGCAGTAGTAGAGTGAACGGTGGTCATCAAGCCGTTAACGATACCGAACTTGTCGTTCAGAACCTTAGCGATAGGAGCCAAGCAGTTAGTGGTGCAAGAAGCGTTAGATACGAACTGAGTACCCTTAACGTACTTGTCGAAGTTTACGCCGCATACGAACATAGGAGTGTCGTCCTTAGAAGGAGCAGACATAACTACGTACTTAGCACCAGCCTGGATGTGAGCCTGAGCCTTTTCCTTAGTAAGGAAGAGACCTGTAGATTCAACAACGTACTCAGCGCCAACCTCGTTCCACTTCAAGTCAGCCGGATTGCGTTCAGCAGTTACACGGATGTGGTTGCCGTTTACGATGAGCTCGCTCTTCTCAACGTCAGCCTCGATAGTGCCCTGGAATGCACCGTGCATAGTGTCGTACTTGAGCATGTATGCCAAGTAATCTACGGGGCAAAGGTCATTGATACCTACAATCTGGATGTCGTTGCGAGTCTGAGCAGCGCGGAATACGAAACGGCCGATACGACCGAAACCGTTAATACCTACTTTGATCATGATTTAAAAAAGTTATGAATTAACTATTTAAGCGGTTAATATTTCAGTGAATGAACTCTTTGGATGGAAAAATCAAGCTTTGCTTTCAAGACATTGCCTTTTTTCTCCTTTTTCCACCGCAAAAGTACAAAATCCTTTTTATTTTTGCACTAAGTTTATCAATTAAAATTTTCAAAAAGATGAAATCTTCGTTTATTCAAGAGTTTAAAGAGTTCGCAGTCAAAGGAAATGCTATTGATATGGCAGTCGGTGTAATCATTGGCGGAGCGTTTGGCAAGATTGTGTCTTCTATTGTCAACGACCTTATCATGCCTCCCATCGGATGGCTGATAGGAGGAATTGATTTCAAGGATTTGAAGTATGATTTGCCTATTAATCCGCTGAATGAAGGTGGTGAACCTGTATCAATTGCTTATGGTAATTTTCTGCAGACTTGCTTGGATTTCTTAATTATCGCATTCTGCGTGTTTATGCTTGTAAGATTGATCATGAAACTTACGCGTAAGAAAAAAGAAGAACCTGCGGCTCCTGCAGCACCTGCTGAACCTTCAGAAGAGGTGAAACTCCTGCGTGAAATTCGTGATGCTCTTAAGGAGAAATAAGCTCCTAATGAAGGATAGAATATAACACAAGAAAGGCCCAAATCGTTAAAGATGGGCCTTTCTTGTGTTAGTACGCTCGGCATGAGCATTATCTAACGGGTGCAAGTCCCGAGTAAGCCCTA
>CALEKA010000035.1 GCA_937898715.1 uncultured Prevotella sp.
AGGGCTTACTCGGGACTTGCACCCGTTAGATAATGCTCATGCCGAGCGTACTAAATAAAGCCGCCTCAACACGGAAGTTGAGGCGGCTTTTAGAATTTAAGATCTGCTATGCAGCAGCTCTGAGATTAGTCGCAGTTAGCGAGCTTGTTGTCAGAACCGAGCACGTCAGTGATCTTGTGCTTGTACATCTGCTCCATGAGGTCACGTGCAGGACCGCAGTACTTACGGGGATCGAATTCACCCGGTTTGTCGTGGAATACCTTACGTACGGCAGCAGTGAAGGCGAGACGTGAGTCAGAGTCGATGTTGATCTTGCAAACAGCGCTCTTAGCAGCCTTGCGGAGCTGTTCTTCGGGAATACCAACAGCATCGGGGAGCTTACCACCATACTGGTTGATCATGTCAACATATTCCTGGGGTACTGAAGAAGAACCGTGGAGTACGATGGGGAAACCGGGGAGCTTCTCCATGATGGCGTCGAGGATGTCGAATGCCAAGGGAGGAGGAACGAGCTTGCCAGTCTTCGGGTCACGAGTGCACTGTTCGGGAGTGAACTTGTAAGCACCATGAGAAGTACCGATAGAGATAGCGAGTGAGTCAACACCAGTCTTAGAAGTAAAGTCGATTACTTCTTCGGGCTTAGTATAGTGGCATACGTCTGAAGAAACTTCGTCTTCAACACCTGCCAATACACCGAGCTCACCTTCTACTGTTACGTCGTACTGGTGAGCGTACTCTACAACCTTCTTAGTGAGGGCGATGTTCTCTTCGTAGGGAAGTGAAGAACCATCGATCATTACTGAAGAGAAGCCGAGGTCAACGCAGCTCTTGCAGAGTTCGAAGCTATCACCGTGGTCGAGGTGGAGCACGATTTCAGGATGATGGCAACCGAGTTCCTTAGCGTATTCTACAGCGCCTTCAGCCATGTAACGGAGCAAAGTCTCGTTAGCATAGTTGCGGGCACCCTTTGAAACCTGGAGGATTACCGGAGACTTGAGTTCTGAAGATGCCTTGATGATAGCCTGAAGCTGTTCAAGGTTATTGAAGTTGAAAGCGGGGATTGCATAACCACCGTTGATGGCACGCTTGAACATCTCGCGAGTGTTCACCAAGCCAAGTTCTTTGTAGTTTACCATAATTGATGAGTAAATTTATATAACTATATGGATTGTATTTCCATGTGCAAAAGTACAACAACTTGCCTTTAAATGCAAGTATTTGCCCACAAAAGTGCATGCATGGGGCGTGGCTTTTGCAATGTTTTAGGGTTGTATGTGCTGAAAGAAGCGTCTTTACCAAGCAAAGAGGGGGTAATCTTTCATACGTTCGTTGACTCGCTGACGTACGTTGGCGATTACTTGCTCGTCGGTGGGTGCATTGAGCACTTCCTCTATCATCTCGGCAATCTCGTCCATAAACGCTTCTTTTGCACCGCGTGTGGTGATGGCAGAGGTGCCGAGGCGAATGCCTGATGTCTGGAATGCGGAACGTGTGTCGAATGGCACCATATTCTTATTGACCGTAATGTCGGCTGCTACAAGGGCGCTCTCTGCTACTTTGCCCGTAAGATCGGGATATTTGCCGCGCAGGTCGACGAGCATGGAATGATTGTCTGTGCCATTACTTACGATAGTGAAACCGCGCTTCATGAGTTGGTCGGCGAGTCGGGCTGCATTTTTCTTCACTTGCATGGCGTAGGTCTTAAACTCTGGTTGCAGGGCTTCGCCGAAAGCTACGGCCTTGGCTGCAATGACATGTTCAAGCGGTCCGCCTTGGATGCCAGGAAATACGGCGCTATTGAGCAATTGACTCATCATCTTCGTTGCGCCCTTGGGAGTCTTCTTTCCCCAGGGATTCTCGAAGTCGTGCTTCATCAAGATCATGCCGCCGCGTGGACCGCGAAGTGTCTTGTGCGTAGTAGTCGTCACGATGTGAGCGTAGTCTACTGGATTGTCAAGCAGTCCTGCTGCAATGAGTCCTGCGGGGTGTGCCATATCGACCATAAAGAGTGCTCCTACTTTGTCGGCAATGGCGCGCATACGAGCATAGTCCCACTCGCGACTGTAGGCTGATCCACCGCCGATGATGAGCTTGGGATGATGCTCAAGGGCAAGACGTTCCATCTCGTCATAGTCTACACGGCCTGTCTTGGGGTCGAGATCATAGCCGATGGGATGATAGAGAATGCCGGAAGTGTTGACCTTAGAACCATGAGAGAGGTGACCTCCGTGATCAAGGTTGAGTCCCATAAAGGTATCGCCTGGATTGAGGCAGGTGAGCAGTACTGCAGCATTGGCTTGAGCTCCTGAGTGAGGCTGCACGTTGGCATAGTCTGCACCGAAAAGTTTCTTGGCACGTTCGATAGCCAACGTCTCAGTTTGATCGACGATTTCGCAACCACCATAGTAGCGGTGGCCAGGATAGCCTTCGGCATACTTGTTGGTTAGGCATGAACCCATGGCTTGCATTACTTCGTCGCTGACAAAGTTTTCAGAAGCAATGAGTTCGATACCGCGGAGCTGACGTTGGTGCTCCTGCTCAATAAGTGAAAAAACTGCTTGGTCTTTCATAAGTAAAATGGTTTGTGTGGATAGGGTTATTATTAGGAAGAAACCTTGCGCCGACTGGATGCACAGATTAAGGTATCAAGTCGGCGCAGGGTAAGATCGAGTTATTTCTTCTTTACGGAGAAACCGAAGCGGCCGATAAAGTCGCCTAAGGCATAGTAAGCTCCATGCAGATAGACGAGTGGGCGGCTGCGATCGAGATGCCATTTGCCTTGCTCGTCAAGAAAACGTTCATCAGCTTGTACGTTGACTACTTCTGCAATAAACATGTCGTGTGAGCCAAGGTGGACAATCTCTTTTACTCTGCACTCAATGCTTAGGGGCGATTCTGCTACAATCGGTGTGCGTATGGCATGCGATGGGGCAGGGGTGAGGTGCATTTCATCAAACTTGCGGTAGTCGCGTCCGGAGCGTACGCCACACCAATCGGTGGCTTGGGCTAAGTCCTCTGTAGTGAGATTGATGACGAACTCCATATTGCGCTTGATGATGTCGTAGGAGTAGCGTTCGGGGCGCACGGAGATGTAGCACATGGCAGGATTCGTACAAATGGTGCCCGACCATGCTACGGTGAAGAGATTGTATTCTTCAGGACTTGTACCACATGATATGAGTAGTGCTGGAAGTGGGTAAATCATGGTGCCAGGCTTCCAGTCCAATTTCTGACTCATAGCTTCTTTTAGACGAGTTTGATAGAGTCGAGCTTCTGCTCTTTCTCACAATATTTACACTGGATGACGCCTGTCTCGGGGTTGACTACGTGGAAGTGAGTGGGCATGGGCTCATTGTTGGTGATGCACTTAGGATTGGCACACTTGACAATGCCGACAATCTCTTGCGGAAGGGTGACGCAACGCTTTTCTACTACCTCGTAGTCGCGGATAATGCAGAGCGTTACGTTGGGAGCTACGACACTGAGTATGTTGAGCTCTGCATCGGTAAAGAACTTGTCAGCAATCTTGATGATGCTCTTGTTGCCCATCTTCTCGCTGGGAAGATTGTAGCCAATCATGACTTGCGACTGAATGTTTTGATCTTCCAAATGGAGAAGGCGTACTACTTGAAATAGCTTGTTTGAGGGGATATGGTCGATAACGGTGCCGTTTTGTATGGCGGCTACCATCAGTTCTTGTCGTTTCATTGATGGAATATGACTAAATAAGTGTGGGGTATATGAGGGGCTCTTATGAAGGGTGGGGAGACTCTCTTATATAATTAAGACTTTTGCGAAAATGAGATTAGAGTTTAACTTCGTCGAGTGTGATGCCGAGTACGTCGCAAATGATGGCTTGACGGGCAAAGAGACCATTATGTGCTTGTTCGAAGTAGTATGCGTGAGGATCGTTGTCTACGTCGTAAGCAATCTCATTGACACGTGGCAGAGGGTGAAGAATCTTCATGTTGGGACGAGCGTCCTTGAGCATGTCGGCACGGAGAATGTATACATCCTTTACGCGTTCATACTCCATGAGGTCAGTAAAGCGCTCACGCTGTACGCGTGTCATATAGAGTATGTCGGCTTGGCTAATGACGTCGGCATTAAAGTCTTCGTGTTCCTCAAATTTGATTCCGTTGGCTTTACAATAGATTTTATATTCTTCGGGCATTGCCAACTCCTTGGGCGCAATGAAATGGAAGGTAGGATTGAAGTGGCGCATAGCCATGATTAGCGAGTGGACGGTGCGACCATATTTGAGATCACCTACAAGATAGATGTTTAGATTGTCGAGCGTTCCCTGTGTCTTGTATATGCTGTAGAGGTCGAGCATAGTCTGTGAGGGGTGCTGATTTGCACCATCGCCAGCATTAACAATAGGTACGGGAGCAACTTCACTTGCGTAGCGTGCAGCTCCTTCTAAATAGTGACGCATGACGATGACATCGGCATAGTTGCTTACCATCATGATGGTATCTTTGAGCGTCTCCCCCTTGCTTGAACTTGTAACCTTGGGGTCGGTGAAGCCGATCACTCGTGCACCCAATCGGTTGGCTGCTGTTTCAAATGAGAGGCGTGTACGGGTGGAGGGTTCAAAGAAGAGCGTTGCAACGACTTTCCCGTCGAGAATCTTGCGGTTGGGCTGCTTTTCAAACTCTTGTGCCATCTGGATGAGGTACATAATCTTTTCCTTTGACAGATTGGCGATGGTTACTAAACTACGATTTTCGCTCATGATCTTTATTGTGTGAGAGTTATGGAAATGCTTTTATAATCAGATATGATATTGTGGAGAATGTGTTTGCTAATTTTGCATGGAACATGATGTAAATCGTCATGAACGCTGAGGCCTATGCCGCGTATCTGATTCTTCAAGATGCTTCAGCAGGTCAGCTACAACAAAGCAACTTCCTCCTATATATACAAAGTCTTCTTGAGCTGCATTGGCTATGGCAGCCTCGTAGGCTTCTGCTACTGAAGCGTAGCATTCACCCTTGAGATGGTAGGTAGAAGCTTGACGTGCTATTTCCACCTCGCTCATTGCGCGCTTTACGGAAGCTCGTGTCCAATAATAATGTGCGGTGGTGGGAAGCATGGCAAGTACGTGAGTTATGTCCTTGTCTGATGCCATTCCAAACACGATGTGGGTGTGAGCATAACGCTTCGAAATGTCTTGAAGTTGCGAGGAAAGATATTTCCATCCGCCTGTATTGTGACCCGTGTCGCATATGATAGTCGGATTGTGCCCGATTGTTTGCCATCGCCCTTGGAGTCCGGTCTCTTCACATACGTGCAAGAACGCATATCGTATATCGTCATGAGATAAATTGAAGGTAGGGGCCAGTATGCTAAAGGCATGAATCAGCGTATTCGTATTCTTTACTTGGCAATCTCCTGCAAGTTCTCCCTCAAATTCACCTATACTGCGAGTCTGATAAAGCCTTAGTCCATCGGGCAAGACGCTTGAGAACAAAACTTCTTGAGAATCTTCAGCAAAGACGATCGGCGCATGGACATCTTTAGCTTTATTCTCGAATACGGGACGGGTCTCTGCTGTATATTCTCCTATCACTACGGGCACATCGGACTTAATGATTCCTGCTTTCTCTGAAGCAATGCTTGTTAAGGTATTACCCAGAAATTGTGTATGGTCAAAACTAATATTCGTAATGATGGAAAGTACGGGATTGATAATATTGGTACAATCTAATCGCCCGCCAAGGCCTACTTCAATGACTGCAACATCGACCTTCTCGTCCTTGAAATATTTAAAGGCTAAAGCTGTGGTAAGTTCGAAGAACGAGGGATGGAGTGGTTCGAAGAATGCACGTTCGTTTTCTACAAAGTCTACGACATATTGCTTCGGCATCATCTTGCCGTTGATGCGAATCCGCTCTCTGAAATCTACTAAGTGAGGCGACGTATATAAGCCCACACGCAGGCCTTTGCGTTGCAACGCTGCTGCAATGGTGTGAGCACAGCTTCCTTTTCCATTAGTCCCTGCCACGTGTATGGTCTTGTAGCAAGTGTGAGGATGACCGAAGTGCTTATCTAAAAGATGCGTGTTAGACAAGCCTTCTTTGTATGCATCTCCTCCTACATTTTGGAAAAGAGGGGCTGAATTGAACAGATATTCTATCGTTTCAGAATAAGTCATAGGTGCGTGATAGTACTTCTTTGTATAACGTATCAACAAAGGTATAAAAAAAAGACGGGTCGGCATACCTAAATGGTATGCTAACTCGTCTTTTAAACAAAATTATTTGTTGAAGTAGTTTCTAAAGGCTCTAAAGATTTTATTCTTTACACCATCGTTTGGCTGCAAGTTCTTGCTATCTTTAATGCCCTTAAATAGGTCTTTTTCTTTTGAATCAAGCTTCTCTGGAATGTAGACGCTGATATTTACTACGATATCACCGTGACCGCTTCCGTATCCTTGTACGGCGGGAAGGCCTTTGCCTCGCAGGCGAAGTGCAGTACCGGGCTGTGTGCCTGGTTCTATTTTGATACGTGCCTTTCCTGTAAGTGTAGGCACTTCTACGGTGTCGCCCAATGTGGCTTGCGAAACAGTGAGGAGCAAATTATAGATTAAGTCCGTCTCATCACGAATGAAGTCGGGATGAGGAAGCTCTTCGATAATCACCTGTATATCACCAGGCACGCCATTGTGCATTCCAGCATTGCCCTTTCTCGGTATGTTGACAACCATGCCTTCGCCTACACCAGCAGGGATGTTGATTTCTACAATCTCTTCACCCTTGACGATGCCATCACCATGGCAATGTGAACATTTGTTCTTGATGACAGTGCCTTCGCCATGACAAGTGGGGCAGACTTCTTGTGATTGCATCATGCCCAAGATGCTTTGGCGCGTACGTATCACATAGCCTTGTCCGTGACAAGTGGAGCAAGTCTCAGGCTTGCTGCCTTTCTCGCAGCCAGAGCCACCGCATTCGGGACATGTGATGTCTTTCTTCATCTTGAACTTCTTTGTCACGCCTGTGGCAATTTCTTCCAAGGTGAGTTTTACCTTCATTCGCATGTCTGCGCCCTTGTATTGGCGTGGTTGAGCTTGTCCGCCACCGAATCCACTACCGAATCCACCGAAACCATGACCGCCGAAGATATCACCGAAAGCGCTGAATATATCATTGATATCCATGCCTTGTCCGCCGAATCCTCCAAATCCAGAAGCGCCATTTACGCCGTCAGCTCCAAACTGGTCATAGCGTGCTCTCTTATCTGGATCACGCAGTACATCGTAAGCTTCAGCTGCTTGCTTAAACTTCTCTTCAGCTTCTTTGTTACCAGGGTTTCGATCGGGGTGATACTTGATGGCAACCTTCTTGTAAGCTCTTTTTATTTCATCGGCAGAGGCATTGCGCTCTACACCTAATATCTTGTAATAATCTTTTTCGTCAGCCATGTGATAGAGTTCTATATAGTGGTTTATTGTCCAACTACGACTTTAGCGTGTCGCAACACTTTCTCGTTCAGGGTGTATCCAGGTTGAACGCAGTCCATGACGTGGTTCTTCTGCTCTTCTTCCTGTGCGGGGATAAGTGCAATGGCTTCATGGAAGTCGGTGTCGAATGGCTTACCGATGACGTCCATCTTCTGCAGTCCTTGCGCAGCGAGAGTCTTGCTGAGTTTGTCGATGATCAAGTTGACGCCTTCCTTCAGCGTCTTGACATCATCGCTTTTCTCAATATTTTGTGCGGCACGATCGAGGTCATCTAAGACGGGTAAGAGCGCACCGAGCACTTTTTCGCCACCATTAAGAATCAGTTCGGTCTTTTCTTTAAGTGTACGCTTGCGGTAGTTGTCAAATTCTGCCACTTGGCGCAGATATTTGTCCTTCAATTGGGCTATTTCTTCCTGTGCGGCTGCTAATTTGTCTGCATCAGAAAGTTCTGCTTCTTGCTTAGGCTCGGCAGTAGCTGTATCTTGTTCTGCTTCATGCGCTTCGGCATGCAACTTTTCTTCTTCCTTTTCTTTCTTATTTGTCATAATGCTATTGTAATGTTTTGCTTTTAAATATTGCAAAAACTATGCCATGGTGCATTATTGTGCGTTTCCGTATAACTTTTCCTTGAGTTCCTTCACGCGTTCATCGTGAATATAGTCTTCGTAGGTCATGAGTTTGTCAATGCTTCCATTGGGTGTCAACTCAATGATGCGGTTGGCAATGGTATTGATAAATTCATGGTCGTGGCTTGAGAAGAGGATGTTGCCTTTGTAAAGTTTCAAGTTGTTGTTGAATGCTTGAATACTTTCCATATCGAGGTGATTGGTCGGTGTGTCGAGGATTAAGCAGTTGGCATTTTTCAATTGCATACGTGCAATCATGCAACGCATCTTTTCACCACCAGAGAGTACGTTTACCTTCTTCAGTATGTCTTCATCCTTGAAAAGCATACGTCCGAGGAATGCCTTGAAGTATACTTCATTGCCCTCTCCGTATTGACTCAACCAGTCGAGCATGTTCATGTCGGTGTTGAAGAATGAAGTGTTGTCGAGAGGCAAGTAAGCGGTCGTAATGGTAACACCCCATTTGTAGCTACCCGAAGCGGGCTTTGCGTTGCCATTGATAATCTCAAATAAGGCTGTCATGGCGCGAGGATCATGGCTGAGAAATACGATCTTCTCGCCTTTCTCTACGGTGAAGTTTAGGCGATCGAAGAGAACTGTACCATCGTCGAGTGTGGCCTTTAAGTCCTTCACTTCGAGTATTTGATTGCCAGGCTCTCTGTCCATCTGGAAGATAATGCCAGGGTATTTACGAGTAGAAGGCTTAATTTCTTCCACGTTGAGCTTTTCAAGCATCTTCTTACGGCTTGTGGTCTGTTTGCTCTTTGCCACATTGGCAGAGAATCGACGAATAAACTCTTCCAATTCTTTCTTCTTCTCTTCGGCCTTTTGCTTTTGGTTCTGAGCTTGACGCAAAGCGAGCTGTGAAGATTCGTACCAGAAAGAGTAGTTACCTGAGAACAAGGTTACCTTGCCAAAGTCGATATCTACGGTGTGTGTACACACTTGGTCCAGGAAGTGGCGGTCGTGGCTTACTACGAGTACAGTGTGTTCGAAGTTGCCGAGATATTCTTCGAGCCATTCTACGGTTTCGAGGTCGAGGTCATTGGTAGGCTCATCGAGCAACAAGTTGTCTGGTTCACCGAAGAGAGCCTGTGCTAACATGACACGTACCTTCTCTTTACCGCTGAGTTCACCCATCAATTTTCCGTGCAGCTTCTCTTTGATGCCTAATCCGCTCAGCAAGGTGGCTGCATCGTTTTCAGCAGTATAACCTCCCATCTGTGCAAACTTGTCTTCAAGTTCTGCCACTTTGATGCCATCTTCGTCAGAGAAGTCGGGTTTAGAATACAGTTCATTCCTCTCCTGCATGACCTTCCACATGGTAGTATGGCCCATAAGCACCGTATCAAGTACGGTATATTCGTCATACTTGAAGTGGTCCTGGCTCAGGACGGAGAGACGTTCGCCTGGTCCCATTTCAACCTTACCCTTGTTGGGCTCCAATTCACCAGAGATGGCCTTGAGAAGGGTTGACTTACCAGCACCATTGGCACCGATGATGCCATAGATGTTGCCGTTGGTGAATTTCATGTTGACGTCTTGGTAAAGGATGCGCTTGCCAAACTGAATGGCTAAGTTTGAAACGGTAATCATATATCTTTTTTCGTATTTGTTGTCTGTTGTTGATTAAGAAACGCTGCAAAGTTACTCATTTTTAGGCAAACGGAGTGCTTTTGCAGCAAGTAAGTACGCAATGTGGCAGGGCTTCGAAGTGTACGAATAGTTCTTCTTTGATGGAGCGAACTTTAGCTTTGAGTTCCTGCTTTGTGTTGAAGGAGATGGCAATGTCTTCTTTAAACGAGAGTCCTGGCTGATCTACGTATTTGTAGATAGCCTCTTTGGCACTCCATAATAAGGTTGCATTCTTTTCGGGGGAACAAAGTAAGGCGGAAGAGTCGTTAAGTAGCAACTGTTCTTCTTTGTTTAGAAACATGTTGATCAATTTGAGCGCTTTGTTGCCCCATTGCTCTACGTCCATGCCATGCTTCTCTTTAGAAAGGCTTATGGCGTAGATGTCTTTGGTGTGGGATATGCTTAGTTCTGCCAATCCTGAAGTAAGCAGCGGACGTCCTGTCTCTAAATAATGGATTTCACTTTGATCATCTAATAGTTGTTGGAGCAGGATTCTAATGGAAATGCGTTCTATGTATCTTTTGCCATGGAAGCGACATAGATCATCATTGCCTTTGTCGGGCAGGGTGGCTGATTGGTAAAGCTCATTGAGTACTTTCGCTTCTAAATGGTGCTCCCAAATGTAGATGTTTATATCAGGTTGTATGGAGTAGGGAGGAACGTTTATGTCATTCCCTATATAGGAGGCCAGCTTAAGCATATCTTTTCATTAAAAAGACGTGTAACACGCTGAACTCTTTCAGTCATTCGTGTTTACACGTCTTTGAGTCTCTTAAAAAGGACATTTAGAAGGAGCACCATCGGAGGATGATTTCCCAGTTTCGGCATTGCTACTTGTTGGAGGGAATGGTGTCGCGGGAGTGGACTGTTGTGATGGTGTAGTGCTCTGACTGCGTGGCGTGAGCATCTCCATGTTGGTAGCCCATATCTCAGCTACTTTGTGAGTTAATCCCTTTTTATCGGTATAGCTTCTGTAGCGCAACTCTCCTTCAATGTAGAGTTTGTCGCCTTTGTGTACGTAGCGTTCTGCCACTTCTGCCAATCTTCTCCAGAGGCAGATGTTGTGCCACTCTGTCCTTTCGGGAACGTTTGTCCCATTGGGTAGTGTGTATCCAGGAGTACTTGTAGCCAAAGCAATTTGTGCTGTACATACTCCGCTATCAATGTAGCGAATATCTGGATCTTTGCCTACGTTGCCAATAAGCATTACTTTGTTTAGCGACATACTTCTAACTTTGTATAGAGTTATCTAATGCGGTCGGCTGCTCTTACCAAAGCATCATCGTGCTTGATGGCTTTTCGGGCCAAGAATAAGACGATTAATGATACGAGAGGGAATAAGCATCCAATCTCAAAGTGCAAATCTGTGTTAGTGCGTGATTTCACAGAGAATGCATAGCAGACAAGAGCCACGTACCAAAGGATGTTGGCAAATATGGCCCAATTGGTGAGTCTCACTTGCTTCTTGCGGTTCTTAAAGGTAAAGATGCTCACAAGAGCAAGCACGATGACCGCGATTCCCCACACGGCTAAGCCGTAAGGATGTCTTCCAGTCATCTCTGCAAGCTGCGCGCCATCATAGCCTACATTGTTCATCGAGAACCATTTGTTACCGCATGTAAAGAGGACCAATGGTACGAAGAATGGAAATGCAGAAAAGGCTGCTGCGAGAGCAAGATAGATGCTTTGAATGCGCTGTATCATGCTTCAGTGTTCAGATTGTCCTTGCTCTTGGCAGGATTACGGAAATAGATGTTGTGATGCAGAAACTCGTCTGCAGCGATGAGCGTAGGCTTGGGGAGCTTTTCGTAGTAACGTGAGATTTCTATCTGTTCGCGGTTTTCGAAAGTCTCTTCCAAGTTGTCGTTGGTCGAAGCAAATTCCTTTAGTTTCTTTGAAAGGTCTTCCTTCATCTGTACGGCAATTTGGTTGGCACGCTTCGACATAATTACCACGCTTTCGTAGATGTTGTTTGTTCCTTCACAAAAGTCCATCAAGTTGTGGGTAACTGTGTTGGTAGGTGCTTTGCTCTTCTTGTAATCCATTGTATATAATGTTTGATTATTTTTTTATTGAGTGATTTCTTCGACCGTCTTTATTTAGAGGTCTCGCTTTCGGCGGGGAGAGTAGTATCTTCGTCTGTTGTAGTCACATATTTCTGTGCTTTTGCAAACAGGCTTTTAGCTTCCTTCATATACTTCGATTCGGGATATTCCGTTACGAATCCGTAGTATTCGTCGATAGCGTTGTGGTATCTTTCTTCCTTCTTCGCTTCTACGCTAAATTGTGCCAATTGGAATTTGGCTCGCAGAATCAGGATGGCAAAGTCTTCGCGCTTTGTGGTATAGGGATAGTCCTTAATGGCATTTTCGGCAGTAACGATGCAAGCGCCGTAGTTACCATTCGTGCCGTTGCCAATATAGGTACCCAAATCGTAGTAGAGCTTTGCAGAGAGATATTCCTTTTCTACAAGTTTGTCTTGTAGCTTGAAGATAAGTTCTTGTGCTTTGGGGCGCAGTCGGCTTCCAGGAAAGTTTTCAATGAAGTTCTGAAACTCTGTTACAGCTTCAAATGTATCTGTCTGATCAAGCTTAGGCTCGGGAGTCATTTGGTATAAAGCATAGCCACAGTTGAAGCGAGCTTCCTCTACATATTTGCCTCTCGGATAAGTCTGATAGTACTTTTTGAAAATGGTCGATGCAGCGCTGTAGGCACGTGCTTTCAAATTGCACATGCCAGAGAGATAGAGCGATTCTTCTCCCTGGTCTGTACCCTTAAGCACTGATAATACATCTTGCAACAATTGTGCTGCACGATTGTATTGACCTTCGGCATAGTATTGCTTGGCACACTCATATTTATATATGTAGTCCTGCGTCTTGACTATCCTGTTGTAGTCAGCGCACGACGCCGAGAGCAATGCCGCACAGCAAAATAGTATGAGGTGTATTTTCTTCATAATCCAAATTTGGATGCAAAGTTATAAAATAATCTCATGACAACCACAACGTTTCGTGCGTTTTTATTATAAAACGCTTCAGATTTGTATGGCATATGCACGTACTCTTCTTTAGAAACGCTTCAATGCATGCACTGTGTTAGAACTCGCTGGTAAAGTGGAACTTAATATGTTCGAAGTCTTGCTGTGCCATCTGCAGTACGTAGCCAGAGTCGGCAAGGAATACATCTCGTCCGTCGCGATCTTTTGCCATGTACTGATACTTGCGCTTCTTGAAGTTCTCAAGTTCGGCTTCATCGTCGCTCTCTATCCAGCAGGCTTTGTAGAGATGGATGGGTTCCCAACGGCATTTGGCGTTGTACTCATTCTCTAAGCGGTACTGAATTACTTCAAACTGCAGTTGTCCTACCGTTCCGATAATCTTTCGGCCATTGAATTGGTTGATAAAGAGCTGTGCCACGCCTTCGTCCATCAGTTGCTCTATACCCTTGTTGAGTTGCTTTGTCTTCATGGGGTCGGCATTTTCGATGTATTTGAACATCTCTGGTGAGAATGAGGGCAGTCCGCGGAAGTGAAGTTGTTCGCCTTCGGTTAGTGTATCGCCAATCTTGAAGATACCATTGTCGGGTAGACCTACGATGTCGCCAGCCCATGCTTCGTCAATCGTGCTCTTGCGTTGGGCCATGAATTGAGTGGGAGAGGAGAATCGCACGGTCTTGCCGTTGCGCACATGCAGGTAAGGCTTGTTGCGTTCAAACTTTCCTGAGCACACTTTGCAGAAGGCGATGCACGAACGATGGTTGGGGTCGATGTTGGCTGTAATCTTGAAGATGAAGCCTGTAAACTTCGGCTCATCGGGGTTGACTGTACGTTCTTCAGCAACGGTGGGGCGAGGATAGGGGGCAATCTTTACGAAGCAGTCGAGTAGTTCCTTTACACCAAAGTTGTTGAGTGCCGAACCGAAGAATACGGGGGCTACGTCGGCACTTAAATAATCGTCTTGGTTGAATTCGGGATATACACCATCTACCAGTTCCAAGTCTTCTCGCAGCTGAGCAGCATCGCTATCGCCCACGTGGTTTTCGAGTTCTTCGCTATTAATATCTACTGCTACTTTCTCTGTCACTTTTTGCTTGTCGGCGGCAAAGAGGTTGAGTTGTTGCTCATAGATGTTGTATACGCCCTTAAAGCGTGAACCCTGATTGATTGGCCAAGAAAGAGGACGTACTTTGATCTGAAGTTCCTGCTCCAATTCGTCAAGGAGGTCGAAGGGATTCTTACCTTCGCGGTCCATCTTATTGATGAAGATGATCACAGGCGTTTTGCGCATACGGCATACCGTCATCAACTTTCTTGTCTGAGCCTCCACACCCTTTGCACTATCTACTACGATGATAGCAGAGTCTACAGCTGTCAGTGTGCGGAAGGTGTCTTCGGCAAAGTCTTGGTGACCCGGAGTATCCAAAATGTTGACTTTGTAGCCTTCGTAGTCAAACTCCATTACAGAGGTTGTGACGGAGATACCACGTTGCTTTTCTATCTCCATCCAGTCGGATGTGGCAGTCTTCTTAATCTTATTGTTTTTGACAGCGCCTGCCACTTGTATCTGGCCACCAAACAAGAGGAGTTTCTCGGTCAGTGTAGTCTTACCAGCGTCAGGGTGTGATATAATGGCGAATGTGCGTCTGCGTGCAATTTCTTGGTTCATCAGAGCGTGTATATATAATAATGAGTATTGAGTGGAGGGGGAGAGAAGATGAGAGGGTGTAATGGGTGGAATGGACGATGAAGAGCATGTACGTTTTGCATGAACGTATGTTTCCCAAAATGCAATCTCACCCAGCTTACTCGTAAACTTGTCAACCTATCAGGCTCGTTGTCCTGTTAGGCATTACAATTTCTTTATGCATTCCTTGAGTGCATCTTCCCACCAGCGGATGTCGATGCCGAATGTATTCTTAATCTTCGATTTGTCGAGCACCGAGTAGTGTGGGCGCTTAGCTGGCACGGGGTATTCTTCCGTGTGGATGGGAGATACTTGGCAATTGTCAATGCCTTCTATCTTGTGGATGGCTTTCGTGAAGTCGTACCAAGAGCATACACCTTCATTGGTGAAATGGTATACCCCGGGCACGATACCTTGTTCTACAATCTGCATAATAGCACGAGCTAAGTCGCGAGCATAGGTGGGAGAGCCGATCTGGTCGAACACCACGCCGAGTTTGTCGCGTTCCTTTCCCAAGCGAATCATGGTCTTGACGAAATTGTTGCCAAACGTGGAGTAGAGCCAAGCAGTGCGAATCACCATAGATCCTGCACACGAACGTATCACGTTCTCTTCGCCTGCCAATTTCGTGCGGCCATAGACTGTCTGTGGGTTGGTAGGGTCTTCTTCTTTGTAAGGAGTGCATCCTGTGCCGTCAAACACGTAGTCGGTCGAGACTTGTATCATCGTTCCGCCTACAGAGGCTACAGCTTCTGCTAAGTAACCAGGAGCTTTGTTGTTGAGCAAGTCGCAGAGTTCTTCATTCTCCTCAGCCTTGTCTACAGCGGTGAATGCGGCGCAGTTGATCACCACGCTGATGTGGTGCTGCTCTATGTAGTTGTACACGGCCTTGCGGTCGGTAATGTCGAGTTCTTCTTTATCGGTGAAATGAAACTCGCAGTCGTCCTCGTACTTGGGTGCTAAGAGTTGGATTTCGTTACCGAGCTGACCGTTGCAGCCGGTCACAAGTATTTGTTTCATTTTCTGTCTTATATATAATAAGGTGTATGCTAATAGGGTGGAAGAACGTATTCTGCTCTGTGGGCGACGCGTCTCGCGTCGGCATCCGCTATGGTTAGAACGTGCCTTCAATATCATGAACTTTCTACTTGTGCCGACGCGAGACGCGTCGCCCACAGAATGGGTTCATTGCAGATTGGGGCACTACAGGATTAGTCCGAATTTAGTCGAAGTCGATTGGCTCTTCTTTGTCTTTGAAGTAGTAATCCGACAATTGGCCGAGTAGGGTAGAAATGTCTTTTGCTGCTTTCTCTGTGCCTTCAGAAACGGTCTTTTTCTGTAAGCGTAGCATCATTACGCCATAGAGTATATCGAAGCAAGTCTGAAGTTCTGGCTCATCTTCTGAAGATCCATCGGCATGGGCCTGCTTGTTTTTACTTCTTAGCTCTACGATATAGGGCAGTACCTTGTAGTACATCTCTCGGTAGTAAGGAAACTTGGGCGAGTGTAGCAACTTCTGATTGAGCTCGGTCAGCCCTGCCAGAATGTTCTGACAGATCTGTAAGTGTCCATGCTGCATCTTGCCTTCGCTTCGCATCATCTCGCAGAGGTCGGCGTACCATTGCTCTGTTTGTTTACGTTTCTCCTCAGAGAGATTGAAGCGTGAGATGTATTCCGTGCTAATTCTTTCTGCATCACAACCATAGGCGCGGATAAGATCCTCCACTTGCCACATGTAAAGCAGGTATTCTGCACGGTTGGATTGCTTCAGTTTGTCTGCTATAATCATGCTGTCGTATATATGTGTGTAAGTTGAAGAGTTTAGAGTTTAAAAGTTTATGAGGTTGTCTAAGTTTTGTCGATTGTAGACACACACACACGCTCTCTTTAAAGAAACGCTATAGTCTAAACTTACCAACTCTTCAACTTCTCAACTCCTTTTTAATATAGTGAAAGGTTGAATAGCGTCATGCCTGCATAGATGATTGATGCAACGAGTACGATCGTGCCAATCGTCATGTTCAATCGTTTGATACCTGTCGGACCGAAGTTGTTGCGCATTTTGTTGATTACGTAGGTCAGTCCTAACCACCAAAGCATGGCGCCTGCTACGATAGAGAGGTAACCGATGCACTGTCCATACCAGTTGCCAGGAATGACAAAGGTAAGCATGTTGAAGAGGGCTATAAATAGGAATATAATCAACGGATTGGAGAGTGTCACCAAGAAAGCAGTGGTAAAGTTGTGAATCAGAGTGCCTTTACCACCCGATTTTGAAGTGTGCATGCTCTTGCGAGGGTCGGACCGAAACATGTAGATGCCAAAGATAAAGAGCATTACGCTTCCAGCTAATTTGAGCCAGAAGATATTTTGTTTCTCACCGATGAAATCCATTACAAACGACATTCCGAGTCCTGTAATCAGCGCATAGAGTATATCGCTCAGTGCGGCGCCAGCTCCGGTTACAATGCCGTAAGGGCGTCCTTTCTGGATCGTCCTTTGGATGCACAAGATGCCCACAGGCCCCATGGGTGCAGATGCTATAATGCCAACGAGAAGTCCTTTAAGGATGAGCAGAGGAAGGCTGGCAAATTCGGCAAATATATGGTTCATTTCGTATATACTACACTTATAAGTTCTGCAAAGTTACGAACTTTTGCCAAACTTACCAAGTTTGAGCATCGAATGATGCATTTTTGCCAAGCGTATTGCCCAATATAGGCTTTTTGTGGCATGTAGAGTCGCCATAATTCAGAACTATTATTTATATTTGTGCCCGAAAATAACATCTAACAATAATTACGGAGCGCTTTTCTGTTCTTCTCTGGCATTTTCTTTAATGGAGGGAAGCTTCTGAGAGTGCGTTCTGACATAAAATCTTTAGCCATGGAAATGGATATCGAAAAGCCCTATGTTATCGGCCTTGATATGGGCGGAACCAACTCTGTGTTTGGCATTGTAGACCAACGCGGTAATATTAAATCTCAGACGGTTATATCTACGAAGTCGCATCCAGATTTTAAGGACTACGTTAAGGCTTCTTTTGAAGCTCTGCAGCCCGCACTCGATCAGGTAGGCGGTATTCAGAATATTCGTGCGATGGGTGTGGGCGCTCCCGATGCCAACTATTATACTGGTAATATTGAGAATCCTGCCAACTTGGCATGGAAAGGTGTGATTCCCTGCGCACAGATCTTTGAGGAAGTGTTTGGTATCCCCGTTCGTGTGACCAACGATGCCAATGCTGCTGCTGTGGGCGAAATGACTTATGGTGTAGCTCGTGGAATGAAAAACTTTATCATGATCACGCTTGGTACAGGCGTTGGTTCGGGCATCGTGATCGATGGTCGTGTGGTCTATGGTAGCGATGGCTTTGCAGGTGAATTGGGTCACTTCGTGATCGATCACTCTGAGAATGGTCGTCCTTGCGGATGTGGTCGTAAGGGCTGCTTGGAAGCTTATACATCAGCCACAGGTGTGGCTCGTACTGCTCGTGAATTTTTGGAGAAGAGTACAGAGCCCAGTTCGCTTCGCGAACTTGATCCCGAAAGCATTACGTCTTACGACGTGTTCAAGGCCGCCGAGAAGGATGATAAGATCGCGCTTGACATCTTTAATTATACAGGTCGTATTCTCGGTACAGCTTGTGCCGACTTTGCCACGATCTGTTCACCCGAAGCTTTCGTGTTCTTCGGTGGTTTGACCAAGGCAGGTGAATATTTGATGAAGCCCCTTCGTGAGGCTTACGAAGAGAATGTCCTCTTCCTCTACAAGGGCGAAGCCAAACTCCTCGTTTCTGCCCTCAATGGTAGTGAAGCTGCCGTACTCGGTGCAAGTGCATTGGGTTGGGAATAATCTTAGAGATTCATTCTCTGAAATGTTATATAAATAAGGTGCAGTCCATGCAATCTTCCCCTTTGCTAAGCCAAGTGTGGAGGTTTGCATGGACTGCATCTCTCTTTGGGGGGAAGTATTCCTGTCGATTAAGTAGTGTCTCCTCATTCTGTCTCGAGAAGCCTACCCAAACTTGTCCAATGCCTTAATTCCTAAAATATTGTTTGCAATATCCAAAAATAGTACATATCTTTGTGAAATAACCATTACTCAGATATTCGTATGAAAACATCAAGATGGATTCAAAGAGGGTTGATGCTTACTTTGACGGCCTTGCCTTTGGCTGCCGCGGCACAAAGCACCAACAACGACGATGGCGTGGTAAAATTGGATACCCGCTTCCGTTACAACGACTCGCGACCAGGCGAAGTCTTAGTGAAGTTCAAGGACCGAACGCCTATTACTGTGCAACGCGTTAATGGGCGCTTCCGGGCTGCTAATGTGAGTTCGGTCAATAAAGTGCTCCAGCAGTTTGGCACTACCGAGATGGAACCCGTATTTGCTGAAGCCGCTCATCCTCAGCGAAAGGCTCTTCGTCGCACGCGTACGTATACGGGTGATGAGGTGGCAGAGGTCGACTTGAGCAAGATCTATCGCATTCGCATCAAGTCGCAGCGCGCGGATAGCACGCAGCTGATGATCCAGTCGCTCGAGAAGTTGGGTGAGGTGGAGTATGCAGAGCCCAACTATCTGGTATACGCTTTAGAGGGTGCGGAAGCACCAACTTCACCTGTCCATTCCTCCGTTTCGGCAGAAAGCACGGCGGAGAACGCCTCGGATGGCTCTGCTACGGACGAAGCGCCATCGGTGATTTGTGCAGACCCTACTACGAGTCCGCTCTATAGCCAGCAGTGGGGTATACCCGCTATGGGCATTGACAAACTATGGTCAAAACCTATCGTCAACAGCACGCGCCCCGTCATAGCCATCCTCGATACGGGTGTGGACATTACGCATCCCAACCTCAAAGACAATATATGGACGAATACCGCAGAGTCGGAAGGAGAGGAAGGGTATGATGACGATGGAGATGGCTACGTAGACGACCTTCATGGATGGGACTTTATCAATAATACTGGAAAAATAGCCGATTACAATATGCACGGTACGCACGTGGCAGGTATTGCCGCTGCTGCCAACAACGGACTGGGTATCGTTGGTGCCAATCCGCAAGCCCTCATTATGCCCGTCACGGTGATGCAGAGTGATGGTACGGGCGATATTGCCACGCTTGCCCGGGGCGTGGAGTACGCTGCCGAAAAGGGGGCTACGGTCATCAATATGAGTCTCGGTACGTATGCTAATTCGCAAGTCTTGAAAAACGCTCTTGCCAAGGCTTATCAGAATAGTGTGATCGTGGCGGCTGCAGGGAATGATGGTTTGGGTATCTATCCTGAGTGCGGAGATAAGAACGATAAGCCCATGTATCCCGCCGCTTATTCCTTCGTCTTAGGTGTGCAGGCTACAACGCAAAGAGAAGGCAGAGCTGGCTTCTCAAACTTTGATTGTGACGGACCTACCTTCTCCGTGATGGGGACGGACGGCGTGAACTATGAACTCTCTGCGCCTGGCGTAGACATCCTTAGCACGGTGCCTTATGGTGGGTATAAATCGCTGAATGGCACTTCTATGTCTGCGCCCTTAGTGGCAGGCGGTATCTCTGCCTTGCAGATGGTGAAGGAGTACAACTCTCAAGAGATCCTCTGGGGCGACTTGATCCACTCTGCAGACTTTGCTGCGGCTTACGATATTACGGAGCGCCCTGCTGAACTCGACTTACTCGCTATGGAAGTATGCGATACAATAGCCGGTGGCAATGGTGATGGACTGATTGATTCGGGTGAAACGATTGCGTTTTACCCCACACTGCGCACCACATGGGGCGAGGCTAAAAACGTGAAACTGTCATTCATCTCTACCGGTGCCGAGTACGAAGATGCTACGCTCTACGATGTACTGACGCAGAATGTAGACTTCGGACAGACGCTCTCTGCTTATGCGCAAGCCAAGAGTCTCAATCCGATTATCATCAAGTTTAAAGAAGGCATTGCCGATCGTCGTATCATTCGCCTCAATTTCCAAGCTACGGCAGACAATACGTCGCAGCCTTTGAGCGTAGAGTACAAAGTGCGCGTTTATAATGCAGTAAAGTTGGGCGGTATACTGACGCATGATATGACGCTGACGCCCGATAAGCACTATCGCGTGGTGAGTGACTTAGCTATCCCTGATGGGGTAACGCTAAAGATTGAGCCGGGGACGAAAGTTACCTTGGATAATGGTGTGGGTATTTCGTCAAAGGGCTTGATTGATGCCAATGGCGAACCTGGAAAGATGATTGAGTTTACTTGTGATAATGGGAGATGGAGTAAAATTAGTGGGCAACACAAAATACTACAGAAGAATTGGAAGGGTGATGATGTATATGCATATGTATATGATACGTTTAGTTATTGTGTGTTTGATCATGGACAGGATGTGTCTGTTGCTGCAAAAAATTGTGTGATTCGGTATAATGAGAAAGACAATTTCTCTAGCGGTATTTATAACTATAAGAACTTAATGGAAGAGAATTCTTGGTACTACGCATGTCTCTTTCATAGTTTATATCAGACGAATTTTGTAAATAATACTTATGGAGGAGGATGGTATGCCTGTGAATACAACGCAGAGAAACAAATAAAGTCCAATATATTTAATAATTTTAATGATAAATGGCATCACAGAATTCTATCCTTGGGTACGCATTCAGCCGATCCTGCAACCATAGAAGTCGACTCCCTCTGCTATTGGGGAACTTCCAAAGAAAGTATTCTTCGCCCTCAAATTTACGAAATAGGTAATACAATGGATTTTGGTTCCACCTTCGCCTACCACGACCTCACCCACATGCGCAAGACCCCATTCCGTGAAACCCACGGCATTGTATGGAAGGTGGTAGTAGACGGCTATGATGCACAAGACGAATACGATGTGCTTCCACCTTTAGGTGTAGGCAAACACAAGTTTGAAGTCTACTTTAATCGCCCCATGAATGTGGCGAAAGAACCGATGGTAGCTTTCGGCGTGCGCAGCCCGTATACGCAAAATGGCGTAAGCGAAGACGGAAGTTGGAGCGCAGATAGTACCATCTATACCGTCTATAAGACCATTACGGGTAAAACATCTTCGGATGGCGTGAATACCATCTATGTGAACGATGCCGAAGACGATGAATACTTCCCCTGTCCGCGCGAAGATGTGCGCTTTCACATCAACATACAAGCAGCAGGATCGCTCAGCACCGGCTTTATGGGCGAAGCAGGGCTTGGACGTGTACACTTGACTTGGGATAATACAGAGAACAACTTCGACGACTTCCTCGGTTACAACCTCTATCGCTACACCATGGTAAACGATAGCACGAAGGGAGAAGCCAGCAAGATCAATGATTATACCCTCGACGATGCTACCACCGCCTATACTGACTACGATGTAAAGCCCGGAGAGACCTACTACTATTATTACAAGGTGATTAGTACCGATCTGAAGGAAACCGATCCGTCGAACATCGTAGCAGTCACTCCGCAGACCGCTACGCAAGGCGATGCCAATGGTAGTGGCGCGGTAGACGTGGCAGACGTAATCACCGTGGTCAATTACTCTATCGGCAAAGATCCGAAGCCTTTTATCTTCGAGGCAGCCGATATGAATGACGATAAGAACATCGACATCCTCGACATCATCGGTATCATCAAGACCATCGTGCATCCCGAGCAGCAGTCGGCGAATGCAAGCGTAGAGAGCACCGCTACTTACAGCATAGAGAATGGTACGCTCTATGTGGAAAGTCCCGTAAAACTGGCTGGCGTACAAGTAGACGTGCGCATGCCCCATACGCAAGAAGCTACTGTGGCTACCGATCTCAACGGATTTGAGACCACTTCTGCTTGGACCAGCGACGAGCGCTACCTCTTCCTTGCCTACAGCATGACGGGCAAGACGCTTCCTGCAGGAAAGCATGCTTTGCTCCATCTCAACTCAGATGCTCAGATAGAAAGCATGGTATTGGCTGACGAGCAAGGTCACAACATACCCGCTATTGCCCAAGGCACAACGGGCATACAAGTAGCTTCGCAGTCGACAGGCGAAATGCCTTATCCCTCACCTTTTGCTAACAAACTGACCGTGCCTTATACCATCCAGGAAGAAGGCTCTCACCAGGTAGACATCACGATGACCGACCTCTCGGGCCGCACGGTGATGAGCATGCACAAGCGTCTGTCTCATGCAGGCCGCTTCGCACAGACCTTCAACGGATGCAACTCCCTGATGCCAGGTATCTACATGGTAAAGGTAAGCGTAGATGGCGAAACCATCCATACTGCCAAGGTGATGCATAAGTAGAATAGTCCATTGGGGGAATTCTTAGCTGACAAGTTGACGAGTTGATAGGGTTATGAGTAAGTTGCTTCTGCGTTACATACTACTATGGATAGTAGTGTGTATAAGGACTTAACTAACTCACCCGTTAACGCGTTAACTTGTCAACTTGTTTACTAATTCTGCCAACGTGTATACAATAAAATATATGAAGCATATCAAGATACTTATAGCCTGCCTCTGCTGCTTGCTAAGTTTCGCTGCAGCGCGTGCACAAGAGCCTGTAGTCAGCATGACAGATGCTGCGGGACAACCCGAAGAGGAGGTGACGATAAGCGTTAGCCTCGAGCATGCTGCGCAAGTAAGTGCTCTGCAGATAGCCGTTCCGATAGATGAACATTTGAGCTATGTAGAGGGATCGACTGTAGTCAACGAAGCATTGGTTGACGGCCATACACTATCAGCAGGCATGAAGGACGGGCAACTCCAGTTTGTGCTTTACGATATAGGCATGCACACACTTAAGGAGGGCCAAGGCGCCTTGTTTAGCTTTAAGCTAAGACTCGACAAGCACCCCGGTGTGCGTACCTTGCAGATAGCAAACGTAAAAGCCGTAGATGCTGAGGGCGTGGAGATAGAGCATGTCACCACAGGCACAAGCAAGGTGACGACGCTCTGTGCGCAAGCCTCTTATGAAAGCATGACGATAGACTATGGCAGAGTGCCTCTACGTAGCAGCTACACTCAACCACTCGTGGTGACGAATAGCGGTACGACAGACTTGCAGATTACTGCGTTGATCTTCTCTGTCAATACGTTCAAGTCGGATGTATCGCTCCCGCTAACGGTGGCTCCTGGAGAAAGTGTGAACGTGCCGATACAGTTCGCTCCGCTCAAGCGAGGCAAGCAGCAAGCCAAGGTAAGAGTGGTCTCCAACACCACGGGCGTACGCAACGATATCACGCTGACTGCCGATCCTTATGCTGTCAACGAACTCCATGTGGGAGAAGGCTTAGAGGGAGAATCGGGCGAGGAGATAGAGGTACCTCTTCGTGTGAACAATATGGATGCACTTTGTGGCTTCCAATTTGAGTTTGACTTGCCTGGTGAAGTAAGCTATGTAGACGGAAGTATGAAACTTTCCGACCGCAGCCAGGGACATCAACTCAGCACTACTTGTACGAATGGACACTTGATAGCCTTAGCCTACTCGCCGACCAATCAATGCTTTAAGGGAGAGGACGGCGTGATAGCCACATTCAGAGTAAAACTGAAAGGCCCCTATGGCTGTACGCTTAAGGCCACCAAAGCATTACTCACAGCACTGCTCGACGATAATGCCGCCAACGTAACGTCTGCTGATTATGGTAGCTACGTGACCATTCGCACACCATCTATTTCGTTGGACTGGGGTGACATTAGCATGGGACGTATACCCGTAACGCAAGAGAGCAAGGCCACGGTTTCTATTCGTAATTATGGCAATGCAACGCTCCATATCGAACGTATTCAGCTGCGTGATGGAAGTCCTTTTATCATCACGCCCAATGAATCCTTTGACATAGCTCCTTGGGAGAGCAAGAATGTAACAATTACTTATAGCACGCTGACGAAGGGAGACTTCAGCGACGTGCTGCAGATCTACAGTAACGATCCATCCAATCGCTTGGTGGAACGCACTGTTAGTGGTTCTCGCTATGAGCCCAACTCTGTAAGCCTGCAAGCACAGCCGTCTACCGCCACAGACGCTACGTTGACGTTCGGCCTTGACAATTACAATGAGGTGAGCGGCATTCAGTTTGATATGCAAGTGCCTCAAGGCTTCGTGTTCGACCCCGCTGCCGACTTACAACTGTTGGGCAGATTCTCCTCCTTTAGCGTGAATTGTCAAGAGCTCCCCTCAGGATTGTACCGAGTATTCGTCTATAGTCTGTCGGACGAGGTGGTATCGCGTGGTGTAGGAGATGTACTCTCCATCCAGCTCCATCCCACGAGCAACGAAGCCTATAAGCAGCAAGCTGCGTTGCAACTGACTCAGATCAAAGTGGGTGGTCCTAATATGGCAGATATCGAAAACTATGCTTCTTCCTTGTCAGCCCTTCTGCCCGAACCTATATTGATAGGCATCGAGGGTGCAACAATCCGCAATATAGAAAAGCCTCAAGGCATTGTCTATAGCATAGATGGCGTGCGAGTAGGCTCTCTGCCCAAAGATCAGAATAGCCTGCCCAGAGGTATCTATATCTGCAATGGTAAGCGCATCTTGATAGGCAGGGAATAGCCAGCTATCGGATTTAAAAATATCTTTAAGGACTTGCACGGGTCAGGCTTTTAGCCTGACCCGTGCAAGTTTCCAAAGGGAGATCTAAATCCGAAATTAAGATGTGAATGCCTTATCACATGCCCACGAGATAAAGAAGACTTTCTTTAGAGAATGCCCACGAGATAAAGAAAACTTTCTTTTGAGAAAACTTTTCCACAATTACCAAAATGGCACTTTCTATCCTCAAAAACGATAAGACTACTAAGGGAAGTCTCAACTTGAAAAGAATGAAGGCTGGTTGGGACGAGGACTACTTGATTAGGCTATTACAGACGAACGCATTTTGATGCGTCTGCCCTCTAATCATGTGTTTAGTGACTCGTATCGTTCGATACACACACTCATTTCGTTCGATATGAATGTTCGTATCGAACGAAATGAGCATTCGTATCGAACGAAATGAGCCATCTAAAAGGGCAGACAAATATAATCAGATGATGTTCTTTACATGATATGCATAATGATTTACATATAAGATCTGTAATGCTTATAGAAGCCAGAGGGTAGGGATGTGATGCTTCTATAATGCTGTCTAAAGCTGCCCAAAGTTGCCCAAAGTTGCAATTCTTAAAATATTGCTTGTAATATCTAAAGATTGTGCATACCTTTGTAAGGTGGTGCATGATTAGGGACTGAAGTTTCGGATTTAGGATGGGCGGGCTGAAAGCCCAGTGATTTCCATAGCC
>CALEKA010000036.1 GCA_937898715.1 uncultured Prevotella sp.
GGCTTACTCGGGACTTGCACCCGTTAGATAATGCTCATGCCGAGCGTACTAAAAAGGCGTAGACGCTTGTCGTGTAAAGCGTCTACGCATTAACTGATGATCCTATTAATTCGTTTATTACTTTGAATTAATAGAGCTACCCATAATACGGGTGCTTGTGAAGATTGCTTAGCTATTAGTAATCCGTATTTTCTGGATCGAAGTTGGTCCAGCCTGAAGCCCAATTGTCGGTGCCGAAGGCTCCGATGAAGGCTACGTGGTCAAACCAGTTGGAGGTGATGCCTGAGAATGATGCTGCACTGAGCAAAGGACTTCCTACACCAGGAATGACACTTGCACCGCTCAGTCCGGCAAGGGGCTGGAGGAGCCATGCTGCAGCAGAAGCCTCAGCGCGATTGCCCGCCTGCTGGAGGAACCACGTGGTGGAGAAGGAAGGACGAGTGGTGTCTACGATAGGCTTTTTATTAGCATCATATCCCGTTACGAAGTTGTCTTGATAGAGCTTGTTGGCATCTGATCCAGTAATGGTCATATCTGCGAACCATACATTCTGCAGCTTAATCGTTCCGGCGGTGGCCTGTGCCTGCGTATCACCCTTTTCTCCATCAAGCATTATGCCGATAGGCCAACCGATTGCGATAGAGTTGATGCAGTTTAAGCGTGAGCCACGACGTATCTGCATGGCTGCTTGGAAACGTCCCATGGCAGAGCCATTGCTTGGGAACATGTTGCCGCCGTTGATATAGTCCGTAGTATTCTGGAACGAAGCGTCGGTGGCTTTCGGACCGATGAAAGTGATGTTGCTAAACGTGGCTGTGGTATAAGGTTGCGCTGTCGAACCGCTGGCGTCGTTGTCGCTCTCGAAGCCGTTGCTCTGGCTTCCATCTGCTATGCGAGAGTTGCGTACGGAGAGTCCGTATTGCACATGGCCAGAGAATCCGTTGTCGGTATCGAAGTCGTCGTCCCACCCATGATAAGCTATCAAGTTTTTGCAATTCACCGTTCCGCCAAACCATTCATAAGAATCGTCGTTGGAGTAAGACACCTGTAGGTGATCTACTTTTGTGCCATCGCCTACGGAGCCAAACGTGATACCATTGATTTCCTTATCCTTTTCGAAAGGATAGCCTGCAAACTCTACGCGTACGTAGCTCAATTCGCCAGAGTTGTCGTGAGCATCATTGCCGCCGTGCTTGGTGCGAGGACCACCTTCGATCTGAGCTTCGCCTGCATTGTGAGGAGCTTTTCCACAGAGGATCACGCCTCCCCAGTCGCCCGGTTTGCGCTGTCCCTTGGGCTGTGCAGAAGTGAACACGATGGGCGCATCGGCTGTGCCTTGTGCATGGAGTTTGCCACCGCGCTCTACGATGAGAGCAGCTTTTGTATCCTTATCGCCCTTAATGATGGTGCCCGGCTCGATGGTGAGTTCTGCACCGTCGGCCACGTAGACCCATCCTTTGAGTGTGTAAGTGCCCTTCTTCAAGGTTTGCTTACCCTTAAACACTACTTCGTTGTCGCCATTACCGATTTGCGTACCATCGCCGAAGAGAATGTCGTCGTAAGCCTTGAGTCCGTGATCGTCAGTGTAGCTGTGTTGCGGTGTCTGAGGCACATCGTTATCACTACAAGCACTGAAGGTTCCTACTGTGGCGAGTCCCATGAGAACTACTGCCACCACTCTGATTGATTTCTTTCGCATAATACTTAATGTGATATTAAAAGAACTTTTTTCGTTTTCTATGCTTTGCTCTGTTGCATTGTTTTCCTAATGCACTGCAAAGGTCGTACTATGCGATTACAAGAGCGTTGCGCTCTTGTTACGATTTTACAAAAGTGCGGGGGGAGGGGATATATAGGTCTGGGTATGTATCATTGAGAATGGCTTATAGCACAAGAGACTGCCTACAAAAAAAAGGAAAGAGGACGCATCTACGATTGACACGTCCTCCACTTTTTCATGCAGCAATAGCTATTTTTGCTTCACGTATTGTAATCTAATAGCTTTAGCCTACAACCGTAAAGATACGGATTTCGGGATCAGCTTGAAAGTAAGGTGAAAGTCCTACGGCTACATCCTTAGTGAACATCTCTGACTGAAGGTAAGCAGCAGCATGCTCTTTGCTATCGAAGCCATGCAGCACCTGTACATCCTCATCGCGTACCAAGAGTTCCTTGGTCAGTGCGCCCTCTATAGTATCGAGGAAGGGCTTACGATAATCAAAATACACCTTTGCCGCACTTTCGCGATCACTTTCTTTAATCTTCATTGTAATCTGAAGATAAGCTTTTACGTTTGTCATTGTTTATTTTGTTTATAGGCATTTATGGAAATAGATCTGTCAGATTTCTTCCTCAATCTTGCCGTGGTTATTATTTAAGCACTTTAGAGATCGTGCCTTATTTCAGTTGCAAAATTAGAAGCAAAAGGCGGATTGCTCGTTGTACATACATGCTTATGGATGGTAAATATGGGAATGTGCGATGTGAGAGTGAAAAATAAAGCGTAATTTTACCATCACAAAAATATAAGAGTCCGTATGAAAGAAGAGATTAAGACCTATGCCATAGGCAAGAGCGTTACATCGGGCCTTGAGTTGGAGTTGCAATATATGCCATCATTCTTCAGCAATAGAGGCAAGAATCCCATGCAACCTCATGCTCACAAGTTCTACCAAATCATTTGGTTTAAGCGTGGTCATGGCATGCACTATGTCGACTTCACGGCTTATCCTGTGAGCGACAACACTTTATTTTTCATAGCTCCTAATCAAATACACACTTTTGACGGAGCTAAGGACTATGAGGGAGTGATTATACAGTTTAATGCCAACTTCTTGGCTGATGAGCAGTCGAGCGAAAGCATCTTTCTGAAGTATAACGTGTTCAACGCTTATGACGCTTTGCCTTATTATAAGGTATCTAACGATGAAGCCAAAAGGCTTGATGCGATCGTGCGCGACATGCAGCGTGAACTATCACTCGTAGGAGCATTTGCCCATAGCGACTACATGCAATCGCTGGTGCATCTGTTTCTCATCCGCATGCAGCGTAGTGGTGAACGAAAGGACCACTCCCCACTCTACGTTACGAGCAATGCTCACTGTACCTTCGTACGTTTTCGCCAGCTCATTGAGCAGTATTTCCGTATGAAGCATACGGTGAGCGAATATGCTGATATGCTCAACGTTTCGACACGTAGTCTCACCAACTATGTGGGGCAATGTAGCTGCCAATCGCCCTTGCAGATGATCAACGAGCGCATTGTGCTTGAGGCTAAGCGCATGCTGCAGCATTCGCCCATGAGCATAAAGGAGATTGCTCACACGCTGGGCTTTAATGACCCTTCCTACTTTGTAAAACTATTTAAGCGATTGGCAGGCGAGATGCCTTCGACCTTTCGTAACAAACAATCACAATATATGAAACAAAAAATCGCCGTCCCTACTTCTAATGAGACTCTCTTTCCCCACTTTGGTAAAGCACCACAGGTCACTATTTACGATGTTGACAATAAGCAAGTGACTGGCAAGAACATCTTGACCTCGCCTGAGCATGCTCATGGAGCCATGCCACGCTTCTTGCATGAACAAGGTGTGACCGACGTTGTATGCGGTGGCTTGGGCGCTGGTGCAGTAAAGTTGCTCGACGAGCTTCACATTAATGTGCACGGTGGCGCTCCCGCTATTGCTACAGACGAACTGATAAGCCTGTTTCTTGCCGACAAACTCGAATATGGAGATGCTACTTGTCATCACGACGCTTGTGATGGCAAACACGAGCATCATCATGCTTAAGAGTAAAAAAAATCTTTGAAACAATGGAAACGAGGAAAGATCAAGCCGCCGCCAAGAAGGCTAACGGTACGCACAACTGTGCGCAAGCGGTGCTCTGCACTTATTGCGACTTTACTCCGCTGAGTGAAGATGCGATCAAGGATCTGGGCAATAGTTTTGCTGCGGGCATGGGCAACATGGAGGGTACGTGTGGCGCCTTAGTAGGTGCGGGCATGGTATTAGGACTTTCCACCCACGACCGAGCGAAGGCCATCAAGGGCATGCGACAGATTATGCAGAAGTTTGAGCAGCGTAACGGCGCTACACAATGTAAGCTGCTGAAAGGTGTGAAGACAGGCAAGGTGCTTCGCGAATGTCCGCTCTGCGTGGCAGATGCTTCGGAATTTCTTGAAGAGTTGCTCTGATGCCACGATAAGTATATGTATGAGAAAAGCCCCAAGCATGCGCGATGGTATGCTTGGGGCGTTTCTTGGAGTATGATAGATGCTGAAGCAAAACTTATGCTTCCGTATTTTCAGCAGCTGCTTTGCCTTCTGCAGGAGCGTCGTCCTCGGATGGAGTTTCCGGCTGAGCTGCGGAAGCCTCATCTTCTGATGAATCGGGAGCAGACTCCGTCTGATCAGCTTCAGCCTCAGCGGCGGGAGCAGGCTCTTCGGACTGTGACTCTTCGTGGGGCACGGGATGGAGAATGCTCTCACGGAGCATCTGCAACTGGCGATTGAGAGGCATCAAGCGAAGGCCCTCGTCGATGAGGTTGAGGGCATCTTCTGTGCGGCCTTGCTTATTGAGGGCAATGGCCTTCTGCCACATGTAGAACACCTTGCGCGAGAGCGTGCCGCTCACCTGCGGGTCTTTCATCAACTCGTCTACCATCTCGAGGAAGTTGTCGTAGTCCTGGATGGGCAGGTAGTAGTTGAGAGCGATAAATTGCTTCGTAGTGAAATTGTCGTCGAGCATCGAACGGTGTGAAGCGAAGAAGTCCATCGCCTTCTTGCGAGCTTCAGCCTTCTCTGCATCAGTTTCAGCTTGCTTAAAGTGCGACACGTAGAGTGTGAGCAGATCCTTCACGCTGCTATCGGCCTTCTCGCCTGCTTCGATTGCCTTGAGGTAGAACTCCTCAGCGCGAGCGTAGTCCTTAGCGATGTAAGCCTTCTTGGCCTGTGTATAGAGCGTATAGGGATTGAAGCGTGGCGTGGTTGCCGAAGCAGAGGATGGAGCATAGCTATTGGGCGTGGTTGGAGCCGTGTTCTGCGGGAGATTTTCTTTTACCTCTTCGAGCAATTCCTTGGCGGCTGTATTGCTGGGTTCCACTTCGAGTATGTGTTCGAGCAGGCCCTTTGCCACGTAGGTGCGATGTGCCTCAAAGTTGTCTTCAGCCATCATGTAGAGGTCGTCGACGCTATGGGGGAGGTGAATACAGTTGGCAGTGAGTCCTTGATTGTTGCGTCCGGTCGAGAATACCACCTTCACGCCTTTGCGCAGATTCTGGTAGAGGTCGGTTTCTACCACCTGGTTGATATAGAAATAGAGATCTTCGTCATTCTTGAAGTCGTGAATGAAGCCGAAGCGCTTGTCAGGATTGTAGTAGGTCACACGTCCCTTAGCTGCCACATAAGGGCGACGCTGATAGTTGGCATAGTCTGCGCCATGAGTTGTGTTGTTGCTTTCATCTTCAGCACTCTGTTCCTCAGCATTTTCCTCTCCGCTGCGGAAATATTTCTTTCTGCCGTATTTAGGGTCGATCTGTTGCAAGCGGCTCAAGTCTATATGTCCCACCACTTTGGGTTCTGTCACGCTGGCCTGCGTTGTAAGGTCGCTTGCTGAGGGTGCATCCTCTACGGCCTTTTCCCCTAATATATCTCCCAGCGTCACCGAAGATTGGTCTTGCGGTGCAGTGGCGGGAGTTTCATTATGTTCGTCTGTCGTTGCGCTTTCTGCGGGTTCTGTCTCTTCCTCCGTGGGCTCTTTCACTACGGGAGTCTGAGTGGGAACCATCGGCACAGGGCTTGCTGCCGTGAAGCTACGCACGTCTGAGCCTGCTATGCCCATGATTTGTCCGTTGGGCAAGCGCAGTACGATATACTTGCTGTCTACATGTTCGATAATACCTGTGACTGCACCTTCCGAGCAAGTCACTTCAATGCTATCACCTTTCTGATAGTTTGCTTTAATAAAAGTCAACATTGTTCTTCGTATTCTGTAATGGGTTATACATATAAATATCCGCGCAAATATAACGATTTCCTCTTTAACAGGAAGCTGTGTAGACCGTTATTTTGCGCGGATTGCTAAAAAAATGTTCTTTACGAACTTATTCGATCTTTACCGAACTTTCAGAAACGTCAAAACTTGTAGCTCACATTGAGGCTAAAGTTGCGTCCGGGACGGTAGGAGCGTGTCAACTCTTCCACTTTGCGGTGGGTGCCATCGTTCAGTGTCACATCGTTGAACTGCTTGAATTGTACTTTCTCACCTATGATGTCTTTCAGTCCGAGTTTGAGTTCGAAATGTCCGAAGGTGCGGCCAAGGGAGAGGTCGAGCGAGTTGCGTGGCATTTCGTAAGAGTCGGGGATATTGATGGTCTGATCGGCAGTAGAGCCGAGGTTGCGCCCCACTCCGATGAGTCGTCGGCCTATACGATTGTACTGCAACGCTGCGCTCCAAGCTTGATGGTTGTAGAACACGCCAAGGTTGAGCAGATAGGGCGATTGCCCCTGCATAGGCCGATTCTTCTGACGGGATCCTGCTGGAAATTGCACACGGCTCTTGATGAGCGATCCGTTGAACACGAGTGTGAAATCGGGCAGTCCGATAAAGCCCATATTCTTGCGCACATCAAGTTCAAGTCCGTACGACAGGGCGCTGCGAGCGTTAACGTAAGAGTAGATCTGGTCTGTGCCTCCCGTCACGGTATAGGCCCACTCTATGGGGCTATCGAAGTGCTTGTAGAAGGCGGCGAGGCTGATCTGATCACCTCTTGAGGGATAGAATTCGTAGCGGAGGTCAACGTTGTCGACGTAGCACGACTTGAGGTCGGTATTGCCTTGTACAGACGATGAGAGGTCGAAGTCGTAGAACACGGATGGGCTCACTTCGCGAAATTCCGGACGATTGACCGAACGACCGTAAGAGGCGCGGATCTGCTGACGGGGGTCGATGTGCCAAGTAAGGTTGACGGAGGGGAAGATATCGTTGCCGTCGTAGTATCGGCTCTTGGGGCTACGCTCGTAATCTCGCGTGTTGCTCACCAATTCCATGCGAGAGTGTTCGAAGCGGGCACCTGCATACACATTGAACGATCCGAGGGGCAGATTGACGGCGGCATAAGCAGAAGCTATGAGATGATGGCCATCGTAGTCATTGCGCATCTTGGTATCGTCGATAAGATAAAGGCCCTTGTCACCATAATTGGCATCGACCATGAGCTGCGTGGCGAGATCGAGCGAACGGAAGTCGGCAGGCAGCGTATTGTCCGTAGGGTCCCATTGGTAGATAAAGCTGCGCGTGTTGTAACTGCGCGTGCGATACTCTGCATAAGCCCCTGCATAGAGTTCGGGCTGAATGTGGGGTGCTTCGAAGCGATAACGATAGTTGATGGCGCCCGAGGCAAGGTGTTCGTCGAGGCGGGTAAACTCTCTGCTGATGTCGTTGCCCGTATTGAGTGCCACATGGTCAATGTCCACACTGTTGTCGAGCGAGTAACGGCGACGGTCGGGCAGATTGCGATTGGCATAAGCATAGCCCGCGCTCCAGTCAAGGCGAGAGCGTTCCCAGAGGTATTTACCCGTCAGCTGCGTGTTGTACGTGGTGCGTGATGAATAGTAATATTCTGCTTCGTGCACCTGGTCGCTCTGGGCGTTGAAGCCATCGCGCTCGGTATAGCGGTCTGTGCCCAGCTGATTGAAGATGTTTTTCCACTCATATCGTCCCGCTCCGTGAGCCGGTACGAAGGTGAGATTGAACATTGCACCGAGGCGCACATTGTTGGCATACTGACGGTCGGTAGTGTTGCGTAGGAACACGCTCTCGTTGTGCTCTAAATCGTAAGCACCGAAGAATGCATTCTTCATCGGAGCATACGTGCGATAATTGTTGCTATAGTTCACTGAGCCAAGCAGGGCAATGAGCGCACCGCTCTGGAGTTCGCGTGAGCGATTGACGTCGGCCGATAGTGAGAGGTCTGCCCAGGGCGTATGGCGGTGAATGGTCCAATCATTGCTGAGCCCGCAGTCGGCCAAGCTGATGCCGCGTCCGCCAGGCGTTTGGGGCAGTACGGCATGGAGTCCACCCTTCAGGCTGCGAAAGCAGTCGAAACCTAAGAAGTCGGTCGCCCCACCCTTTGGGGCTAAGAAGGTGCGGAAGTGGCTCTGATCATTCACGCTTGCACCGACGGAAATGCGAGCCGAGTTCTCGTTGGGCACTTCCTTGGTATCGATCAGGATAAATCCTCCCGTGAAGTCGGCGGGATACTGCGGTGCGGGCGACTTCACAATCTGCATATTGTCTACCTGCGAAGAGGGAATAATGTCAAACGAGAATGCACGTGAATCGGGCTCGCTCGAGGGCACGGCTGCACCGTTTATCCACACATTGTTGTAGCGCTGAGAGAGTCCGCGCACCATGACAAACTTCTGGTCGATGATGGAGATGCCGGGCACGCGGCGCATCACCTCCGATGCATCCTTATCCTGCGACTTGCTGATCTGCTGTGCCGAAATGCCACTTTGCACCACAAGGCTATTTTTCTCGGCTGCCACCTGTGCCGTTTCCGTATTGCGCTTAGCTTGTACGGTCACGGTGGCTGCGCCAAGATTGCTTTCAAGTTCATTCATGCGGATGATGAGCAATGTGTCTTGTCGTGCTGGATTGACGGAGAGTTGAGCCTTATGATAGCCCAAATAAGAGGCGGTAAGCGTATAGTTGCGTTGGGCCAGCGGGGCAATACTGAAGAGCCCATCACCATCCGTCACAGCCGTAAGTTGCGTCTGCACCACCCTCACGGTAGCACCCACTAAGGCCTCGCCCGTGCGAGCATCAATCACCTTTCCGCGCAATGTTGCTGTGACACCTGCCACAGCTGTCTGCAGAGCAAGCCCAAGCATAAGGGCTAACAAGCAGAGTCGTCTGAATCTTTGCATATATCTTATATAGTGTGTATATGTGAAATCGATCTACGCCCTCCCGGTCCCCCTGACAAGCATGCGGGGAGAAGGACCTCTGGTTACGTGTGCAAAGTTCACCACTCTGTGTTACGAAAGGGTTAAAATCCGCTCATGTTTTCGTAACGTTTTGTTGAAGCGCGCCCACCCGTCTTATCCCCTAAGCTCCCATACGCTTGAATCAGCCCAAACCGCCCCATTGCTTGCAGTCTACGTCTATCAAAAAGTCCATTTCGTCTATTTCTCTCCATCCAAAGTTGCCTATCTCAGAGTTTTTCGCCAATTTTGCGCTGCATTTTATTATATGCGTCAACACACAAACTATAGTTATATATACATATTAGCAATGAAGAAGTTTTCCATTTCGTTAGCACTCCTTGCTGGCGCACTGACTCTGACAAGTTGCGGCACTACTGGCTCATTAGGTCAAAGTTCCAACAGCAACATCTTGGGTAGCTCATCCAGCAGCACTACTACAGGCAGCATCCTGAGCGGTGCCAGCACCATCGGCAGCATCTTGGGCAACATCCTAAGCAACAGCTCAAGTCTGTCACAGAAAGACATCGTAGGCACATGGAACTACAGTGGCTCTGACTGCGTATTCAAGAGCGAGAATCTCCTTGCCAAGGCTGGTGGTGCCGTTGCTGCCAACAAGGTAAAGAGCGAACTCAACACTCAGTTGGCCAAGTTCGGCATCAAAGAAGGCGCTTGCTCGTTCACCTTCAATAGCGACAACACTTACAGCGCCAAGATAGGCAATCGCACCATCCAGGGCAACTATACACTCGACACCACCAATAAGACGGTGAAGATGACCTATCTGGGTGGCCTTGCCTCAATGACTCCCCACGTAGCTAAGTCGGGTGGCAAGCTGAGTCTGCTCATCGAGAGCGACAAGGTGCTCTCGCTCCTCAAGGGCGTTTCGGCTCTGGGCAAAGGCACATCTATGAGCGCCATCAACTCTATTCTGGGCAACTACGATGGTCTCTACGTAGGTATGCAGTTGAGCAAGTAACGCTCTACTGCATAGAGCGAGCGTTGCAGCACGCGTTGGCGGAACTCTTGATCAACGGGGCAACTCGTATACTAATTCCGCCAAAGCGTTGTGTAACCTATTTCCATAACAATATCTTTTCTTGTGCAGCAGGCGTCGTGAGGCGGTTGTTGCACTTTCTTTTGTATGCCAGCCTCAGCAATCGCCATAGCCAAGCCCCACAGCTGTCCCCTCCCTTCCTTCCACCACAATTCAGCCTGTTCTGTGGCAGCGACGCGTCCTCGCGTCAGCACCACCAACCAATCAAGAAGTAATTCAAGTTTTCTCTAAAGAAAGTCGTTTCTTTATGTCGTGGGCTTGTGATAAGGCTTTCACATCTTAATTTCGGATTTAGAATGGGCGGGCTAAATCAGAAACTTCAGGAAGTAAGTACAAAGCAAGCCAACGCCCCTTCCACCACACATCTTATATACACGCGTGCGCGCACGCGCATAACAGAGTCTTTACCAGTTTTCTCCATCATCCTGCACTAATCTTTCTTACAGCATTGATTATCAAGAATTTCCATCATCAATCTGCCTACACTTTACCTGCACTATTGCTTTCACTTCCTCATTTCTCACCTTCTCCGTCAAAAAAGCTCGCTTCGCTCTGCATGCCAAGAGCCCTACTATCCTTACTCTCTCCCCATCACTCTTAAATCTTTTCCTGTTGCAAAAGTCAACCCATGCAAAAAGGTGAGAACTCTTCCCACCACTAATTCTCACTCTTCCCACCACTAATTCTCACTCTTCCCACCACTAATTCTCTCTCTTCCCACCACTAATTCTCACTCTTCCCACCACTAATTCTCACTCTTCCTACCACTAATTTCGTCTTCTACTTACGACATTTTCAATCTGCTCAAGACGCATTTTGTCACAGTTCAACCATAGGCATGAAAGAATATGACAGGAAGAGTGCAAGCAAAACGAGTCTGCCTACACCACCTACCACCCTGATTTTCAGCACAAAGCAATTACGAAGTGTAAGAACTGCGTATATATTCTCCCCGAACTATCTGAAGCGCGCGTACACACGCGAGAGAGGGAGAATCGCATGCATCGATTTGTCTTTTTTATCAAATCATTTGTTCATTTCAAAAAAAAGGTGCAATTTTGACACAGATAATATTCACACATCATAATCATATCAACCTGAATCAGACTTATGGAAAACAAAGACAAACACAACGAAGCACGTATTGACAACGAAATACTCTTCTCGAAGACCGTAAAAGCAGGCAAACGCGTTTACTACATCGACGTGAAGCGCGATCGCAAAGGCGAATTCTACATCTCAATGACCGAAAGCAAACGCGTGAAAGACAGCGAAAATAGCCTACACCCCACCTTCGAAAAACATAAGATATTCCTCTATCGCGAAGACTTGGAGAAGTTTCAATCAGCCTTCAATGCCGCCGCAGCTTACACACAGGAGCAAGAGCCACGCCTCGACTTTGCCACCGAATGGAGCCAACCCGAAGCTGAAGCAGAAACTGAGACCGAAGCTGGAGAGTACAAGATCGACATCGAATTCTGAACCATCCTCCTAATTTCACCACTTGCCGAGAAACGTATATTTCACGCAAAATCAAGAAAAAACTTACAAGAAGCCACACAGAAGCCTTGCAGATTCGAGAAGAAATGCGTAATTTTGCACCCGATTTGTCCTGCGGAGGCGAAAGCCTTACGTGTGATGGCGAATTAAGCGAGATAAAGTCAGCGCAGAAAGGAAGCGTTTGGTGCGCTATATCCTGGCGATGACGGAAACTTAATTTAGAGTAACACATATTTTTACAAACAAAACAATGAAGCAAATTGCAATCAACGGTACTAAGCGTACCGACCTCGGCAAGAAGGCCACAAAGGAAATCCGTAAGGCAGGTAGCGTACCCTGCGTAATCTATGGCGAACAGAAGGACGAAAACGGCGCTCCCGTAGCTATCCACTTCTCTGTAAGCGAAAAGGAAATCAACAAGCTCATCTATACTCCCCACATCTACCTCGTAGACATCAACATCGATGGTACTGACCACAAGGCAGTGCTCAAGGAAGTACAGTTCCACCCCGTAAAGGACAACGTGCTCCACGTAGACTTCTACGAAGTACACGCTGAGAAGCCTATCGTAATGGGTGTACCCGTTCAGGCTCAAGGTCTTGCAGCTGGTGTTCGCGCCGGTGGTCGCTTGATGATGATGGTTCGTAAGCTCAAGGTTCGCGCTATGTACGACCAAATCCCCGAAAAGCTCACCGTTGACGTTACAAGCCTCAACCTCGGTAAGACTATCAAGGCTGGCGACCTCCACTACGAAGGTCTCGAAATGGTTACTCCTAAGGAGGTAATCGTTTGCACCGTTAAGATGACTCGTGCCGCTATGGGTGCTGCTGCAGCTGCTGCAGCTTCTGCTGAGGCATAATCTAAGCATACTCACATTAAGGGTTAAGCGTCTGAGCCCACTCAAGCGCATCACTGCATCAAAGGCAGCATGCACAGGGCTATCGACTCTTAACCCTTAATTTATCTTATAACCCCCTCAGAGCATGCCCCTCAGAGCATGCCCTTCACACACCATCAGAAAGTGAACTATCTCATAGTAGGATTAGGAAACATCGGCGATGAATACGCTCGCACACGCCACAACATAGGATTCAGAGTGGTCGACACGTTGGCACAAGAAGCCGGCATCACCTTCGAAGACAAACGATACGGATTCGTAGCCACCATGAAGGTGAAAAACCAAACGCTCACGCTGCTCAAGCCCTCCACCTACATGAACCTCTCAGGCAATGCCGTGCGCTACTGGATGAATGAAAAGAAAATTCCCGTAGAACGCATGCTCGTGGTGGTCGACGACCTCTCTCTGCCCTTTGGACATCTGCGCCTGAAGCCCAGTGGTAGCGACGGCGGACACAACGGATTAAAACACATTGCCTCCATACTCGGATCGCAGAAGTATGCACGCCTGCGCTTCGGCATTGGCAACGACTTCCCGCGCGGCGGACAAGTAGACTACGTGCTCGGTGAGTTTACCCCCGAAGACCTCCAGACCATGGACGAAAGGCTCAAGCTCGCCGCAGAAGCCGTAAAGACATTCTGCCTCGCTGGCATCAACGTGGCGATGAACGAGTACAACAATAAGTAACCTCCCCTCCCAGTTCTGTGGGCGACGCGTCCCGCGTCGGCATCAACCACCCATAACAAGGAGTTCCCCAAAAAAGAAACACCCCACTCCCATGGAAGCACGATTAGACAAATGGCTTTGGGCAGCACGCATCTATAAGACGCGCACACTCGCAGCCGACGCTTGCAAGAACGGACGAGTCACCATCAACGGTGCACAAGCCAAGCCCTCACGCACCGTAAAGGCTGGCGACGAGGTGGGAGTAAAGAAATCGCCCATCACCTACACCTTCCGCGTAAAACAGCCTATCGAGAAACGCGTAGGAGCAAAACTCCTGCCCGATGTGCTCGAAAACATCACTTCAGCAGAGCAATACGAACTTCTCGAAATGAGCCGCATCAGCGGATTCGTCGGTCGTGCCCGAGGCACAGGACGCCCCACAAAGAAGGACCGCCGTGCACTCGACGAATTTGCCGACGAGACGCCCATGTTTCTCGATTCCGACTTCAGCTTCGACGATGATGACGACGATGCTGACGACAACAACTTCTAACTCTACCTCTCCCCCCTCCCTATGCAAAACAACAAATGGGCGCCCGCAGTGGTGCTGATAGACGCTGCCTACCTCGACCGCGTGGCAGAAGACCTCACTCGCAATTTCAGCCGTATGATTGGCCGGCCTATAAGCAAGGCCGACCTCTGTCATTGGCTCGACTGCATAGCCCTCGATAGCGGACTTCGCCCTGGCAACAACGATCTGCAGGCTCACTTCCTCTACCCCAAAGAGATGAAATCACTTAACTACTTCGAGCCTTCACGCTTCGACGACGATCTCAATGGCCTCTCCTTCGACGACAACTTGGGACACTTCAGCCTGTTCGCATTTCCCGTAGAAGAAGTAGTACGCACCGATGAGTTCTTCCTACAGTCGCTCACGATGTTGGCTGATGCCCAAGAGATAAAGCATCTCATGGTCGTGGCCGACATGAAAGCCTACGGCACCGACGTAGTGAAGATATGCCAGCAGACCGATGGCAAGCAGATCACACTCTTCAGCATGGAGCCTATCAGCGGCGAGGGCTTCAAGCCCGAGATCCTCGGCTACTCGCTCATGGCAGCATTGGGCATCAGCGCCGACGAACTAAGGTAAGGAGAGCTGACACATGGAGGGGAATGGTACGACTTCATACCATCCACGCGTCATACAACCTAAAATAGCATGATTCCCGCCAAGACCAGCAAAACCTTATTTAAAGAGCATAGCTTATGCCTTATTAAATAAAAAACGTACCTTTGCACTTAGAGGCTACATCGTGCCTCACGATGAATCATCGCTTTTAACACGACAGATACAAATGGACAACTCAACGGTACAACGCATCAAGCAGCGCTACGGCATTGTGGGCAATTGCGAAGCCCTTAATAGGGCCATCGAGATAGCCCTAAAAATCGCCCCAGTAGACCTCTCGGTCTTGGTTACCGGCGAGAATGGTGTGGGAAAAGAATCATTTCCACGCATCATCCACGACCACAGCCTACGAAAGAACAAGAAGTACTTTGCAGTCAACTGTGGCGCCATACCCGAAGGCACTATCGACTCCGAACTCTTCGGCCACGAAAAAGGAGCTTTCACCGGCGCTGTAGATCAGCGAGAAGGATATTTCGCCGCTGCCAATGGCGGAACGCTCTTCCTCGACGAAGTGGGCGAACTGCCACTGCAGACACAAGCCAGACTTCTGCGCGTGCTCGAAACGGGTGAATACATACGAGTAGGTGCCAGCGAAGTGAGAAAGACCGACGTGCGCATCGTAGCCGCTACCAACGTCAACATGGAGAAAGCCATCGCCGACGGAAAGTTTCGCGAAGACCTCTACTACCGACTCAACACAGTATCGATAAGCATTCCAGCCCTGCGAGAGAGAGGTACCGACGCCGCATTGCTCTTCCGCAAGTTTGCACTCGATATGAGTGAAAAGTATAAGATGCCACCCGTACGACTCAACGACGAAGCACAACGCATGCTCCTCGCCTATTCATGGCCCGGCAATGTGAGACAACTCAAAAACATTGCAGAAAACATGAGCGTGACAGCTGAAGAACGCGAAATCACGCCCGAGATATTAAGCCATTATCTGCCAAGAGAATCGCACAACACGCAAATCGTCTCCGTAGACGATAAGAGCAAAGAGCATCACAGCTTCGAGGCCGAACGCGAACTGCTCTACCAGATACTCTTCGACCTCCGACGCGATGTAGCAGAACTCAAGCGCTATGTGCACGAACAGCAACAGAGCAAAGGCATTTCAGCCACCACCACTTCGCTCGCCGACAAAGCATTAGCCTTCGATAGCAGTCAGCCCTCAGTGGAGTTTACCAACGGAAACGAGCAAAATCTGCCCTACTGGGAAGCCGAGGAAGTGAAGGACAATATTCCTTCGCAGACCGCCGACACTACTGCAGAAAAGGCGGCTAACTCCGTCCGAAACAAAGACAACATGCCACAATCGCTCGACGACCTCGAACGCGACATGATAAGACGCGCATTAGAGACCAATAACGGACGAAGAAAGGCCGCTGCCGATCAACTCGGCATATCCGAGCGCACACTCTATCGAAAAATCAAGGAATACGGTTTGGAATGATACGCAAGATAATACTTCTCATAGCCCTGCCCCTGGTCATCATCACGCTGCTGACAGGCTGCAGCCTGCCCAAATACTCCTTTACTGGTACGAATATCAACTACGACCTGATAAAGACCATACAAATCGACAAAATAGCCAACCGCGCACCCTATGGATGGGCACCCATGGAGGCTATATTCAACAACAAGCTGCAGGACGTCTATGCCAACCAGACGCGCCTACGAATAGTGAAGCGCAGCGGCGACCTCCACGTATCTGGAGAAATCACAGGCTACGATCAGTACAATAAAGGCATTTCGGCAGACGGCTACGCATCGCAAGTACAGCTCCGCATGACGGTCAACATCCGCTTTACCAACTCCAAGACCAATACAAACTGGGAAAAGCAATTCTCCGCCACATCACAGTATGATGCCACCCAGCAACTCACTGCCGTGCAAGAGCGACTCGTAACAGAGATGGTCAACGACCTTTGCGACCAAATATTCAATGCTACCGTAGGCGATTGGTAAGCGCTACGACTGCGCTCACATGCACTGAAACATACGTTTCACTCCCCCCTCCCGCAAAGGCCGCATTCCCCTCGACCATAGCCTCCACCACCCACACATTCTCTAAAAAGAATCTCTACCAAGAGCCACGCATTATCGCGTGCCAACTATCATTTTCTATCAGAAAACGCCCTCATGGAACCATTAGCCGAACTTATAGCTCACCCCGAGCGCCTCAACAAAGATACTCTCTACGGACTTCGCGAGCTCGTAGCTAAGTATCCGTACTATCAGGCAGCAAGGCTCTTGTTCTTACAAAACCTCTTCCTGCTCCACGACCCAACGTTTGGCGAAGAACTGAGAAAGGCTGCACTCTACGTGCCCGACCGCCGCGTGCTCTTCAAAATGGTAGAAGCTTGCAATTACGAGATTCAACCCTCTCCACTGCACAAGGAAGAACAAAAGCCGCAAGAGAATGGCGACCGCACAACCTCACTCATCGACAACTTCTTGCGCACCACACCCGATGCTCCATCACAAGCATCAGCCCCCCATCGCAAACTAACTGCTGCCGACGCTACCACCGACTACGCCGCCTTTCTCCTACAGCTCGACGATGCCGAACCAGCAACCAACGCACCAGCCAACGCTCCAACCGATCGAAGCTCGGAACTCATCGACGACTTCATCGAGAACAAGCCCGAACGCTTCAAGCTACAAGAAAATCCCGAATACGTGCCCGAAGAGCCCTCTGACCGAGAAGAGCAAGACAGCGCCTCAGAAGACGGCTATCTCACCATGACCCTCGCCAAAATCTATATCAAACAACAAAGATATGAGAAGGCTCTGGAAATTATCCGCAAAGTAAACTTGAATAATCCGAAAAAAAATAGTTACTTTGCAGACCAAATAAGGTTCTTGCAGAAGTTGATTATCAATCAAAACCACAGCAAAGCCTAAAAATCCTCTAAAAACAGGGGGAACCCAATCACAAATAGAAACAAATAAAAACAATAAAATATGTATTCAGTAATCGTAATTCTGGCTGTAATCGTAGCCATCCTGCTTGCGTTTATCGTACTTATCCAAGAGTCTAAGGGCGGTGGCCTTGCATCCAATTTTGCTGCATCTAACCAAATCATGGGTGTGCGCAAGACTACCGACGTCGTAGAGAAAGCCACATGGATCTTCGCTATCGTATTGGTAGTACTCGCAGTAGCAAGTTCTTTCTTCGCTCCTCGTCAAGCCGACGTCGACTCCGTAGTGACAAGTGCAAAGCCCGCAGCATCAGCTCCCGCTACTCCCGCACCCGCTACTGGCGCTGCTCCCGCTGCTCCTGCACAGTAAAGCAACGATTCACAAGCTAATAAAGAATCCATGAGGTTATAAATGTTGTCCCTGCCCAGCAAGGTACTTATTTATAACCTCTTATTCTTTTCCCCCCTCACCCTTGATAGTAAGAAATAGGAGGGCCTTATGAATGCCTTTACGAATACCTCTATTTTATTTATAAGGTCCCATTTCCCGACTCTTCCTCTCAAACATATTTGACTAAAAAGCCACATATTTAGCACGTGTTCCGACTTATATTTTCTATCTACTTGCTACTCTACTTCCGCTATGCAGAAGGAGATACTCTGGCCTATATACAAAGCCGCATAATAGGACACTGGGTAGAACCTCGCCCATGGCTATCAGCCATCGTCATCACGCTGGCACTCATCGCCATTGCCCAAATGGCAGAAAAACTGCTTCGGTGCAAGGGCTTCGAAGGAAAGTCAGCGTATGCCGTAACAGCTTGGGCTGCAGCAATGATCACAAGCTACTATTTCGTTTCGTCAGCCTACCTGACTTTTCTCACCATAGCAGGCATAATCGTGACAGCAGCAACCATAGCTATAGGATATTTAGGAAAGAGTAAGAACACGCAGAAAGATTCCGCTCCAAGCTTTTGGCGTAAGTGCTATCCGCGTTTGCTGCAACTATTATTATTATTTCAGTTCTTGGGCATAGGAAGTGGCGTTACAGACCTGCAACACTACGAACTTCGTACGGCACAGGCACTCCAAACGGGAAAGTACAAAAGAGCATACCATACTGGCGAGAAATCTTACGCCACCTCACCCCGGCTCTTTGCCATGCGCTGCTATCTCATGGCTCGTACGCAGAAAAAAGGATTGGGCGAAAAGGCATTCGAACAAATGGTGCCTGCGGGCGGCAGCAAATGCTTGCTCTTCCCCGCCGATGCAGAGCAACGATTGCTCTTCCCCGCCGACAGCCTCTATCATCTCTTAGGCAGCACGCCACACAAAGGCGAATCGGCACTAAAATATTTTCAAAGGTGTGCATGGCTCTCCTCTTTCAACGGTAAGCCCAACCGAGCCGCGATAGATTACTACCTTACTGCCCTATTGCTTGAACGCAATCTGCCGCAGTTTGCTCAAGAGACGATGCGATACTATCCACGCGAGGTAGCCCAAGGCACGCTTCCTACCTACTTCGCCCAAGCCATGGTGCTCTACAAGCGCATCTGCGAACAGCCTATTGCCGACTATCACGATAGCAGCATAGAAGCCAACTACACTGATTATCAAGATATGGGCGACACTATTGCCAATGCAACTATACGCAACAATACACTCCGCTACTCCTACGGCGAAACGTATTGGTGGTGGTACACTTATGGTTCGCACTAAAATCTTTGTTTGCTATTTCACCACAGAAATTATCTCTAATCATACAAACAGATGCATCTACCACGCTTACATAAAGACGAGATCAAATTGTTCATATGCTGTGCAACAATAATCGTTGTGATGCTTAGCGTGGCAACGATTGCAAGCCAATGCAGCAACGGTGGGAGCGACAACGACGAACTATCCGTAACAGAAGCCGAAAAAGCATACATTAAAAGACTCCAATCAGAAGTGGCAAAGGCGGAGAAAGAACGCGCTTATGGTCCGAAGTATGCTCCAGCTCAGTTGGCACGCGAGCTCTTCCCTTTCGATCCCAACCATGCCGACTCCGCCACGCTGAGGAAGTTGGGACTGAGCGAATGGCAAACGTTCAACATGATGAAGTATCGCCGAAGAGGCGGCCGTTGGCGCTCGCCCGACGACTTTAAGCGTCTGTACGGACTGAGTAATCGTGATTTCGAACGCCTTCGCCCCTACATTCGCATAGCAGAAGCCGATAGGCGTAAACCCTTCGTAGCTTTCGACGAACATCCTTATGGACAGCCAAAGGGAGAAAAGCCCGATTATAAGCACCAAGAGAAGCTCTCCGAAGGAACAACCATCGAACTCAATAGCGCCGACACCACGCTGCTCAAGCAGGTGCCCGGCATTGGTAGCTACTATGCCCGTAAGATTGTAAACTATCGCGAGCGACTGGGCGGATTTATCTCCACTTCTCAGGTCAGTGAGATAGAAGGGCTCCCCGCTGGTGTGTCGAGATGGTTCACATTGGAGCATAAAGCGAACGTAAAGAAGCTCCGCATCAATCATGCCAACTTTAAGGAATTGGTAAGACATCCCTACCTCAGCTATGAACAGACCAAGGCTATAGCTAATCACGTGCGCCAATATGGCCCCATCCATTCGCTGCAAGAGTTGCGCTTATATAGAGAATTCTCCTCCGCCGATCTGGAACGACTTGCCCCCTATCTACGTTTTGACTGATTTTAAGGAAGATATTAAGGAAGATATTGAGCAAAATACAGCAGAAAGTTGTAATTTTGCAGTCCCGAATCACTCATGCGTCATGAGCAAGAGATTCGCATCAACTCACAACCTGGGCTTAAAGAGAAGTAGCCCCGAGTGCTTGATAAACCTCGTAAAAAACAAGATTTTATGATACAATCCTCCTCACAGAGCGAAGGGCGCGAGAAAGTGCGCCCTATGGTGAGCATTCCTTTTATGCTGCTTGGAGTGCTCTTTTGCGTTTGCTTAATTGCAGCTAATCTATTAGAAACAAAACAGATTCGCCTCGGTCCGTTGGAACTGACGGCAGGACTCATCGTATTTCCCGTATCGTATATCATCAACGATTGCATGGTAGAGGTGTGGGGCTATCGCCGTGCGCGCCTTATCATATGGTTAGGATTTGCGATGAACTTCCTATTTGTGGTGTTCGGGCTTGTGGCCGATGCCCTGCCTGGTGCAGCTTATTGGAAAGGCGAAGTGGGCTTCCATGCCATCTTCGGTCTTGCGCCACGCATCTGTGCAGCCTCATTCATTGCATTCTTAGCGGGCTCATTCCTTAATGCTTACGTGATGAGCCGCATGAAATTGCACTCTGATGGTGGCCGGCATTTCTCCTACCGCGCCATAGCATCGACCCTCGCGGGCGAGACGGGCGACTCCTTAGTATTCTTCCCCCTCGCGTTAGGCGGCATTGTGCCTTGGGAAGTTATGCCACTGCTTATGATCAACCAAGTGGTCCTCAAGACTGCCTACGAGGTCATAGCCTTGCCTGTGACCATTCGCATAGTGCGCTTCTTGAAGAATCTTGAGGGAGAAGACGTCTACGACGATGGCATATCTTACAGCATTTGGCGCATATCCGACATTTAAGTTGCACACCTTTCATTTCATCTCTATTTAGACTAAGCAATCCGAACATTCTATATGACACAGAATCACCCCCCCCACCTACCCGTCGACGGAGGTATCATCCACGAACCCGCCTTGGTAGTATTCAGTGGTGGTCAAGACTCCACTACTTGCCTGTTTTGGGCAAAGAAGCACTTCAAAGAAGTATATGCGCTGAGTTTCGTCTACGGACAGAAGCATGCTCACGAAGTAGACATTGCAGAAGACATTGCACGCAAGGCTGGTGTACACTTCGATAAGATGGACACTAATTTTATCAGCAGCCTTGCCCACAACTCTCTGACCGATAGTAGCATCGTGATGGATCAGGTAAAGCCTGCCGATGGTCCTCCCAATACGTTCGTGCCCGGTCGCAATCTTTTCTTTCTAAGCATTGCAGCCGTTTACGCTCGCGAGCACGGCATTCGCCACATCATCACAGGTGTTTCGCAGACCGACTTTTCGGGCTACCCCGACTGCCGCGATTCATTTATCCGCTCACTCAACGTTACGCTCAACCTCGCCATGGAGGAACAGTTTGTCATCCACACTCCCTTGATGTGGATAGACAAGTGTGAGACGTGGGCATTAGCCGACGAACTGGGTGTGCTCGACCTCGTAAGATATCGTACGCTGACTTGCTACAACGGCGTAGTGGGCGATGGCTGTGGCCACTGTCCTTCGTGCAAACTGCGTCGTGAGGGCTTGGAAGCCTATCTCGCGCTTAAAGAGAAAATGCAATCTAAATAACCCTTCCCCACCCTATACACATAAAAATGAGAGAAGACTTACACCTCAACGCCTTAGGGCGTAAGACGGAATACAAGAGTGACTACGCTCCCGAAGTGCTTGAAACCTTTGTCAACAAGCATCCCGACAACGACTACTGGGTGCGCTTCAATTGTCCAGAGTTTACGAGTTTGTGCCCCATCACGGGTCAGCCCGACTTTGCCGAGATACGCATCTCTTACCTCCCCGACCACTTAATGGTGGAGAGCAAGAGCCTGAAGCTTTACTTATTTAGCTTCCGCAACCACGGCGACTTCCACGAGGACTGCGTAAACGTGATTATGAAGGACTTGATCAAACTCATGAATCCGAAATATATCGAAGTTACGGGTCTCTTCACCCCGCGCGGTGGCATCAGCATCTATCCTTATGCCAACTACGGACGCCCTGGCACGAAGTATGAGAAGCTGGCGGAGTATAGACTGCAGCAGCATGACTTATAATAAGTATTAAGTATAAAGTATTAAGTATTAAGTAATAAGTAACAAGTAATAAGTAATACCACTTTCGCCTTAACTAAAGCGGGCAGACACGCTATTCCTCAAACAGAGGAGTAACGAGTCTGCCCGCTTTGCGATATAAAAATCTAAGATATAAAGGGAAAGAAGCATCAAGCCTCAGCCTTGATAGCATCCTGCATGATCATACCAGCGATGGTGAAACCAAAGATGGCGGTGATGTGGGAAAGGCTACCATTGATTTGAGCTTTCGAGCTGCACCACTCATGGTTGAGGAGCTCTGGATCGCCAGGACCATGTTCGGCCTTCGGACAAAGGCAAGCGGCTGTGCCACAAGCATGGCTCTGCCCCAAGTTGGGAAGAAGTTCCTCGCTATAGACGCACTTAAACTTGCGCGAGGGGAACGTCTTGTGGCTCTTAAATCTGCGACGAAGCGCTGCGCCGAGCGGACAGCCCTTGACTTTCCAAAACTCTGCCACGCTTACCTTAGTAGGGTCCATCTTAAGGGCAGCCCCCATCGATGAGAAGAACTTGGCCTTCGTGCGGCATGCATTGAGGATGAGCAATGCCTTGTCTTGCAGAGAGTCGATAGCATCGACTATGTAGTCGTACTTCTCTATTTCAAACTCATCGGCCGTAGCCTCCGTATAGATCTTCTGGAGGGCTACTATCTCAGCCTTAGGGTTGATGCTTAGCAAGCGCTGCTTGAGTGCTTCCACCTTGACCATACCCACCGTCTGCATGGTGGCCATGATTTGGCGGTTGACGTTGGTGATACACACGCGGTCGGAGTCGACTATGGTCACATGGCTTATGCCCGAACGCACAAGGCTCTCGGCACACCAACTACCCACACCGCCTACGCCGAAGATGATTACGCGCTTCTCAGCCAGGCGGTCCATGGCCTCATTGCCCAGCAAACGCTCCGTACGATTGTAAATAGCCTTTTCTATACTTCCCATCTGCTTGCTATGTGTTTGAAGTTATGAGCCAAGTCCATCATGGAGGGCAACACGAGGTTTGCCCCCTCGCTCGAGAGAGCCTCGACGGGGAGGGGCCCAGTATTGACAGCCACGGTGAATATGCCTGCTGCCACTGCGGCACGCACGCCGAGAGGTGCATTCTCTACCACCATTGCTTCGCTGGCCTTCACACCTGCCTTTTGTAGTCCCATGAGGTAAGGTTCGGGGTTGGGCTTTCCGTGCTTCACGTCCTTGCTCGATACGATGAGTTCGGGAGAGAAGAATCCGGGATAGTTGTGATCCAAGCGATCGAGCAAAGATTTCTGTCCGCTTCCGGTCACCACCACAATGGTGAGCCCTGCGCGCTTCACCTCCTCAAGCACCTGCTGAGCACCAGGCATTTTGGGAGCTTCGGGACAGGCATTAAACAGCCGGCACTTCTCCTCATAGATCTGCTGCACCTCCTCGGGCGTAGCATCACGATTCCAGTATCGGTGTGTCAGAATGTTGATGGTAGCCTCGCCCGTACGTCCTTCGTGCATGTAGGCTTCTTCGGGTGTCATGGCAAGTCCGAACTCGGTGCACACCTTTGCCCATGAGTTGGCATGATTGGGCATGGAGTCGAAAAGCACACCGTCCATGTCGAAAAGCACGGCCTTGAGGGTCGGTTTCGTAATGTCTTGAGTCATAGAGTTAGTATACGAAATAAAAACGCAGCAAACGAGTTGGCAAGCGCTTCCACCCCCTTCAAGAGGGGGAGCGCTTGCTAACTCGTTGCTATTTATGATTTAATCTATGCGCCGAGGCTTAGAGCTTTGCCTTAATAGCAGCAGTCTCCTTCTCGTAGCCCGGTTTTCCCAAGAGAGCGAACATATTCTTCTTATAAGCTTCTACACCCGGCTGGTTGAAGGGATTCACTTCGAGGAGCAAACCGCTGATGCCACAGGCACGCTCGAAGAAGTAGATCATCTGACCCAAGTGGTACTCATCCAGTCGCTCTACCACGAGGCGCATGTTGGGCACGCCACCATCTACGTGGGCAAGCTGAGTACCGAGTTCAGCCATCTTGTTCACCTCGTCTACGCGCTTACCTTCGAGGAAGTTCAAGCCATCGAGATTCTCGTCATCATGAGGGAAGAGCACCTTGTGTTCAGGATTTTCGATAGATACCACAGTCTCGAAGATGGTGCGTTCGCCCTCCTGAATCCACTGACCCATAGAGTGGAGGTCGGTAGTGAAGTCGACAGCAGCGGGGAAGATACCCTTGCCATCTTTACCCTCGCTCTCGCCGTAGAGTTGCTTCCACCATTCGTTCATGTAGTGGAGTTTGGGCTGGAAGTTGACGAGGATTTCGGTCTTCTTACCGCCAGCATAGAGAGCATTGCGCACAGCAGCATACTGCTCGGCAGGATTCTCTGCGAAGGGAACTTCGGGAGCGGTGAGTTTCTCCATATCGGCAGCCCCCTTTACGAGGGCTTCGATGTCGAAACCAGCGCATGCGATAGGCAGGAGACCTACGGGAGTGAGCACAGAGAAGCGTCCACCCACGTTGTCGGGGATGATGAAGCTCTTATAGCCTTCCTTGTCGGCTGTGACGCGAGCTGCGCCCTTCTTAGCATCGGTCACGGCAACGATCACCTTGCGGGCCATCTCAATGCCACGCTGTTCTTCACACTGCTTGCGGAGCAGACGGAAGGCCAGAGCAGTCTCGGTAGTAGTACCGCTCTTTGAGATATTGATTACGCCAAACTTACGACCTTTGAGATACTGAGTAAGTTCATAGAGATAATCCTCGCCAATATTGTTGCCAGCGAAGAGCATGATAGGATTCTTACCATCATTGGTGAGCCATTCGAAGCTATTTCCGAGAGCCTCGATTACGGCACGTGCACCGAGGTAGCTACCACCGATACCAGCCACCACGATCGTATCGCAGTTTTCACGAAGCACCTTAGCAGTAGCCTTCAGATCTGCCAAGTGTTCGGGAGTGATTGACGATGCGAGGTGCATCCAACCGAGGAAGTCGTTACCAGCGCAGGTACCATCTTCCAATGCCTTTTGTGCGGCTTTCACACGGGGTTCGAGTGCCTCTACGGCACCAGCTGCGAGAAACTGTGCAGCCTTGTTCACTTCTAAGCGAATGTTGTTGCTCATTGTTGTGTATATATGTCTTAGTTTGTTTTGCGGGGGCAAAGTTAGTGCAAACCGAATGCACTACAAAGGAAAAAACTCGTTTTTTGCTTTGTAGTGCTGAGGTGCCGCCTAACTTGGGCGAAGCCAAAGTTAGTGCAAGGCGAGAGAAGAAGCAAGGAAAAAACTTGTTTTTTGCTTCTCTTCCGAGCCGCCGCCTAACTTGCGCGAAGCCAAAGTTAGTGCAAGGCGAGAGAAGAGCAAAGGAAAAAGCTTGTTTTTTTGTTTCTCTTCCGAGCCGCAGTCTAACTTGCGCGAAGCGAAAGTTAGTGCAAGGCGAGAGAAGAAGCAAGGGAAAAACTTGTTTTTTACCTATTCCCCATCAGTTCCGGGGGCGACGCGTCCTCGCGTCGGCTTTACCAGGAATCAAGACCTACCAACTTATCTCCTCGCGCGCGCGTATCATTCAATTTTTCTCTCATAATGCCTACATCCCTCACTAAATATGCGTATCTCTCTCATATTCAGCCATTTCAATAATGCAGTTGCCTACACTTTGCTTGCACTATGCTTGCATTATGCCTACGTTCCCCATGCCCATACACTTTTCTCAAATCAAAGGGAGAAGGGAAGAATAACTTATTCAAGTTTCGGATTTAGAATGGGCGGGCTGAAAGCCCAATGATATTCATAG
>CALEKA010000037.1 GCA_937898715.1 uncultured Prevotella sp.
GATCATCCTTCTGCTGAAGCTGATCATCCTTCTGCTGAAGCTGATCATCCTTCTGTCGAAGCTGATCATCCTTCTGCTGAAGCTGATCATCCTTCTGTCGAAGCTGATCATCCTTCTGTCGAAGTTGTTCTTCCTTCTGCTGAATTTCTTTCTCACGCTTCATGATAGCTGTATCACGATCTTCTATGGCCTTATAGTATTCGTCCTCCACATTCATATCTTGTCTCATCTCAGAATCTGCGGCTGCTGCAGTCAGCATATGTAGCATATACATCATGTCTTCATCGCCAACAAACTTATTGTCATCAATGTTAAGCACTTGTTTATCCTCTGCGTCTTTACGTGATTGATCAAAAACACTGAGCACTTTCTCAAGTCGGTTATTGACATGTCCTTTCAGACGTGGAATTTGCACGATAATGCTATTATGCGTAAGACTTTCTACAAAAGGCTCCTCCTTACCATCCTTTACTATGTTTCCATTATAATCATAGACGTCGTGGTTGACATAGACTACAGGCTCTATTATATCACCCACTTTGTGGCCGAGCAAGTATACTGCAACCATTGGATAGGCAAACCCTTTCGATGAATCATCTCGAATATTAATCTTATTGCTGTATTGTGCTCCAAGATATTGTCGGAAACGAAGTGTTTCTGTATCGAGCCAAGTCTTCTGCAATTCTATTAGCACAACACGATCTTTAAACTCTTCACTTTCTGTGTCCTGTTCACGTATAGTCGCAGCAAAGTCAATACGAAACATGGATAAAGTATCTCGTGTAGCATTGACATACTCATGAGGGCGCATTTCAACTTTGACAACGTCCTTTTTCAATAGAGCAGAAAGGATCGTCTTAGAGATACGCTCGTCTGACATAATATATTTGAACACAGAGTCATAAATGGGATTGGCTACATGTAGTATCATAATGGCAAAAGATTTTCATGAATAAAAGGATATGCAAACTTACATTTTATTTTGATAATTTGCACAGGTAAAGGCATTGAATATTTAGTTTATCTGAAGTTCATCAAGATATAGCAGAGAAATTAACCATTGATTTCTTTAAGAGCTTCAGATGCTGCCATACCATCACGTTCTGTGGTAGAGCATTTTGAGGATCTTGTTCAAGCAATTCTGACGCTGCCTCACGAGCGATTTCCAATAGTTCTTGATCCTTTACAATATTAGCAATCTTTAGATCAAAAGGCATGCCGCTCTGAGCGGTTCCTTCTAAATCGCCCGGACCACGAAGTTTCATATCCTCTTCAGCAATTACAAAGCCATCCGTACTATCTACCATGACGCGCATACGACGCATTGAAGTATCTGAGATATGATCTTTTGTCATCAAGATGCAGTATGATTGTTCTGCTCCACGCCCTACCCTTCCACGAAGTTGATGTAGCTGAGCAAGTCCAAATCGCTCTGCATTCTCAATCACCATCACAGAAGCATTAGGTACATTTACACCCACTTCTATCACGGTTGTCGAGACAAGAATCTGCGTCTTGCCACTTTTAAACTCTGCCATGGCTTCCTCTTTCTCTTGCGACTTCATCTTGCCATGAACCATTCCCACTCGATATTCCTTAAATACATCGATTAGAAGATTGTAGCCCGTCTGTAGATCCTGCAAGTCAAGTTTTTCATTTTCCTTTATTAAAGGATATACCACGTAGACTTGCCTTCCCAGTTGCAACTGGTAACGAATGCCTTGAAAGAGCCGTCCCCGATCAGCCTGCCGATAATGCACGGTCTGAATAGGTTTACGCCCTGGCGGCAACTCATCAATAATACTTACATCGAGATCACCATATACGGTCATAGCTAATGTACGTGGAATAGGCGTTGCCGTCATCACAAGGATGTGGGGAGGCCTTACATTCTTATTCCATAGTTGTGCACGCTGCTTCACCCCGAATCTGTGTTGCTCATCGATCACTACGAGGCCAAGATTCTGAAACGTTACCTTAGGCTCTATCAATGCATGCGTTCCAATTAATATATGTACCGATCCATTAGCTACACCCGTGAGCACTTCTCTTCGTCTCTTACCTTTTACCATTCCCGTGAGGAGTTCCACCTTGACGGGCAGATCGCCCAGATATTCTGTGACAGACTGTAAATGTTGCTCTGCCAAAATTTCCGTAGGCGCCATAATGCATGCCTGGAATCCATTATCTATGGCAAGCAGACAGGAAAGAAGAGCGACCATCGTCTTTCCACTTCCAACATCGCCTTGAAGTAAACGATTCATCTGCCGTCCAGTAGCCACGTCTCGACGTATCTCACGCACTACTTTCTTCTGTGCATTCGTTAGTTCGAAAGGTAAACGCTCATTGTAAAATCGCATAAAATGCTCGCCTACGTGCTTAAACACGAAACCAGCATAATTCATTTTCCGATTTTGCGTATAGCGCAGAATATCAAGTTGTAAGAAGAAGAGTTCTTCAAATTTTAGTCGGCGAGTAGCTTCAGGGAGTTCTTTTGACGATACTGGATGATGCACTTTATGCAAAGCTTCATCGAGCGACATGAGATTGTAGCGCTTGAGCATATAGTCGGGTAATACATCGTCCACTTTATGTCCTGCCAGCAGTTTGAAGGAGTTTTCGACCATATCAGCCACTTGCCGCGAAGCAATGCCCATTCGCTTCATACGTTCCGACGTATGATAATGCGGTTGCATAGTCAGTGGAGCTTGCTGAGCAGTCTGAGCATCCTCAAGTTCTGGGTGTGGAATGTTGTAACGGCCATTAAAATTGTTTGGTTTGCCTAAGAGCACATACGTGTGGTTATACTGCAACCGATTGTTCCACGTCTTGATACTATTAAACCAGACCAATTCTATATAGCCCGACCCATCGGTAAAAACGGCAACTAATCGTTCACGCCTACCCGTTCCTTCTATATACTTATTAACTATTTGTCCCTTGAGCAATACATAAGGCATACCATCTGTGATATCGGCCACCCGATGGATTACGCTGCGATCTATATACTTGTAAGGGAAATTGTAGAGCATATCACGAAGGGTGAAGACCCCTAAGTCTTCACCCAACACTTTTGCTCTCATGGGACCTACCCCTTTCAAGTATTTGATATCTGTTTCAAGCGGATTAATCATGTCGTTACGACAATAAAGCCAGCTTAGACCATATAAGAATAGCTCTTTAAAGAGTTAGAACTTCAATACGCTATTTACTGCACTTTCGTAACCCTCATAGAGCATGTCGCGCTCTACGCGATCAACGATTGTGCCGTCTGTTACAAAACGACGAGCTATAGAACATGCAAATAATCGCGTTGCAGCAGGTCCTGCTGCAGTAAGGATATTATCATGTTCTACGACGAGTGCATCATTGTGATAGATAGCACCATCAAGATGATGCTGCATACCAGGATAGATGGTCACGTGCTTTCCAATAAGCAGACCTGCTGTAGATAGTACCATAGGTGCAGCGCAGATCGCTGCCACCAAGACTCCCTTACGTGCTTGTGTAAGCAATGCTTGATGCAGCACGGTATTCTTGTTCATTGTTTCCGCGCCCTGAAGCCCACCAGGAAGCACCAAGGCATCGCAATGAAGAAGATGATTCTTTCTAAAAAGGCTATCAGCCTTAATGACTACGCCACGTGCGCTCGTAACAACACGCTTACCTGTTACGCTAAGCGTCTGTACCTGAAGTCCACAGCGGCGGAGAATATCAATGGTACCGATGGTCTCTATTTCTTCAAATCCATCAGCCAAGAATAAATATATCATTTTAAGTATGTTATTTTAATTTGTTATCTAAGACATTCTAAGTATTGCTTAATAGTCCCTTGCAGTCCTATGTATAATGCATCGCATATGAGAGCATGTCCTATGCTCACCTCGTCAGTCCAAGGAATGCACTGATGGAAATAAGCAAGATTCTGCAAACTCAAGTCGTGGCCTGCATTCAATCCAAGCCCTATCTGCTTGCAATGCTTTGCTGTTTCGACAAAAGGGGCAATGGCTTTCTCGCGATCAGAAGCATAATTTGAAGCATAAGGCTCTGTGTAAAGTTCTACACGATCTGCGCCCAACTGCTTTGCATAATCTGCCATTTCGTTGTCAGCATCGATAAAAATACTTACACGAATACCTGCTTCTCTGAATCGAGATACGATGGGCTTAAGCAATTCGAAATTAGCCTTAGTATCCCATCCATGATTCGACGTCAATTGTCCTGGAGCATCGGGGACTAACGTGACTTGGGCTGGTTTCACAGCGAGGACCAACTTACAGAAATCCTCACTAGGATAGCCCTCTATATTAAATTCCGTAGTCAGAACGGGAGATAAATCTAATACATCCTGGTGGCGGATATGACGTTCATCAGGTCTTGGATGCACCGTTATGCCTTGTGCTCCAAACCGCTCGCAATCCAAAGCGACACGTATCACATCGGGATTATTTCCGCCACGTGCATTACGTAAAGTGGCCACTTTGTTAATATTCACACTCAACTTTGTCATAGCTTATATTCGTTTTTTCGGACGAAAGATGTAAATTTGCGCCTGTTAGTTTTTGTTTTGGTAGCACAAAGGTACGCTTTTTTAAGCATTCTTCCTCAGAAGTATGCTTATATTTAATACACCAGAGCAAAGTTTTAAACTAATTTATCAGTAATGAAGTATTCTCACTTAAAAATTGCTCTCTTCGGCAACATATATCAAACCAGCAAAAATCAATACGTGGCCAACGTTATCAACAAGCTAAAGAGCTTGGACGTCAAGATTTGCATGGAAGAACGCTTTGCGGCATTTGTTCTGCAAAACTTTGACATCCAGCTTGACAATGTTGAAACGTTTTCACAGCTCAAGCGTTGCAGCGCCGATGTAGCGATTTCGATTGGCGGTGATGGAACATTCCTTGGTACAGCTGCCATGGTGGGATCAAGCAACATTCCTATATTGGGTATCAACACGGGGCGATTAGGTTTCTTAGCTGACGTCTCGCCCGAAGCAATTGATACTTCGCTACAGAAGCTATGTGAGGGAGACTATGTCGTGGAAAAAAGGAAAGCACTTGCTGTGATGAAAGATGGCGTACTTTCTTCATTTCATCCCTATGCACTCAATGAAGTAGCGGTACTAAAGCACGACAACTCGTCGCTTATCGAAATTGCTACTTATATTAATGACAATTATCTTACAACCTATTTGGCCGACGGACTTATTGTTTCGACGCCTACAGGATCTACAGGTTATTCATTGAGTGTGGGTGGACCTATTCTGGTACCTCAATCTGGTACGTTCTGCATTGCTCCGATTGCACCACATAGTTTGTCCGTACGTCCTGTCGTAGTGCGCGATGATGTTGATATTCGATTAGAAGTGCATAGCCGCACGCAGAAATTTCTCTTAGCTTGCGATGGACGGAGCGAAAGCCTACCCAACTCCACTGTGATTAGCATTCAATGTGCACCTCACACAATCAAAGTGATAAAGATTGAACACAAGCACTTCTTTGAGACCTTGCGCGACAAGCTCATGTGGGGAGCAGACCAACGATATTAACAGAGAAATACGCTACGATAAGTTTACAGCAAATAGCATAGTATGACCGATACCATGCACTCTCAACACACATGATTTTCTACCCATAATGTGAAGCATCCCTGCCTCACATCATTTATATAAAACGACACCTATTCATGACGCGTCCTACGCCACACATACTTCGCTACTTATTCAACCTATTTGGCGGGCATAAGCTACAAGTCACTCTCAACACGCTGTTGGGAGTAACACTTGTATTTCTTGACTTAGCCTTTGTATGGGGCACCAAACTCGTCATTGATATTGCCACGCATCATAACCAGCAGACGTCACTTACACACGCATTCATATTGATTGCACTCATCATGATATTGCGCATCACACTGGGACTTTCATCTCGATGGATTCGAGCCACATTAGGAGTAGACGCACAAAATGATATGCAGCAACAACTCTTTGCTCGATTAATGCGTAGCGAATGGATTGCACTCAAGACTTATCATTCTGGCCATCTCACCAATCGTATGGAACGTGATGTTAGAGACGTTGTAAACTTTATTACAGAAGACATTCCCAACCTCGTTACTACTCTCGTACAATTCATCGGAGCCTTTCTCTTTCTGTTCTTCATGGACAGTACATTAGCTCTTATAATCGTATGCGTTGTCCCCTTCTTCTTGATATGCAGTAAACTCTACGTAAAGAAGATGCGCAAGCTTACACATCAGTCGAGAGAAGAGGAAAGTCGCATTCAAGCTATCATACAAGAGACACTACAACATTCATTAGTAGTCAAGACGTTACAGCGTGCAGATTTCTTTATCAATAGTCTAAAGTCGCAGCAAGATCAACTGCATGCCACCATACTGCAACGCACGCGATATTCCACGTTATCGGCTGGTCTGCTTAGCTTGGGATTTGGCGCTGGCTATTTTATTACATTTACTTGGGGCACCTATAGTCTATCGAGAGGACTTATCACATATGGTGCGATGCTTGCTTTCATCCAACTCGTTGGGCAAATCCAATCCCCCATCCGTACGTTGTCCAAGTTTATTCCTATTTTCATTACAGCCTTTACAGCGTCGGAACGCTTGATGGACATCGAAGATATCCCACAAGAAGAGTTTGCAGAGCCTAAACAACTAAAGCGGCCATTAGGGCTACAGCTCACTAAAGTAAACTACCAATATGAGCAAAAGTCTCACTTGATATTCAAAGATTTCAGTTTTACATTTCAAGCCGGTAGTACAACTGTCATTACGGGCGAAACTGGTGCTGGAAAGACAACGCTTATCCGGCTATTGCTTTCATTGCTAACACCTCAAAAGGGAACTATATCCTTGATTGAGAAGGATGGTACAACCTATGCTATGCGTCCACACCTGCGATGCAACTTTTCCTATGTTCCACAAGGCAACACCCTTTTCTCTGGTACAATAAAAAGTAACTTATTACAAGCAAAACCCTCCGCAAGCAAAGAAGAGCTACGTAAAGCGCTTCATACAGCTTCAGCCGACTTCGTGTTCGATCTTCCCCTTGGACTTGACACTCCATGTAGTGAATCGGGTGGTGGATTATCGGAAGGACAAGCTCAACGCATTGCTATAGCACGTGCACTATTGTCCGATGGAGGCATCATCATATTTGATGAAGCAACATCATCACTTGATAGCGAAACAGAAGAAACTGTACTTCAACGGATCGTTCAATCATATAGCGATTCTACGTTGATATTCATCACTCATCGCCCCAAAGTGTTGAAATACGCCGACCAAGTACTCCATCTTGAGGGAAAAGCGCTTCATGCTACATCAAAACATTAAGTACAATCCAAAATTCCACATACCCTTATACTACAGAAAAGTGAAAAAGCCTACATTACGCAACATATCTCGCACCTTGCTATGCACCATTATTGGCGCATACACCCTGCTATTGGGCTTTCTCAACTTCTCGCCTACGGAACAATTCCTTACTCAAAAAGTTGCGCAAACGCTTAGTGATCGATTGGGAACTCAGGTAAATATCGGAGATATAGAAGTGGGACTTTTCAATCGTATTACGCTTAAGGATGTCAACATAAAGGATCTTCAGAAAAAAGATCTGTTACAGGCAAAGCTCATATCATGCAAGATTGAATTACGTTCCCTTTTCAAACACCAGCTTTCGCTCCGTACGGTATCACTGCTCGACACACACATCAACCTTTACAAAGAGAAGGCTGATAGCGCTGCGAACTTCCAATTCATTATAGACGCCTTCTCCTCTAAAGAGCCTCATAAAGAATCGACTATTGACTTACGCATCAACTCTATTATACTGCGCCGTGTTGACTTCCGATACAATGAACTTTACAAGCCTTTTAAACCTGGAAGACTTGACTTAGCTCATCTCAACGTTAGTGACCTTAATGCAAATGTCAGTTTGAAATCGCTCACACCACAAGCTGTCAATCTTCGAGTGCGTTCTTTGTCGCTTCGCGAGAATTCAGGATTGACTATCAAGCAACTCCATTTTAAGCTTAACGCTAACCGAGAAAATGCCCAGATAGAAGACTTCTGTCTGGAAATGCCGCACACGCACCTACATCAAGCTTCCCTTTTGGCTTCATACGATGTACGCAAGGATTTCAGTACCTTAGCATCCACACTTCGTATAGGAGCGACTTTGGATGATTTACAGGTTTCAGCCTCTGACATTCGTCCTTTTGTCAAACTACCCTCAGGCATGGACGTAACGCTTCGTTTTTCTACATCTCTATTGCTTACGCCTCAGAAGTTACAATTCAATCAGTTCTCTGCCCATACCACAGATGGTCTATTCAAGATTTTGACAGACTTGACATGGAACAGACAGAAAGGTGACAAACTCTCTGCCAGCATTAACGTGAAGCAAATCTACTTAGCATCCTCCTTGACTTCTCAAATAGCTAAGTGGGCTGGACTGAAAGACAAAGAGACTCAACTCATTTCTCGCATTGGAGAAATTCAAGGGTCTGCCCATGTACTTTGGAAGAATAAAGACAATGCCATAGGAGCACTAATTCTTCACACTGACGTGGGACAAGTGGCTGCAGACGCTACTTGGAGATCAGCAATTCTAAGCATAAAGTCACAACTTACAGACCTACAACCTTCCGTTATTCTAAACGACCCTTCTCTTCCCACTCACACATCTCTACACGCAACTATTAAGTCTGATTTCAATAAAAAGCCAACTCCTGCTCTATGGGCAGATATAAACCTCAACTCCATAGAGTGGAAAGGCAACGACTATGGTGGCATTCATCTCACAGGAACATACGACAAAGACAGAATTACAGCTAATATTCAAAGTCAAGACGCTCGTGCACGCTTCACTGCAAGAGGAGATATTTCCATTGTAAATAAGAGCATTTCCAGTCTATCCCTTGAGGCACAGATTAACCACCTATCTCCTTCGCAATTGGGGATTCATACACCTTATGGAGCTGCAACTTTCAGCGGAGACATCAAAGCTTCGCTCTCTGACCTTTCCACCTCTCTACCCACGGGAAAAGTCGATATCAATCACTTCCACATGCAAAACGGACCTCGCGGTGATTATCAACTTAGTCATTTCGCTGCTCTGTTACAAAAACATGCATCACATCAGTCTTCGCTTCACATTTATAGTGATTTTCTCGATGCAGATGTTCAAGGCGACCTTCAATCTCAATCTATCATAAAGGGTGTAACTGCACTCTTACATCGCGCACTCCCCACAGTCATGCCATCCGCAGGTTCAAGCTATACGAACCAACAATGGACTATTGATAGTCGTCTGAAAGATACAAATTTCTTAAAACAGATGTTGGGCATAGACATTCAAGCGGATGATATAATTCGCATGCAAGGCACGCTCAATACGGGTGATGGCCGCACATGGCTTACCTTCTCTGCTCCTTCTCTTACCATTTCGGGCCAACACTTCGACAAGCCCAGCATTTACTTCTCTGGAGAAGGCACAGAGTATAGATGCTTGATACAGACTCTGAAATCATTCTCTGGCCACAACTATCAAGTAGCAACTAATCTCAGCACGCATGCGGGAAAGTTACTTACACAGATAGGCTGGGCAGACACTGAGAATCAATCATATGCCGGAAAGTTTGAGAGCGAAACTGAATTTGTGAGAACAAACCACGATATCGGCTTCCACATGAATATTCACCCCACGGAGTTCAGTTTGGACAACATGCCTTGGAATATCTCAAGTGGTCAACTATCCTATATCAATCGACAGCTCTCTATCAATGGTGTGAGCATATCGGGGCGTGAGCAAGCGCTCACTGTAAGCGGAAAAGTTGGAGCGGGACGTAACGATTCTATCGTAGCCCGTCTCAAGAATGTAGATATTGACTACATCTTGGGACTTATCAACTTCGACGCTGTGGCATTTGGAGGGAATGCTACAGGTACAGCTTCGTTTACTCAAAACGGCGGTCACCCTCAAGTGCATGCCTTACTGAATGTACCCAATTTTACTTTCAATAATGGGCCAATGGGACATGCCAATATTGCAGCCAATTGGAATAAGCCCGAGAATCGCATTAATCTGAATGCATCTATGCACTTACCGAGGACCGTCGACCATGGTACAGAGCTAAAAGGCTACGTATCCTTGGCTGAAAAAGGATTAGATCTCCATATCAACACACATCATACAGATCTGCGTTTCTTACGTCGATACATTGATGGTATATTCGATGACTTTACAGGAGATGCTTCTGGAGATCTTCGTCTTTATGGTCCATTCAAGAAACTTGACTTTGAGGGAAAACTTACAGCCAATGCAGAAGCTACAGTGCCTGTAACAGGAGTTCGTTATAAGGTGAGCAATGGTCAAGTAGAGTTGGGATCTGGATATTTCAAGTTCAGCAACTTTAGCGTTTCCGACAAGCGTGGCGGAAGTGGTACAGCCAATGGTGTACTTCGCCACACACATCTTAAGAAATTGAACTACGACTTCACGCTTTCAGCAAGCCACTTACTCTGTTACAACCAGCCCAAGCAATCCAGCATGCCCTTCTATAGTACTACCACAGGATCAGGATCAGTACAGCTCAAGGGAGCGCCAGGCCTCTTCACAGCCGACATAGCATTAACCCCCGAAGCACCGACGACTTTTGTCTACGACCTTAGCTCGCAGACGGCATTCTCCAAGGACGACCAAATGATTCATTTCCATAACCGCTGTTCCGCAGACAAAGGATCAACTCTTCTATTCTCCAACAACACTTTAGAAGAAGACACTGTGCCAACGGACGCTTTCACGCAAGACACAGGTACAGATATGCGCCTCAACTTTTTCATCAACACCAATCCTTCTGCACAAATAAAAATCATCACCGATGCACGAGCTGGCGACGCAATCACTGCTTATGGCACAGGACCTATCAGAGCTACATGGCACAACAAAGGCGGTTTCGAAATGTACGGGACCTACCGGCTTGTGCGTGGTGACTACAAGCTTAGTCTACAAGACGTTATCCGAAAGGACCTTACCTTGCAAGAAGGAAGTAGCATTACATTCAGCGGTGATCCGCTCGAAGCGAATCTTGCTCTCAAAGCACTATATACGGTCAATGGTGTGCCTTTAAGCGATCTAAACTATGGTGCTGGATTTGCTCAGAAAACGGTTCGCGCGGATTGCATCCTCAACATTGGCGGTAAAGCACGCGCGCCTCAAGTTGACTTCGACTTAGACCTTCACAACATTTCCTCTGATGAGAAGCAAATGGTGCGTCAACTTATCTCGACTGAAGAAGATATGAGCCGACAGGTAATTTGCCTCTTAGGTATGGGGCGTTTCCTTACGACCTATCCTTCCTCGCTTTCCACAAGTGATCAAAGTAATGGGGCTGCGGGCTCATCAAGTACAGCCATGCGCTCTTTCCTTTCATCTACACTTACGGGGCAACTCAATTCTGCTATTGCCTCCGCTTTAGGAAGTCAATCAAGATGGACCTTCGGCACAAACTTTATGCCAGGCACTACTGGATGGGACGAAATGGAAGTAGATGGATTGCTACAAGGTCGCTTGTTTAACGATCGACTGCTCATCAACGGGAACTTTGGCTATCGCGACCACCCCACCTATACTTCCAACTTCGTGGGCGACTTCGATATCAGATACCTGCTCACCCCTCGCGGCAATATTAGCTTGAGAGCATATAGCGAAACGAACGATCGTTACTTCACCAAGTCATCGCTCACCACACAAGGAGTAGGTATCAGTTTGCAAAAAGACTTTACCAACTTCCTCGACCTTTTCCGCAGGAAGAAGCGTACACAGACCGTCACTCCCGCTCACTAAGGAGAAAAGTCACATTTTTCTACTTAGATAGTGTATAGAGGGTCACGTTGCTGACAACTATCACAAGAATCATATTTATATTAAAAACAGAAATACTATGGCGAAACGTTTACTCACCCTTGCAGCAGCCTCCTTGCTTGCGGCAAGTTCCATTGCCATCCCCGCAAAACGGCGGTACTTACAAGTGAATCAACCTGATGGTAGGGCGCTTACCGTCACTATCAATGGTGACGAGAATTTTCACTTTTATGCCACCACAGATGGTATTCCCTTGGTAAAAGCAATTGACGGAACTTATTGCTATGCCACGCTCGACGCCAACGGCAAACTCATTACATCATCACTACTCGCCCACAACGCAGAGAACCGTTCTCAACAAGAAATGACATTCATTAGCACGAATAGCCAAAATGTTTTGACCATCAAGCAGATGGGTGCTAAGCGTGCAGCAATGCGCAATGCCGTTCGTCAGAGTAGGCTCAAAGCACGCATGCAGAAGATTGGGCTTGCCACCAATGGCATGTCCACCTACATGGCTGGTGCTACTGGCGGCGAAGGCATTGGTGTTACAGGAAAGCGTAAGGGACTTGTCATCTTGGTCAATTTCAAAGATGTAAAGATGCAAGCAGCCCACAACAACGCGGAATGGACAAATTTCTTCAATCAAGAGGGATACAATAAATTAGGCAACTCAGGCTCTGTTCACGACTACTTCTACAAGCAATCCTATGGCAAGTTCGATCTTGAATTCGACGTAGTAGGTCCTGTAACCTTATCAAAGAATATGGTTGCTTACGGCGGAAATGATAGCGACGGCAACGATGCCGACCCCGCGGGCATGGCATACGAAGCTTGCAAATTAGCAGCATCGCAAGTCAACTTTGCCGACTATGATTGGGACGGCGACGGAGAAGTCGACCAGGTCTTCATAATCTATGCTGGATACGGCGAAGCATCTTACGACGACGAAGATACCATATGGCCCCATGAATGGGATTTAGCATCAGCAGGATATAATCTTACGCTTAATGGTGTTAAGATTTCCACTTACGGATGTTCGCAAGAACTTTATGGTGCTTCTTCATTGAAGCAAATGGATGGCATCGGAGCAGCTTGTCATGAATTTAGCCATTGTATGGGACTTCCCGACATGTACGATACCGAATATAGTGGCGGATATGGCATGAGCGATTGGGACATCATGTCGAATGGCTCTTATGGAGACGATGGCTATAAGCCCGTTGGCTACAACTCGTACGAGAAGTGGGTCAGCGGTTGGTTACAACCGACAGAACTCAAGTCGCCCCAATACATTACCGACATGAAGGCACTCTCTGATGCGCCTGAAGCCTACGTTATCTACAACGAGAAAACTCCTACAGAGTACTATCTACTTGAAAACAGACAGCAGAAGAGCACCGATTCAGAACTTCCTGCACACGGCATGCTCGTACTCCATGTTGACTACGACAAGAGCGCATGGGAGAACAATACGCTCAACAATAGTAAGAATCATCAGCGATTCACCATCATCCCCGCTGATGGAGTATGTTCTGATGCAACTAATAGCGGCGACACCTATCCTGGCACAAAGATGAACACATCTCTGACAGACACGTCCTCGCCCGCTGCCAAGCTTTTCAATGCCAACAAGGATGGTCGTTATTATATGGGCAAGCCCATTACCGACATTGCAGAGAATAACGGACTCATTTCATTCACTTTCATGAATGGAGAACTTGTGGAAGTCCCGACTCTACTCACATCCACAATAGCCTCTTCCAATTCATTTACTGCATCTTGGGCAGCAGTAGAAAATGCCGAGAGCTACAATCTTGAACTAAAAGAGACAACAGGATTAAAAGATCCTTCTGAAGCTCTATCATTTGCAGAAGACTTCAGCACTTGGGGCGCTGGATTTGAAGGTGACGCGACGAATGACATCTCTTCCAAGCTTGACAGCAAGACTAAGAATGCTGGATGGACAGGACAAAAGGTCTATGAAGGAGTTGGTGGAGCAAAGATAGGTTCTTCAAAAGCTACTGGTAACCTCACTTCTCCCGCATTTGAAGCGGAAAATACTTCTATCACAATCGGTGCACGCTTCAAGCAATATGGCAATGATGCTAATACTATCACAGTGAAGTTGCTCAATGAATCTGGCTCTGAAGTAAGTTCTAAATCAATCAGCATCACAGGTGCATTACAAGCAATTTGCTTCGACGACATTACTCCAGGAAAATACAAAGTACGATTTGTACCTACCAAGCGTGCTTATATCAATGCTGTGAGCATCTACAATGGTGATTTCTCTGAAGAAGAATTAACTTCAGCAGATGCCTCATCACAGCAGAAGGTAATGCGTCATGCAGTAAAGTCATTCAGCGGAATTACCACTAATCATCAAGAAATTACAGACTTAAGCGCTAATGGCACTTACCTATGGCGCGTACAAGCCGTAAAGGGTAAAGCCTCATCTGATTGGACCGCCTGGCAGAAAGTTGACCTATCAATTCCTTCTGGAATTACATCTGTTGAAATGCCGAAGGCTGACGACATAGTAGATGTATACACCACAGCTGGTATCCATTTAGGAAAGACTTCTTTCAGCGAATTTATGAGTAATAAAGTCTACAAAGGCATCTATCTTTTGCGCAATATTCAAGGACAAGTAATAAAAATTACGAAATAAGGATTGACTCCTTATTATATAAAGGTACATTCTTCTATTTTAGAAAGACTGCGATTCTTGAAATCGGGAGCATATACCCCATATGGGAGTATTTGCCCCGATTTCATTGTGTTTCAGCCATATTTGTTTAACTTTGCGCTATAATCATTATAAGACCAATCGGGTGACCTTTCAAGCAAATATTTTACATTTGAGACGCGAATGAATCCCCACTCTTATATGTATATGCACCATTTAAGACCCTATGAATAGAATTGACAGAGAGAAGACTACCGTCTGCCACATGATACAGATCTACTGCAAGCACCACCATGGCTACCACGATGGACGCTTGTGCCAGCAATGTCAAGCATTGCAAGACTATGCTTTGCTACGCCTAAGCCGCTGTAAATTTGGCGATCAGAAGAGCACTTGCCAATCATGCCCCATCCATTGCTATCGTCCCGATATGCGAGAGTCTATTGCTGCTGTCATGCGATTTAGCGGTCCGCGCATGCTTTGGCATCATCCGATAGCAGCTATCCGACATTTGCTGGGTTACTAATCCCTTTATTATTCATCTCATTCTGGCAAGAATGTAATACTTAATACTTTATACTTAATACTTACTAATCCCTGTCTTATTCATCTCATTCTCTTCAACAACTTATGCAAAGACACTTTTCCTTTTCTTCCTCACGATATATCATTCTTATCTTTCTCTTGGGACTTTTCACCCGTGTATGGTTTATTCATGAGAAAGAGAATCTCTATGGCGACGAACTTACCTCCTATTCGCTGGCTTACAACCAGCCCGGATGGGGCAACAACGTATACCAACTTCACAAAATCTATACAGGAAAGGATCTCCGCACACTTCTTTTTCACGACGACAAAGGCGGATGGCAAGGCTTTGCCGACGACATCTCTGCACTTTGGCACAACAATCGAGATGGCTCGCATGCCAGTCTTTACTACATGGCACTTCGATGCGTTTCGATAGGAATGCCACCTACCATGAAGGCAGCTATTCAGCGTGAGGGTATGCTCAACCTTGCCTTTTATGCGCTTACGTTCATTGCATTGTGCATGCTTTTCCGAAAGGTTTACCCCTCTTCCCATAAAGGATTTAATCGCACGCTCAGTTTGCTGCTTCTAATCTATTGTGTCTGCCCCGTATCTATATCCAATAGTGTTTTGGCCCGCGAATATGCTATGGCCGAAGCATTCTTCACTTTGTGGACGCTATGGTGTCTTGACGTGTGCCAGCGATTAATGTGTAAAGAGAATGCACTTTCAGCTAAACGCCTTGCCATCGGCTGCTTACTCAGTGCTCTTCTCTTATCTGTAGGCTACTTCAATGCTATCTGTTTACTATTTACTGGAGCATTCCTCGCCCTACGCTTCGTGCAAGAAAGGAGGCAGTACGAATGGTGGAAGTTCGTCATTCTTGCCATGGGCTGCATTCTGCTGTGTCTCGCATTTTATAAGGGATTCTTCAATTTCTTGCACGACGACCGTCTTGCTGATGTATCTCGCAATACGAGAGGTACGGATTTCGTTACCAACCTTAAAGTTTCGCTATTTGCTCTATTCTATTTCGCAGGGAAATACATACTTACGCCTTTCATTGCTTTGGGGATAATCTTTGCAATCAATCATAGATGGAAACATCGCAAGGAACGAAACTCCCCAATCATGTCTCACGACTTCCGATGGATAGCCGTTTGTACAGTCGTATGGTTCCTCATAGTGCTCTACGTTTCTCCATGGAAGTTTACACGCTACATCTCAGCTTGTCTCCCCACCTTGCTAATAATCGTTGCATGGCAATTGGGGAAAGCACCCCTTAAGAGAATATGGACCATCGCTATGCTCGCCACCTATATTATATATGTATGGTCGGGCTATCCTATCGAGAATCTTGAACGCACCGATTCCTTCCATTGGAACTGCAGCAACAATCCGCGTATCCTACGCTATGCGCCCAACAACGAGGAGAACATCAATGCCAAGCATGCCATACCTTTCCTCACCGATGGGCAGGAAGAGGTGCTCATTGCGGCTCCTTCTGAAATAGAGACCTTTGGTCGAGCTGATCACAGTGGAGTCATACGAGTATACGGACCTCGCGCTTGCCAAGAACTTCTCAGCAATCCAGGTTTAGTAGGGCACTATGAAGCCGATAGTTGGGACGACTGCTATGAGTATCGATTTCGCAAATAATGCTATGTAGAGATACACTACAAACGAAAAATGCTTACTTTTGCACAAGAGATAGGCAGTTTAGCAATCTGACAGCAAGCATTCTATGCGCAGACCATGCAATAGCCTATATAATAATAGTATCTAATAAATCCAACCAACTAAACGCTTATGGACAACAATCAGCAATTGCATCAAGCCGAGCGTAGCGCTTTTATCGCCTCACTCCATGCCTTGTATCAGAAAGAGCACGTCCGTCCGCAAGCAGACGAAGCACGTAAACTTGCCGACTTTATAGATAGCGCAGTTGCTACTGATGAGCAATTGGCACGTGACGAATTTGGATTCAGCCGTGTGGTCATGGCCGTACAAAGCATCCTCTTAGCCGTCAATGAGATTGGGCTTAGAGGTCATGCCTTGACAGCTTATATGCTACGATCCGTTATTCGTAAGCCAGAGCAATGTGCTTTAGTAGAGCGTTTCTTTGGAAAGGATGTAGCAGAAACGCTGCGCGGATTCCTTCGTGTAGAAGCCATCGAAGTGAAGACCGAGGCTATGCGCACCGACAATTTTAGAAATCTGTTGGTATCACAAGCCGGCGACATGCGCATTATTCTTATGCTGATTGCAGACAGTGTGAACTTGATGCGCCATATTAAAGATGTAGAGAATGTAATGGCTCAACGTCGCGTTTCTACCGAAGCTGCCTACTTGTATGCTCCTTTAGCTCACAAACTGGGACTTTACAAGCTTAAAAGCGAACTTGAGGACTTGAGCTTGAAGTATCTTGAGCACGACGCTTACTATATGATTAAGGAGAACCTTAATGCTACAAAGCGTGCGCGTGATGCTTATATCGAACGATTCATTGCGCCTATACGACAAATGCTCGATCATGAGGGATTGAAATACCACATGAAAGGACGCACGAAAAGCATCCACTCTATCTGGCAAAAGATGAAGAAGCAACAATGTGGCTTCAACGGCGTATACGACCTTTTTGCCATCCGTATCATTCTGGATTCACCACTCGACAAGGAAAAAGAGCAATGCTGGAAAGTATTCTCTCTCATCACCAACAAGTATGAAAGCAATCTAAAGCGTCTGCGTGACTGGCTCACCGTGCCCAAAAGCAATGGTTACGAAAGTCTACATATCACCGTAAAGGGGCCTGAAGACAAGTGGGTAGAAGTGCAAATCCGTACCGAGCGTATGGACGAGATAGCTGAACACGGACTGGCTGCGCACTGGCGTTACAAAGGCGTAAAGAGTAGCGGCGGAGGAGTCGACTCATGGTTGGCCGACATACGTTCTGCCCTTGAGACTGGCAATGAAGGACTCCTCACGCAAAGTCTATCCAGCGATCTCAAGGAGCGCGATGTCTACGTATTCTCTCCCAAGGGCGACCTCTATCATCTACCACCCCACTCTACGGTGCTCGACTTTGCTTATACCATCCATACTGGAGTGGGAAACCGTTGCGTAGGCGGACGTATCGATGGCAAAAACTTCTCCATCCGTCAACCGCTGGAAAGCGGACAGACCGTAGAAATCCTCACATCGAGCACACAGAAGCCTAAGCCCGAATGGATCAATATCGCTCAGTCAAACCACGCACGCTCTAAGATACGCTCTGCTGTACGCGAACTCACAGCTGGCGAGATTGCCTTGGGCAAGGAAATTCTGGAACGTAAGATGAAGAACCGCAAGATTGATTGGGACGAAGGCCTCATCAATCAGCTTATCAAGAAGTTGGGATACAAAGAGAGTTTCGACTTCTTCCGCGATCTCGGCAATGAGAAGGTGGATATCAACAAGGCGCTTGATACGTATCTCGAACTCGGCAAACGCGAACAAGGACTTGCCGAACGTGCGGCTACTCGTTCTGCTGAAGAGTTTAGCATGGAGAGCGAGATTGGCATGAAAGCCAAGGGCGAGCAAGATGAGCTGGTCATCGGCCGCGATCTAAAAGGTCTTGACTATCAACTCGCGCGTTGCTGCAATCCCGTCTATGGCGACGATATCTTTGGCTTTGTACCTGTAAGCGGTGGCATCAAGATTCACCGCACGAGTTGCCCCAACGCTCCTGCCCTTCGCCAGCGATTTGGCTATCGCATCGTGAAAGCACGTTGGGCAGGAAAAGGCCAAGGCTCATACCCTATCACGCTCCATGTAGTGGGACAAGACGACTTAGGCATCGTCAACAACATTACTTCTATCATCTCAAAAGAAGAGCACATCATGCTTCGTAGCATCAATATCGACTCCAACGATGGACTCTTCTCTGGTATACTCACCATTCTCGTAGACGATACGCAACGGCTTACCGGGCTTATCAAGAAGCTTCGTACGGTCAAGGGCGTGAAAGCTGTTAGCCGCAGCTAAGGTCTCTTAGTTTCGAGTTTCAAGGTCTGAGGTTATAAAAAGTGATCTAAAATATTTTTATATTTGAATCCACTTGGGAAAGTGGTCTAATTTGATTGAACATTGACCTCTGTGTGATATTAAATTCCAGCATTGGCCGTTAACTCTCAAATCAGCCATGTGGCAGGAATAGACTTTTTATGGTCGATATAGACGCATACTGACTGATATATACCCCTTTTATGGGGAAAATGCGGTCTTTGAAACATTTTATGCTCTCTGGAGAGCCATTTCAAGGTCAAATAGCAGAAGTCGGCGCACATTAATCCATGCACAACGTGCAAGAGCCTGCATCTTGTGCTTGATAAGTCCGCGGTATCTGGTTTTGTTGTTCCTCGTATGAAAGCAGTACTGAAAGATTATCGCCTCGACGTTGTTGTGCTTTTCGAATGAAACAGTCTACAGGTTATCGCTATTTCTTGGGCTTTGTTTGAGATGTCGCATAGCTTGTAGTCGATGAGTAAATGATGCTCATGCGGCTGATGACTCACTCAAATCGAATCATCCTTGCGAGTTGAAGGAAATAGTCGTTCGACCAGATATCAAGTTCCTTGGGGTTACGAATGAATGGCAATACGTCAGCCTTTACCTGATTAATATCGGCAGTAGATAGACGGTAGTTCAGCTTCTCAAGGAAAGACTCCTTGGTAATTCTCTCCTGGTTGAATTGCAAAGTTCGTTCCTGCAGATGTGTGAAGTCCAACATTATATTATGGCGAACATACCATTCGAAGTCGTACCAGTCACGCCCCTTGACACGCTTTTTCCATGCCCGATAAACAAGAGCATGCATTTTGCCGGCAAATAGGTTAGGTAGCGTGAAGCAACGAGTCATGAACGACTGTGGAAGCAAGAGTAAATTCTGTTCAGTGTTGAACTTAAGAAGCGGGTGAGTGTCTACCTCTATTTTTATCTTTACCGATTTCTCTGTTTGAAACGTAATATCATACACATCGGTATTGTCTTTCAGAAATGCAGATTCAACCTTACCAAAATTTTGCTTGTCCTTCTTTTTGATTTCTACATCACGTCCCACCATCGCGAATTGGTCAACAATAGGCTGAAAGTACTGCGTAAAATCAAATTTGTCGCTTGGAGATAGAAGAGAGAAATCCATATCCTCAGAGAATCGCTGCAAGCCGTGGAAAATGCGGAGACAAGTTCCACCATAGAAGGCTGCCACGTCGAAGAAGCCACCATTGTAGAGACCAGCGAGAATAATCTGCTGATTTACTTCGAATGCAGTGAGGGTTATGCAGCCAACTTCTGGATAGACCGCTACACCGCGCTTGAGATTTCCCAACTTTTGCGCGATAAGACGTTGTCGTTCGTGAAAATTTCAGATATGTTCAACTTCTCGTCACCAGCTTATTTCAGTCGTTACGATTTGCACAACCTTGGCGTGAATCCAACAGAATACGGAAATTAAGATTACTTTGTGATTTGTTCATCTGATACATGTGAGATTATTCTCAAGTAAGCTATCCCCTCCTTACAACTTTTCCAAAGCGGGAATAGTAATGACACCACGCGAATAGTCTAACAATCCGTCTTCAGACATGGAGAGAAGCATACGAGATACTCGCAGACGAGTAGTTCCTAATTCTTGTGCCAGTTCTTCCATGCGGATGTAGAGTTTCTTGGGTCCTATAGGACGCAAACAGCGGCGGTGAAGAAACATGACAAAACGCTCTCTCTCGTTTTCTGCGCGCTTCAGCCATAACATAGTGGTAGCATGCTGAGCCGCTGTGCTCAACATGTTGTAGAAGTTGATTTGAAAAGCTGGATATTGCATTAATAGGCGGCGCACACTTTGCTTGTCGAGCATGACGAGTTGCGATTCCACCAGCGAACGCACTGTATAACGATATGTATTGTGCAAGCCAAACAGACAATCGAGTTGCATCACCCACGGGGCATGCATGCTTTCCTTGATTCGATAAGTATGCTCTGGACTTTCTGATTCACATTCTAATTCCCCGCCAAGCAAAATGCAGAGTCGGTGACTCTCTTCACCTTGGCGCACAACAATCTCTTTCGGCTTCAGCGTGCGGAAGTCGAAAGGAGTCTTCTCTACGATATCAAGAAAGTCCAATCGGCTGAAACCTTGGAATAAAGGCACCAAGAGCAATCGATTTGAGAATGAATGGTCCATAGAACGTTGATAATAAACAACTACAAGGCGAGATATTACTTATATACAATAGCAAGGCTTCTACCAATTGAGATTTTAAAGGCCTAAATAGTTCTGTGGGCGACGCGTCTCGCGTAGGCATAATATGTAATTAACATATGATTTGCATGTTGGATTGCACAAGATGCCGACGCGAGACGCTTCGGCCACAGAACTAAAGAGGTTCTGCACAATAAAGAATAGCCATTCTATTTCTCTACAGGCATGCGGTCAACGTATGTGCAGAGTTGTCCTTTTTCGTTGGCATAGATCAGATAGGCACGCAATTCCTTATGAGTAGCAAGCACCTTCTTTGCGCCATCGAGTCCAAGTACCATAAAGGCTGTGGCATAAGCATCGGCTGTGGCACAATCGGGCGCCATCACCGTTGCAGAGAGCAAGGAATGCTGCACCGGACGGCCTGTACGAGGATCTATCGTATGTGCATACTTGCGACCATTGTGCTCATAAAAGTTGCGATAATTACCGCTTGTGGCAAGTGCAGCATTGTTTAAGCTCAACACGGTCTGAAGGTCACCCTTGCTCGGATCAGCGCCATCAATGGGCTTACTCACACCGATCTGCCAATCATGTCCCTCAGGATTGCGACCTTTGGTCACTACCTCTCCGCCAATCTCGACCATATAGTTCAGCACGCCATGATCGCGCAACACCTTGGCCACTCTGTCTACACCATAACCTTTAGCAATAGCGCCACAGTCGATCATCACACCTTTTGCTGAAGTAGAGACTTGCTGTGTCTTCTCATTGAGCACCACTTTATTATATCCCACTAAGGTGCGGAGTGAATCTACCTGATTATCTGACGGGAATTGTCCTTTCTTAAAACCAAAGCCCCAAGCGTTGACCAAGGGCATAACTGTCACGTCGAACGCTCCACCTGTGGCCTCACTGATGGCATGAGCCTTCACCAATACCTCATAGAGCATAGCATCAGTCTGAGGCTTTCCTTGATTGACAAGGGAGATTGCACTCTGCTGATTGAAGACAGAGAGACTAACATCCACGCGATTGAGTTCATCAAGGATTTCCTTATCGAGCGCTTGGGAAGCTTCATACTTGATATGGTAGGTTGTTCCAAAGATGGTCCCCTCTGCCGTACGAAGCGTAGCCGTGCCACGAAAGCGCACGATCCAAATTGTGGCAAATATAAGGAATAGGAGGAATATGCCTCCTATGATTCTTTTCTTGTTCATATATCAAATATCACGTTAAAAGTTCCACCAATAGCATGCGTATCATTCTTGCCATAGCCTGGTACATACCAAGAATTGCCCAACGCATTCTTCTTATTATAGATACGCATACGATAGCGAATGCTCCATCCTAAATGAAGCATTCCCCATACGCGCGCTTCAAGTCCGAACACAGCTTCTCCCCAATGATTGGTGCCACGCACGCCCTCAAAACGGAAAGGAATGGTTGTACCATAGATGGGATCTTGTCGATCGGGGCCATCTACATCGTATTTATAAGTAGAGAATGCATAACGAAGACCCACGAAGATGCGACCTGCACCCCGCACATTCTTTGCCACATTGTAATCCATACCAATGCGATAGTAAGGCGAGTGTACCTTGTAATGCAGGTCGGTCGTCTCATTGGTATGATTGCTCACTCCCATACCTATTTCAAATATAGGGAAGTAGCGTCCGTAGAGGTTGAGTCGGGCGGCAGCTTCATATTGTCCGTAAGGCGTACAAGCCGCCATCACTGCGCCACATACATCTGCCGAAACGCTTACACCAGCCAAAAGAGGTAGCCTCTTTTGCGCCTCAAGTGCAGCAGCCGCTTCCTCGGGTGAGGAATATTGCACGCCTCGCACCTGTTGCTTGTCCGCCTGCGTCTGTTGCACCTTTTGAGTTTGCTTTGGTGCCTTCTTCCGTGGTTTCTCTGTGCGCACGCTGTCAGCATAGAGTATGGGCGTCTGTGCCTTGACTGCGGAGCAGATACTACTTGCTATCAGCAGTACGAAGGAAAATGCGAATGTTTTCAACATCATCGTAATTGACTAACGCGCGCACCAAGGATACACTGTCGATAGTAAGAGGCATTTCCGACAGCGAATGCGAAGTGGTCCGCACTGAGGTTATGGTGTGGAATACAGACGATGGGCAATCGAGCGACTCAAAATGGGGCTGAAGCGTGTGGTCCACGAAGAGTGTGTCCGTGGCAGTCTGCCCTTCAGCGTTTGCCCAATGAAGAAGCAAGGTATCCTTCACATCGCCTTCCTTGAGAGGCAGGAGAAAACTCTTGATACCCGTAGCCTTGTTGAGCAACACCGTATCACGCCCTGCGGGTGTCACGGTGAGTTCTTCGCTTAGCGTATAGGCACTCTGAGGCGACTTCAAGTAGAGATTGCACTGCATTCTCACCACATTATCGAGTGGACAGTCTATATTGGAGCATGAGGGCAGTAAAGCGCCTAAAGCCCCTACCACAACAAGGGCGGTCACCACATAGCGACTCGCCCTCAACGAAGTGCGCCCCATTCTGGATTTCCTCTGAAGGAGTCCATTTGTATTCTTATCGAAAGGCTGCATTTCTCTGTATGCTAAATTTCTTTTTCTATCTGATAATCGTTTCTTCCTGCAGCATTGCGGCTGATAAGTTCACCAAGGAATCCTGCTACGAAGAGTTGTGTGCCCAATATCATCATGGTCAGAGCGATGAAGAAGTAGGGAGAATGAGCCACCAAGGGAGCAGGCGTAGAAGTCAAGATATGTGCTAACTTTACACCACCAACAATGAGACATGACACAAATCCGAGGAAGAACATCAATGAGCCTAAGAAGCCAAACACGTGCATAGGCTTCAAGCCGAAACTATTGAGGAACCATAGAGAGAGCAAGTCTAAGTAGCCATTAACGAAACGATTGAGGCCACCAAACTTGGTCTTACCAAACTTACGAGCTTGATGGTGCACCACTTTCTCGCCTATCTTATCGAATCCGGCATTTTTTGCTAAGTAAGGTATGTAGCGGTGCATCTCGCCATATACTTCGATGTTCTTCACCACCTCATTGCGGTAGGCTTTGAGTCCGCAGTTGAAATCGTGTAGATTATGAATGCCGCTCACCTTGCGAGCGGTAGCATTGAAGAGTTTAGTAGGAATGGTCTTCGACAGTGGATCATAGCGTTTCTGCTTGTAGCCCGATACCAAGTCGTATCCATCTTCCGTAATCATGCGATACAGCTCTGGTATCTCATCAGGCGAATCCTGCAAGTCGGCATCCATCGTAATGACTACCCTACCCTTTGCAGCACGGAAGCCGCAGAAAAGCGCAGGACTCTTGCCATAGTTCCTACGAAACTTGATACCATGCACATGAGCATCTTCCTCGGCAAAACCTTCGATTACTTGCCAAGAATTGTCTGTACTGCCATCGTTGACAAAGATAATTTCAAACGTAAACTTATGTGCTTCCATTACGCGCTTTATCCAAGCATAGAGTTCTGGAAGACTTTCTGCCTCATTGAAGAGAGGCACTACTACTGATATATCGTATTTATAATCCATGAGATGATATTTTCTTCTTACTTATAAAGGCATCAACCTTGCTTCATGCTTCACTTCCTTGTGATTAAGCCTATTACCGCAGCTATCACAGGACCGAATATCATAGACGAATAGAGCGAGAGCGACGCGTAGGTTGTAGCTCCAAGGCTTTGCATAGCTTCCACCAGACCTTGTACTCCGCTCCGCCCTGTCAGTTGCGACAATTGTGCATTCATGCCCGATTGCTGAAGATAAGTCTTCATTTCAGGCGTGTCGAGCGAATGACCATAAGCTGCAAATATACTTCCATGGTCGAAGTACTGTAGATAGACAAAAGTAAACAATGCCACCCACACCGAAGCATAGAATCCCGTAAAGAGAGCATGCAAGAATCCGCGCATAAAGCCAAATTCTGACACTTCACCAGCGATCGATTGACGGAAGCGAATGGTCTGATACGTTGCTAAGATGGGACTGCACAATAGCATCACGCCAAAGAGCGTTGAACAGAAAGGTACAGAGAACGACCACTTAAACACCACAAGCGAAAGGATGCCAAATAGTCCCAATACTATACCATTACGCATAGCAAAGGCATTGATTTGCTTTACATTCTCATTATTTTGCATAACAAAGTTTCTTATATATAAAGGTAGTACAAAGCGAGCAAACAAGGATTCCTCTTATGTATTACTCTACTATTAGCTATCTTAATGCAAAGATAGTGCAAGGCGAGAGAAATACAAAATAAAAGCTTGCTTTTGTTTTTATTTCCGAGCCGCAGCCTATCTTGCATAGCATGAAAGATAGTGCAAGGCGAGAGAAGAGCAAAGGAAAAAACTTGTTTTTTACTCGCTCTTCCGAGCCGCAGCCTATCTTGCATAGCATGAAAGATAGTGCAAGGCGAGAGAAG